>NZ_CP033906.1:3341837-3645641 GCF_003816055.1 Bacillus sp. FJAT-42376
AAAGGACAAAGCTGCTCCAAGCAGCAAAGCTTCAATTCCTGTAATATGCCCCGAACCGTCCAAGTCTGCTGTGGATGGCCGTTTAAGTATATGGATGACAATTCCCAATGATTTAATTTCCAGATTAAAAAGTGTTTTCTCCCGCTCTTCTTTTGTAAGGTCTTTGGAAGGCCTGAAAAATTGATAAAGCACCCAGGCTCCGATTCCAATCAGAATGAGTCCGCCCATTCTCTTCGTCCATTCTGGATCAATAAATGAGCTCAGCAAATGCCCTGTAAGCATGGCTGCCAGCAAACTGAAGGCGGAGCACAAAGCAATAATCAGCAGCGACTTAAATGGAATTTTCATTTTCTTTAATCCGTAGCTGAATCCAACTGAAAAACTGTCCAGACTAACGGCAAAAGCCATGATAAAGAGGGATATGGATGTCATAGATGGCAGAGGCCCCTTCCGTTCGGTTCTTCTGCATTATATGACATCCGCCCATCAAAAGTGACGACAGCTTATCTCTTTAAGTATTCGCACTGATACCGGGATCAAGAAGCTGACAGTTCGGACAGTAATGGGTCCCTCTTCCGCCCACTGTCTTTTTCTCGATGGCCGTTCCGCATACTTTGCATGGCTCTGCTTTTCTTCCGTAGACGAAAAGCTGAAGCTGAAACATGCCGGTTTTCCCCTGAGAGTTAACATAAGACCGTATCGTGCTCCCGCCTTGTTCCACTGCTTCCCCCAAAGTGGAAATGATGCTCTCTTTGAGATCATGAACTTCGTTTATTGACAGTTCCTTTGCGGGCTTTTCCGGATGGAGCCGTGCTCTGAACAAAGCCTCGTCCACATAGATATTTCCCAGTCCTGTCACTACACGCTGATCAAGAAGCACCACTTTGATCATCCGGTTCGTCCTTGAAAGTATATCTGCAAGGTAATCTGCAGAAAATTCATTTGAGAATGGTTCAGGTCCAAGCTGGGACAGCGGGAGATCGTGCTGCTCCTTTCCTTTTTCAAAAAGATGCATCGTTCCGAACTTGCGGACATCGTCATAGCGCAAATGGGTACCATCCCCAAACCGGAAGATGACGTGTGTGTGCTTGCCTGGCTCTTCTTCGTCCCTGTAAAGGCCGTATTTCCCTTCCATTCTCAGATGGGAAACGAGCACATAATCATCGAGGGAGAACATCAGAAACTTCCCTCTTCTCCCTATATCGCGAATGACTTGTCCTTTCAATGCATCCTGGAATTGAAAGACATCATCCGGTTTTTTAATCATTTTAGGCCACCGTACATCAATCTCTGCGATGGTTTTTCCTTTTACTAATTCTATAAGCGTTCTTCTGACGGTTTCAACTTCCGGCAATTCAGGCACAGTCTCACATCCTTTTGTTACTTGGCATCATACCAGGAATCTCCGTATGCATAGTCCACTTTCAATGGCACGTCCAATTCCACAGCATGCTCCATCACTTGAGGGACCAATTTTTTCAGCACTTCAATTTCCTCCGGCGGTGCTTCAAAGATCAATTCATCATGAACTTGAAGAAGAAGATTCGTTTGGAGTCCCTGTTCGTCCAATTCTCTCGCCATATCGATCATTGCTTTTTTTATAATATCCGCTGCACTTCCCTGTATCGGTGTATTCATCGCTGTCCGTTCGGCGAAACCGCGGAGATTGAAGTTCCGGCTCGTAATTTCAGGAAGGTAGCGCCTGCGCTGAAGCAATGTGGACACATACCCTTTCTGCTTCGCTTCCCTTACAATATCATCCATATACTCTTTTACGCCTTCAAAGCTTTCCAGGTATCGGCTGATGAATTCGCCCGCTTCTTTCCTTGTTATCCCCAGGCTTTGAGAAAGGCCGTAATCACTGATTCCATATACAATTCCGAAGTTAACGGCCTTTGCCTGTCTTCTCATATTGGAAGTCACTTCATCTACACCTACATGGAAAACATCCATCGCTGTTTTTGTATGGACGTCCATGTCATTCCTGAATGCTTCCATCAGATTCTTATCCTGGGCTATGTGGGCAAGCACCCTTAACTCAATCTGAGAATAATCGGCAGCAAAGATGACCCATCCTTCTTTTGAGGGAACAAATGCTTCCCGTATTTTTCTCCCCTCTTCCAGGCGGATGGGGATATTTTGCAGATTGGGATCAGTCGAGCTTAAACGGCCTGTTTGTGTCAGAGCCTGGTTGAAGCGGGTATGCACTTTATGTGTATCCTCGTGAACAACTTTCAGCAGCCCCTCTATATAAGTAGACTGGAGTTTCCCCAGCTGTCTGTATAATAAAATTTGCCCGACGATTTCATGGCGGTCAGCAAGCTTTTCCAGGACATCTGCTGACGTAGAGTAACCCGTTTTGGTTTTCTTCACCGGCGGCAGTTCCAATTTTTCAAATAAGATGACACCAAGCTGTTTAGGAGAGTTGATATTAAACGATTCCCCTGCCAGGCCATGTATTTTATTTTCAAGCGCCTGCAGCTGCTGGGTTAAATCCGCCCCCATCTCCTTTAATTTGCTGACATCCACTTTCACACCGAGGGCTTCCATTTTAGCAAGAATAATGGCAAGCGGCATTTCCAGATCATGATAGAGCTCATATTGGCCATTCTCACGAAGGCTGTCTTCCAGAGAACTGCTCAGTTTGCGGATGGCCTCCCCTTTGCGGACGAGATGATCCGCCAGTACATCCTCATCAGGCAGCTTGCGTTTGGCCCCTTTGCTGTAAACGGATTCATCCGTTCTCGCTCCGGTAATTCCCTTCATTTTAGCCAAACCGGCTACATCTTCAATCGTTTGAGAAGCATCTAGGATATAAGAGGCCAGCAGCACATCGAAATCTATCCCTGCAAGCTCGATTCCTTTCCATTTGAGAGCAACAGCCGAACGCTTTGCATCGAATACCGTTTTCCTCATCGTCTCATCTTCCGCCCATTCTTTAAACGCTGCGGAATTCATAGCCAGTTCAAAAGGAAGATAGAAACGGCCATTTTCGTTAATGATGGCAAAGCCTGCTATATCGCTGCGGTGATAGTTTTCATTCCATACCTCAACGATTAAAACAGAATCCTCAACAAGCATCTCTCCTGTAACCTCATCTGCTGCCGTATAAGAGAGCTCTTCCACTTCCTCCTGTTCTTCCGTTTCCAATCCCGTATCAAACTTGTCGATCAGCGTTTTAAATCCAAGCTCCCGGAATACAGGCAGCACCTCCTGTGGATTATAGCCGCTGTAGCTGATATCCTCCAGAGAAATCGTGATCGGGCTTTCCCGGTTAATGGTTGCGAGCTGCTTGCTCATAACCGCCTCTTCCCGATGGGTTTCAAGTCTCTCCTTCAGCTTTCCTTTCAGCTGATCAAGTGAATCCAGTACATTTTCGACCGTGCCGAATTCCTTTAGCAGCTTAATGGCTGTTTTTTCCCCTACTCCCTGAACACCCGGTATATTATCGGAGCTGTCTCCCATCAGTCCTTTCATATCAATAATCTGGGCTGGAGTCAGACCATATTTTTCTTCAATAAACGCTGGAGTGTAGGAGTCTACATCTGTAATCCCTTTTTTAGTTATGGAAACGGTCACACGAGGACTCGAAAGCTGTGTTAAATCCTTGTCCCCCGAAATAACCTTCACTTCAAAGCCTTCTTCTTCCGCCGCTTTGGAAAGGGTGCCGATAATATCGTCCGCTTCATAATTCTCCAGCTGATAGCGGGGGATATGATAGACATCAAGAAGCTCATGAATAAACGGGAACTGTTCTGACAGCTCAGGCGGTGTTTTTTGTCTGCCGCCTTTGTACTCCGAATACGTTTTGTGGCGAAATGTCGTTTTCCCTGCGTCAAACGCCACAAGCATATGCGTAGGATTTTCTTCTTCTAAAATTTTCATTAAAATCATCGTAAAGCCATAGATCGCATTTGTATGTACACCTTTATCGTTATTCAGAAGAGGCAAGGCAAAAAATGCCCGGTATGCAATACTGTTTCCGTCAATGAGGACTAGTTTTTTCCTGTCCAAATTTCTTCCTCCTTAAAGCGCTAGCGCCTTGAATGTAATAATCAGCTACAGAAAAAAGCCGCCTTATTCTTCCTCATATTCTATCATGAGTGTATGCGGAAAGAAAAATGGCGGCCTTGTATTCAGTTGGTCTTTCCTAAGAGTGTTTGCGCATAGGGAGAATCAAACGGGATAATGATGACCGTTTCTCCGTCAATTGTTTTCTTATACGATTCCAATGTGCGGTACAAGCCGTAGAAGCCTGAGTCAGCGGAGTACGCTTTGTTATATATTTTAGCGGCTTCCTGTTCTCCCTGGCCCCGGATTACATCCGCTTCTGATTCGGCCTTGGCAATGGTCTCTTTGACGAGCTTATCTGCTTTCGCTGTCATTCTGTTTTTATCCGCATCGCCTTTTGATAAATACTCCTGCGCCGTGGAATCCCGCTCTGAAATCATTCTCGTATATACCGATTTTTCATTTGCCTCCGGCAGGTCCGTTCTCTTGATCCTTACATCGGTTACGGTAATTCCGTATTGGTCCCGCTCAAGCGCCTCATTGACTAGTGCGGTTACTTTATCGTTCAGGCTCCCTCTGGAAGATTTCTCATCGTTGATGATTTCATCATAATTCAGCTGACCGAGTTCAGAACGAATGGAGGAAAAAACAAACTCCGCCATTTTCGCTTCTGCATTCACCATGTTGCGGGCATTCGAAATCATTTTCTTTGGATCTTCTATTTTCCAAACGGCATAGTTGTCAATAATCATCCTCTTTTTATCCTTCGTATTGATTTCCGCTTCTTTTACATCATAGGTCATCTGATATTTCGGGAGAGAAGAAACACTCTGGACAAGCGGAATTTTTGTATGCAATCCCGGTTTTTCAATAATATTGACAACTTCGCCGAATTGGCGGACGACTTTGTATTCATTTTCCTGAACAATAAAAACACTTGAGAATACCGCAATAAGGAGGACGATGCATCCTATCAGAAACAATCCAAACCGGATGAATTTTGAATAGCCGCCCGGCAGTCTTTCTTTAAAGTTCACAATGTTCTCATTGGCCATTTGTCTCACTTCCTTTCGCTGGTGCCGGATTCTGCTCTGCAGCCGGAGGAGCCGTCTGCGCCCCTTTGCCCGGATCCATAATCGGAAGATACTTCATTGTATTGCCGTCATCTTTCATAATATAGATTTGAGCCCCAGGGAGAACCTGGTCAATCGTCTCCAAGATAAGCCGCTTTTGGGTGATTTCTTTTGCATTGCGATACTCGGAGTAAAGCGCGTTAAACTTTGATGTTTCTCCAATCGCTTTCTGAATTCTCGCCGTTTTATCTCCCTGAGCCTTGGAAATGATGGCATCTTTTTCTCCAAGTGCTTCTTCCCGTTTCTGATTCTCATATTTTTTTGCTTCATTTATCTTCGTATTCATTGTTTCGCGGGCATCCGTTACATTGGTAAAGGATTTTCTTACTTCTTCATTCGGCAAATCAACATCCTGGAGCTTTACCGCTAAGATGGATATGCCGATATCGTATTTCTTCATCAGCTCTCCCAGCAGCTTCTGTACTTCTTTTTCAATGTCGGCTTTCCCTGAAGTAAGGGCATCATCAATTTTTGATCCGCCGATGATGCTTCTCAGTGAAGAGGAAGTAGAATCATACAAAATTTCCTCCGGTTCTGCTGACGAAAATAAGAACTTTTTCGGATCGGAAATTTTCCACTGAACCACCATATCAGCAAGAACAATGTTCTCATCGCCTGTAATCATCTTTGTTTCTGCAGGAAAATCCTCTACTTTCCCATCCTTTTCCTTGTACCCGAACTGCAGACTGAATGTTTCTTTCGAAAGTTTTTCCACCTTTTGAATCGGCCACGGCCATTTCATGTGCAAGCCGGATTCGGTGACGGTTTCCTGAACTTCACCGAGCGTCATAATGACGGCCTGGTCCGATTCATCTACAGTGAACCATGTCGTAAAAGCGAGGATCAGTGCTGCTGCAATCGCTGCTGCCAGACCCGTCAGTGCATACAGCCTTTTAAGTGTCATGCCTAGTGCCCCCCTGTCATTCTGTGTATACATTACTTACGTTTATGTAACACAAAAGTTTCATATTATGGAATTTTGTGTGAATCCATAAAAAAAAGGGACGAAAGCGTGTATGCTTTCGTCCTAAAAAATTGGCTCCTTGGATGAAGGGGTTTTCACTAATTATCTTATCAGTAATATGTTAAGAAAGAATAAATACCTTGTAAAGGTATTGTAAAACTACTCTGTTATTTCTCTTTTATTGAACTTAACAGTGAAGGTCGTGCCTTTGCCAACTTGGCTCGTTACATGGATTTGTCCCCTGTGTGCTTCGACAAGATGCTTAACGATTGCCAGTCCAAGCCCGGTTCCGCCAGAGTTTCTGCTTCTTGCTTTATCCACTCTATAGAAGCGCTCAAAGATTCTCGGAATTTCATCTTCGCTGATTCCGATCCCCGTATCTGCGACCGTAACGATGGCGTGATCTTTTCCATTCCGGAGCGTAATATGGACGGACCCGCCTTTTGGCGTGTAAGTTAAGGCATTGTTAATCAGATTGATAAAGATTTGCTTAATCCGGTAAACATCCCCGATGGCTGGAATTACGTCTGCTTCACTTTCAGCCAGCAGCGTAATTTCTTTTTCTTCTGCCTTACTTGATAGAATGGCAACAATATCATCCATAATTTCGTGAAGATTGCAGTCATTGAAGGTAAGCTTAAATGCCTGCTGTTCAATTTTGGACAAATCAAGCAAATCCTGAATAAGGGATTGAAGCCGGTCGCTTTCCTTCAAAATAATGGAAAGGAAATATTCCAGAGTCTGCTTGTCAGACATCGCACCGTCCAATAGCGTTTCAGAAAATCCCTTGATGGATGTGATAGGGGTTTTAAGCTCGTGCGATACATTTGCGACAAAGTCCTTCCTCATCTGTTCCAGCTTCTTCAATTCGGTAATATCATGGAAAACAAGGACAATCCCTTTCCACTCATCATTCGTTCCGATAATGGGGGCCCCGTATATTTCAAAATGCCTCCGGTCAATTCCGATGGACATATGAAGCTGTCTTCGCAAACGTACTTCCGTCATGAAAATTTCTTCCACGATATCTACAATTTCTTTATGCTCAAAGGCGTCATAATAGAGCCTGTAAAGAAAATTTTCTGCATCAGCATGAAACGTTTCCTTATAGGCACGGTTGACTAGATTGATATAGCCTCTTCCATCAATTAAAATCAGCCCGCTCCCCATATTCTCGATCAGCGTTTCAAGACGGTCCTTCTGCATCTCCTGGGCACGTGTCATGTCCTGAAGGTTCCTTGCCAGAATATTGATCGACTGGCTGAGCATGCCTGTCTCATCCATATGGTCCTCAAACGTCCTCGCTTTATAGTTCCCTTTAGCAAGCTCCATTGCAACCTTTGTCGCACTTTCAATCGGCTTTGTATACTGCGATGTAATCCTGAAGCCCAGGAGCAGGATGACGATAAGAGAAAGGCCGAGGCTTGTGGCAAGAAGACCCCAGATCTGCTGATTCACCTGTTTAAGCGATTCAATCGGAGTGCTTAGAACGAGATAAGCATTTTTTTTACCCTGGTCCCCAATCGCGACGCCATAATAATAAAGACCGTCTCCCTGTCCGCTGATGCGGGGGTCCTTCTTCACTTTTTTTAATTTGGCCAGGGCTTCCTTTGCCAGCTGTTTTTCATTCCCGTTCGTTTTTCCGGCGTCATACAGTACCCTTCCGCTCTCATTTAATACAGTTATATGTGCGCCTGTATGGCTGCTCGCCTGCTGAAGAAGGGCCGGCATGTTGTCCGATTGGATACCTGCTTCAGAAATTAGAAGCTGCATCAGTCTTGTTTCTTTTTCAATTCTTTCTTTAAATGTATCCACGTAATAGCTGTTGAAAATCTGTCCAAGAAGAAGCCCCAGCCCCACTAAAACCGAAATGATTAAGGTTATGAGTGCAAATAGCAGGCGGGAACGGAACTTATTCATCCGCCTTTGGCTCCTCAAGCTTATACCCAAGTCCCCGAATCGTTTTAATATAAAGAGGTTTCTTCGTATTTCGTTCAATCTTTTCTCTTAGATGGCTTATATGTACATCTACAATCCGTGTATCACCGGCAAAATCATAGTTCCATACCGCACTGAGGAGCTGATCCCTTGTTAAAACCCTGCCTTTATGGCGGGCAAGATAAACAAGAAGTTCAAATTCCTTCGGTGTAAGTTCTAAACGCTCCTGGCTATAGTAGGCCTCATAGTGCTCCGGAAGAATTTTAAGATCGCCAATCCTGATTTTCTCCGAGGATTCAGGTTCTTCCTTCGTCTCAGTCTCCGTTAAAAATTGGGTCCTCCTTAAAATGGCCTTGATTCTCGCTACAACTTCTCTCGGGCTGAAAGGTTTCGTCATATAATCATCGGCACCAAGCTCAAGACCCAGAACTTTATCAAATTCATCATCTTTGGCAGTCAGCATCAAAATCGGCACCATCACTTTTTGCTGACGGAGCTGCTTGCACACTTCAATGCCATCCATTTTAGGAAGCATCAAGTCAAGCACCATTAAGTCCGGAGATTCCGTCAGACCTTTATGAAGGGCTTCACTGCCATCCATGGCCGTCATAACTTCATAGCCCGATTGTTCAAGATTATATTGAAGTAAAGTTAAAATGGAATGTTCGTCATCCACTACTAGAATCTTCTTACTCATAAAGGCCTCCAAATCGTATTTTCCTCCATGGCTTACTGCCATCCCTTCTATTATAGTCAAAGAAACGGTTCCTACAAAAGGGGCAGATGCAAGTTGGACAGATATTTTTTGCATAAGGAGGGCTTAAGACTAATAAAAAGCAAAAAAAAACAGCCTGATATCGTTTCATCAAACTGTTTTAATACGTCTTATTCTTTTTTGCTCTGTTATATTTTGGCTGTTTGATTCCCGCTGCAAACGTTCGCTTTCTGCTCCCATTGCCTGGTGCGGAAGATCAGCACCGCGATTTAAAAATTTTCAAAAGCTTGTCCATGATCCGAATTGGAATAGGCAGGAGGAATAACTTCCAGCGTCCCCGATAATGCAAGACTTTCTTTTTCATTGAAGCCTTCGACCGATACAAGAATTCTTCCTGCATCCAGATTAGAATCCTTCACCTCGAAGAAAAACTTCACGTTTTCATAATGATAGACAGGCAAGTGAAAATCGAGCTGCTGCTTTGTAACATGACTGCCTGGTCCGGGAAAATATTTTGAAATAGCGGATGTTACAAAACCGGAGAGCATAACGGCCGGAACAATCGGCTTTTTAAAGGGCGTCTGTGAAGCATAATCATGCTGGATATAGAGCGGATTGGCATCATTGGTAAGCCCCAGATACAGAAGGAGATCTTTGTCTTCCATTTTTTCACTTAAAGTCAGCTTTTCCCCTGCTTTAATTTCTTCAATCGGTCTGCCAAGCTTTCTTTTTTTGCCTAAAACCATAACAGATCCTCCCCCCTAAAAAAAAAGAAATCGCTTACATTTTAGTGCTGGCTGGCTGAATCTGACTGCTTACTCCCGCGATCGATTTCCCAGAACCCGGCAGGCATGAATCCTTCTCATCTATACCCGCCAGAGGGTTTCCGCTGGCTCTTTCCGGGAGGCTGCCTTCTTTGCTAAAGAGCTGAATAGCAAGTTTCCGCCATCTCCATTTAATAAAAGGAATTGGGGTTCCCCCAATTCCAGCTATTATCTATTAATCTGCTAAAACTTTCATCACGTTTTTAACCGATTCAGCCGATTTGTTCAGGGCTGCCTTTTCTTCTTCTGTCAGTTCCAGCTCGATAATTTTCTCTAATCCGTTCTTGCCTAGGACTGCCGGAACCCCAAGATAAATTCCATCATAGCCATATTCGCCTTCCAGATAGGCAATAGCGGGGATTACACGGCGCTGGTCTTTTACAATTGCCTCTGTCATTTCAACAAGGGAAGCTGCCGGAGCGTAATAAGCGCTGCCGTTCCCTAAAAGATTGACAATCTCTCCCCCGCCCTTGCGCGTTCTTTCCACGATTGCATCCAAACGGTCTTTGGAAAGGAGTGTTTCGAGCGGAATGCCCCCCGCATAAGAGTACCTTACAAGCGGAACCATATCATCTCCATGGCCTCCAAGAACAAATCCTGTTACATCCTTAACTGAGAGCTTCAGCTCCTGTGCTACAAATGTCCGGAAACGAGCTGTATCCAAAACGCCGGATTGCCCGATTACCCGGTTTTTAGGAAAACCGGATTCTGTAAATACCGCATATGTCATAGCATCAACAGGGTTCGTTAACACAATAATCGTACACTCCGGAGAATATTTCGCAATTTCCTTTGTCACGCTTCTCATAATCTTTTCGTTTGTGGCAACGAGATCATCTCTGCTCATACCGGGTTTTCTTGCAATTCCTGCAGTAATGACAACTACATCAGAGTCTGCCGTATCTTCATAGCTGGATGTTCCCGTAATATTTGCATCAAATCCCATGACCGGGCTCGCTTCGAGCATATCAAGAGCCTTCCCTTTTGTAGGGTTTTCCATCTGCGGAATATCTACTAAGACAACATCACCCAGTTCTTTGGCGGCAAGAAGGAAAGCCGTTGTTGCCCCGGTAAAGCCTGCTCCGATGACGGAAATCTTTTTGCGTTTGTTCATTTTACCCATCTCCTATACGATAAAGTATTCAGAACGATTAGTGTATCATATAAAACCAGGCAATACCCTGATTGGTATTGCCTGGCTCTATTTATTTATTTATTACCCCATGTTTTTAATGAGCTCGTCTCCAAATTGAGAACATTTCACTTCAGTGGCACCATCCATAAGGCGGGCAAAGTCATATGTCACAACTTTAGAAGCGATGGTTTTTTCAACAGATTTGATCACAAGATCCGCTGCTTCGTTCCAGCCAAGGTGTTCAAGCATAAGCACTCCTGAAAGAAGAACGGATGAAGGATTCACTTTATCCAGGCCTGCATATTTTGGTGCTGTTCCATGTGTAGCTTCGAAAATTGCATGTCCAGTTTCGTAGTTGATGTTGGCTCCAGGAGCAATACCGATTCCTCCCACCTGTGCAGCAAGTGCATCAGAGATATAATCTCCATTCAGGTTCATCGTTGCAACGACATCAAATTCGCTTGGACGAGTAAGAATTTGCTGAAGGAAAATATCCGCGATGGAATCCTTCACAATAATTTTGCCTGCCGCCTCTGCTTCGCTTTGAGCTGTATTCGCAGCATCCTTGCCTTCTTTTTCTACAATTCTATCATATTCAGCCCAAGTGAATACTTTATCGCCGAATTCTTTTTCTGCCAATTCATAGCCCCAGTTTTTAAATGCGCCTTCTGTGTACTTCATAATGTTTCCTTTGTGTACAAGAGTTACAGATTTGCGTCCCTGGTCCAAAGCATACTGGATGGCAGCGCGCACCAGACGGGAAGTACCCTCTTGGGAAACAGGCTTAATTCCAATTCCTGAAGTTTCAGGGAAACGGATTTTATTTACACCCATCTCATTTTGCAGGAAAGAAATCAATTTTTTCACTTCATCAGAACCGTTTGCATATTCAATCCCTGCATAGATATCTTCCGTATTTTCACGGAAAATCACCATATCCGTATCTTCAGGGCGTTTAACCGGAGAAGGCACACCGTTGAAATAGCGTACGGGTCTTAGGCACGTGAAAAGATCAAGCTCCTGGCGAAGAGCAACGTTAAGAGAACGGATTCCTCCTCCAACCGGAGTTGTAAGCGGTCCTTTAATAGCAATCATGTATTCACGGATGGCATCAAGTGTTTCTTCCGGAAGCCAGCTGCCTGTAGCATTAAATGCTTTTTCCCCTGCCAGTACTTCCTTCCAGACGATTTTCTTTTCGCCGTTGTATGCTTTTTCCACAGCTGCTTCCATTACGCGGGATGCAGATGCCCAGATGTCCGGACCAATTCCGTCTCCTTCAATGTAAGGGATAATCGGCTGATCAGGTACGTTCAATACACCATTAGATACTGTAATTTTTTCACCGTTTGTCATGTTTCTTACCTCCAGTTTATGTATTGTGCCAACAATAAAATGGTAAAAGAGGTTAACTTTTCAGTCAACCTCTAAACCTCTTTCCGGCAGCTGAATGTATGAAATTCAGTTCCCGTCTTCCGGTTTACTGCTTAATTAACGCTCTTCAATTGGTACATACCGCTGTTTATCAGGTCCGATATAATCAGCGCGCGGACGGATTAAGCGGTTGTTTTCATATTGCTCAAGGATATGTGCAAGCCATCCTGAAACACGGCTGACTGCAAAAATTGGCGTAAACAGATCATGGTCAATTCCAAGACTGTGATACACAGATGCAGAGTAGAAGTCCACATTTGGAGGAAGATTTTTTTCTGAAGTGACAATTTCCTCCACTTTAAGGGACATATCATACCACTTGCTCTCTCCTGTAAGATTTGAAAGCTTTTGAGACATTTCTCTCAGATGCTTGGCACGCGGGTCACCATTGCGGTATACGCGATGCCCGAATCCCATGATTTTCTCTTTGCGTGAAAGTTTAGCCTGGATGTATGATTCTGCATTCTCCACATCCCCAATTTCGGTCAGCATCTTCATAACAGCCTCGTTTGCTCCGCCGTGAAGAGGACCTTTCAGTGCACCGATTGCAGCGGTTACGCCGGAGTAAATATCCGACAGGGTGGCTACACATACACGTGCTGTAAAAGTGGAAGCATTCAGTTCATGATCAGCGTGAAGCACCAGTGCTTTATTGAATGCTTCAACCGCCACGTGGCTTGGCTCTTCTCCCGTAAGTGTATAAAGGAAATTCGCTGCAATTCCGTAATCCGGGCGCGGTTCAACTGGTGAAAGACCTTTGCGGATTCGGCTGAATGCCGTTACAAGAGTCGGAAGTTTAGCCTGAAGGCAAATTGCTTTCCGGTAATTCGCTTCTTTGGACATATCGTCCGCATCCGGATCAAAAAGACCAAGCATGGAAACAGCCGTACGGATCGCTGCCATCGGATGAACCTCAGAAATCGGATACTGTTTAAAATGTTCAATGATTTGATGAGGGATGCCTGCGTTATCAGCAAGCAGTTTTTTAATGTCAGCCAGTTCTTCCTCTGTGGGAAGCTTCCCATGCCATAACAAATAAATAACTTCTTCAAACGTTGCATTTTCCGCCAAGTCATCAATGTTGTACCCCACATATGTAAGGGTATCATCGATGATGGAGCTTACTGCTGAAGTAGTCGCTACTACCCCTTCGAGACCGCGAGTTGCTGTCATATCCAATCTCTCCTTTGCGCAATTTTCCCTAAATGCTAAAATTGTTTAAGATTAAAAGAAAGGAATTCCTTCTCTTATTCTATCAAACATAAATGAATGAGCGCTTGCTCAGCAAACGGCCATTAATGAAAGCGATTCACACGGAAAGTAAATGCTTACATTTTCACATAAGCAAATAATCAGAAATCTCCCATTAAATCCTCTCTCTTTTGAAAAGGCATACATTCATTTAGTAGCCTATTGCTATTATAAACAATAATCAGACTTTTGTGAATCGAAAGCATCTAAATGCGAATAAAAAAATTTGGCGGAAAAATTTTAAAAAAGGGAAATGACTGTTTTAGAGCCATTCCCCTTTGTTCAAAATCATTTATTTGCTATATTACGAACAAAAGAGCTAGTTCGGGTAAAAGATCCTTTTCCCGGCGCTTTTAGAAGGGGTCCCTGCTGGCATTACCCTCCAAAAAGTTTAACCAGCTGCATAGCAAGATAGGCAATACCAGCTCCGATTAATGGGCCTACAGCCACCCCGTTAAATAATGCGACAGCCAGAATGGTGCCAAGGACAAGCGCAGCCGTAATATGAGGATCCTGCGCCAGCAGCGTGACACCGTTTTTGGCAATCAGGGCCACTGCGATTCCTGAGCCCAGGGCAATCCACGCATAGTAGGATTTCAGCGCCTCTCCCATCTGTTTAAATCCGATATCACCTGTCGCAATTGGAACCAGAACGGCAATCGTAATCACCGTCACGCCCCAATTGATTCCTTTTGACTGAAGAAGCGGGAATAGCCTGGCATCAAGCCCCGTCCATTTGACAGCAAGCAAAAAGCCGACTGCGATCATCAGCGACTGATTTTTGGCAAAAATGCCGATGCCTAATAATATGAGAAGAAAAAGACTCGCCTGATTCATTTGCATCTCTCCTTACTTTTTGACATGTTTGCAAAATACCGGAGTAAGTATAAAGTACAACCTTCCTTTAAAAGGAGGACCGCTCATTGAATGGACTTCGGACCGCTATAGGAAGAGGATTGTTTGCTGCAGGGACGGCAGCTGTCATCATTCTTTTCATTTATCTCACATTTCCTGTCATGTATCCCTTTATTCTGGCCTTTCTGCTTGCCTGGTTTATTAAAAAACCGGCTGATTATCTACATCGCAAGACCGGTCTTCCGATTGGAATTTCCTCGGGTACGATCTTGCTTATCCTGATTATCATCGTTTCAGGAGTAACCGCCCTTCTGACGCTTCAGTCGATCTCGTTGATACAGCGCTCGGCTTCGCTGCTCCCCGCCTGGCTAAATCAATTGTCAGGAGCATTTAACGATATTCTCTCCTATCAGGTTTCCCCGCTTATCGGGAAGATCTCAGAGCAATTTTCCGCTTTGAACCCGAGTCAGCAAAGCACCATCATTGCGGAGCTTGAGCAGGCGGGAAATGGTCTCATCAGCGAAGCAGGAAACATACTAAGGGCATTATTAAATGCAATACCGGCAATTATACTATGGATCCCCAATGCTGCAAGTGTCCTCATCATTATTGTCATTGCTGCGTTTTTTATTTGCAAGGATTGGGATCGTGTCATTCTTTTTTTGAACAGGAAGCTTCCCCAGAAGGTCACCGACCGGCTGTATCTTTTCGGATTGGAACTCGGCCGGGCACTAAATGGACTTCTCAAAGCCCAGCTTTTGTTAAATACCGTTACAATGGCTGCTGTCTATCCCGGACTGCTTATCCTTGGCGTCCCGCACGCCGTAACAATCAGTCTGTTTATAGGCTTGGCAGACTTTATCCCTTACGCCGGAACAGGAACCATTTTTGTTCCATGGGTCCTGTATTTGCTGCTCACAGGACAAACGAAGCTTGCAAGCGGCCTCACTGTTTTATTTCTTATTATTATGATAGCAAGGCAAATCCTTGAACCGAGAATCTATTCCCGCTCAGTAGGACTAAATCCGCTCCTGACGCTAATGGGAATTTATGCAGGATACAAATGCTTTGGACTCCTGGGAATGGCGCTTGGCCCGATCATCCTTGTGGTGATCCAAAGCATCTATAAAATGAGGCTTTTTCATGATGTATGGAAATACATCACACAAAAATAACCGGCAAACAAAAGAACAGGCCTCATGCAGCCCGTTCTTTTTTCATTCACCTAATAATGGTAATCCGGTTTCTGTTCATTCTTTTTTGAACGGCCCGGTATATGAAAGGCCTGAGCCTTTTCCTCGCAGCAGGAAACAGCAGTAAAAACCCTGCTGCATCTGAAAGAAATCCCGGGGCCATGAGCAATATCGCACCTAATAGAATGCAGATGCCATCAACCAGCTCTTCTCCTGGAATGAAGCCTGCGTTCATATTAAGCCGGGCTTTTTTCCATGTTTCCAGGCCCTGTCTTCTAGCCAGCCACACCCCGGCAATTCCTGTAGCCAAAATGAAACATATTGTCGCAAAAAGACCGAATGTTCTCTCAGACCAAATTAGAAAAACCATTTCAATAGCTGTTACAGCAATAAGCAAAAGCACCATTTTTCTCAATTGCTTCTCCTCCTAACAAGACCGGGATTTCCGCTCCGGGAAAGCAAACGTTTCAGGTTCCTGTAGATCCCTTCACTCCACAATAGGGACACGTTCCGTTAACCGCTTCTTAAGGCGGCAGAAAGAAATTACCTGCTGCGGCCACTTACAAGACTGGCGCTTACTCCACTCCAGTGGACCATAAAAAAAGAGAAGGAACGATTGTCCTTCCCTTTTTTCTTCAATTTAGATGACGCTTGCGTGTCCTTTGTAAATCGCACCGCGTGTTCCATCTACTGTAATTTCCATGCCGTCTTCAAGAATGGAAGCAGCGTTTTCAACGCCTACAATCACAGGAATGCCCAAGCTTAGCCCCACAACGGCTGCATGGCTTGTCAGTCCGCCTTCTTCTGCAATAAGAGCAGAAGCTTTGTTTAATGCATCCATCATATCACGGTCAGTTCCTCTTGTTACAAGAATGGCGCCTTCTGTCATTTTTGCAGAAGCTTCCTCTGCATTATTGGCAATTACCACTTTTCCAAATGCAGATTTACGGCCGATTCCCTGACCCTTCGCAAGAATGTCGCCTACAATATAAACCTTCATTAGGTTCGTAGTCCCGGCTTCTCCAATCGGAACACCAGCAGTGATGACGATTAGGTCTCCGTGTTTTACAATGCCTGTCTGAATAGACTCTTGTACCGCGTTTTCCAGCATTTCATCAGTAGAGCCTGCTTTTGTGCCGGTTTTAGAGAAAACACCCCATACAAGTGCAAGTTTTCTCGATACAGAATCACATGAAGTAACGGCAACAATCGGTGCCTGCGGACGGTATTTCGAAATCATTCTGGCGGTATGTCCGCTCTCAGTCGGTGTAACAACGGCACTGACATTCAAGTTCAACGCAGTATGCGCCACTGATTGGCCAATTGCATCTGTAATCGTCATTCCCGTTTGCTCACGGCGCTTTGAAAGCGTTCCTTTATAATCAAGTGCTGTTTCAGCTCTCGATGCAATGTTATGCATCGTTTGAACGGCTTCAACCGGATATTGTCCTGCAGCCGTTTCACCTGAAAGCATGATAGCATCTGTGCCATCAAAGATTGCATTTGCCACGTCACTTGCTTCCGCACGTGTAGGACGCGGATTGCGCTGCATGCTGTCAAGCATTTGAGTAGCTGTGATAACCGGCTTGCCAAGCGCGTTGCATTTTTTGATCAGATCCTTTTGAACAAGAGGAACTTCTTCAGCAGGGATTTCTACACCTAGATCTCCCCGTGCAACCATCAGTCCATCTGATACTTCAAGGATTTCGTCAATGTTGTCGACGCCTTCCTGATTCTCGATTTTAGGAATGATTTGAATGTCTGTTGCTTTATGCTCTTCAAGCAGTTCACGGATTTCAAGCACATCAGATGCACGGCGTACGAAAGAGGCAGCAATGAAATCTACGCCCTGTTCGATACCGAAAACGATATCCTTTGCATCTTTTTCTGTAATACCAGGAAGATTAACGCTAACCCCTGGAACGTTAACGCCTTTTTTATTTTTCAGCGTTCCGCTGTTCATAATTTTCGTTCTGATTTCACCGGCCGATTTGTTCACATCAATTACTTCCAAGCCGATCAATCCATCATCAAGAAGAATGGTCGATCCGGGATGCACATCATCCACAAGACCCTCATAGGAAATCGAAAATTTCTCAGTGGTTCCTGTTACTTCTTTCATTGAAACAATAATTTCTTTGCCAGTCTCAAGCTCAATCGCGCCATCCTGCATAGAATGGGTGCGGATTTCAGGACCTTTTGTATCCAGAAGAATTGCCACTGTCTTACCTGTAAGTCTGGATGCTTCGCGGATATTTTTAATACGGTTTCCGTGCTCTTCAAAATCACCGTGTGAAAAGTTCAGACGGGAAACATTCATTCCGGCATTCATCAGATCAGTAAGCTTTTCAACGGACTCACTTGCAGGGCCAATTGTACAAACTATTTTTGTTTTACGCATTCAGATAATTCCTCCTAGTTCTATTATGGAAACGATACCAAAACGGCTGCATTAAATAGATAATTCCTGAGAAAGCTGATACAATTTCGGATCAACGGTATGCTTCGTTTCAAGGATTTCAATGATGTCGTGATCAACAAGTTTGTTGTTCTGGATTCCTACACATCGTCCGCCTTTTCCTTCAAGCAAAAGCTCAACAGCATAAGCACCTAAACGGCTTGCGAGCACCCGGTCTGCAGCAGTAGGCGAGCCCCCGCGCTGAATATGTCCAAGAACGGAAACCCTCGTCTCAAATTGCGTAGCTTCTTCAATCTTTTTGCCGAATTCCACTCCGCTTCCAACACCTTCAGCCACAATAATAATACTGTGCTTTTTGCCGCGCTCATGGCCCCTTTTCAATCGGGCAACCACATCATCCATATCATGGTCCGCTTCTGGAATCAGAATGGTTTCTGCTCCTCCTGCAAGACCGGACCATAGAGCGATATCCCCGGCATGCCGGCCCATTACTTCAATAACATACGTGCGTTCATGGGATGTGGCTGTATCGCGGATTTTATCAATCGCATCGATTACTGTATTCAAGGCCGTATCAAATCCAATGGTCAAGTCCGTTCCAGGAATATCATTGTCAATTGTTCCGGGAACACCCACACATGGGAAACCCATTTCAGTAAGTTTCTTTGCGCCCATATAAGAACCGTCTCCGCCTATAACAACAAGGCCTTCGATTCCATATTTTTTTAACTGTTCAATCCCTTTTTCCCGTCCTTCAACTGTTTTAAATTCAGGACAGCGGGCTGTATACAGCTTCGTACCTCCGCGGTGGATGATATCTCCTACAGAGCCAAGTTCTAATTTCTCAATATTTCCGGCAATCAATCCGGAATAACCATGATAGATGCCAAATACCTCAACGTCATGGTAGATCGCTTTACGGACAACAGCGCGTACCGCTGCATTCATCCCTGGGGAATCTCCTCCGCTTGTCAAAACGCCGATTCTTTTCAATTTCCTCACCCCAATAGGTAATATGTATGTGTTTTAAAGATAACATGTAGAATTTGTAAGGACAAACCTTAATCGACTTTTGTCGAAATTTCTCCATGTCCAGCTAACCGTATTCATTATACAATACTTTTTTCCAGAAAGAAAAACTTTGTTGGATATTTTCAAAACCTTATTTTAACAGTTTTCCTGAAAGCAGAAGAGGCTGTCCAAAAGATCCCTTCCCATATGCGGGCGGGCTGTTCTTGCAGATTTCCACTCCATGCTGCCTGGGACGGAGGTAAAACTTTTTCACGCCTTCGGGACGGGGAGTCTCCACCTGCCCGCTTTCCTAAGCCGGATCCGCCTTCCCAGCCTGACCCACTGCTTTGAAGCAAACCATTTTCACAAAGAAAATCCCCGTTATGCTTACCGGGGGTTTTCCATTTTATTATTTTCTCTGAAGAAGAACCTTTTTAGACAGATGTTCCTTAATGCATACCAAGCATTTCTTCCGCAAATGAAACTTCGCCGATTGATTTATACTTTTCGTAGCGGTGCTCGATGAGACGGTTTTTATCCATTTTAGATAATGCGGCCATCGATTTGACAAGCTGCTGCTCGATAAAAAGAGCCTGTTCGTTTACATCTCTGTGAGCCCCGCCTTTTACTTCGCTGATGATTTCGTCTACAACACCAAGTTCTTTTAAGTCCGGTGCCGTAATTTTCATGGACTCCGCTGCCCTTTTGGCCTGACTCGAGTCCTTCCAGAGAAGGGCTGCTGCGCCTTCTGGAGAGATCACGGAGTATGTTGAATTTTCAAGCATGAGCAAATGGTTGCCCACTCCAATACCAAGGGCTCCTCCGCTCCCTCCTTCACCGATAACAACACAGATTACCGGAACCGACAGGCCGGCCATTTCAAACAAATTCTTCGCAATGGCTTCACTTTGGCCACGTTCTTCGGCTGCTTTTCCCGGATAGGCACCTTTCGTATCAATAAAAGTAATGATCGGACGTCCAAATTTATCGGCCTGCTTCATCAATCTGAGCGCTTTTCTATAGCCTTCAGGATGCGGAGATCCGAAGTTTCGGCGGATATTCTCTTTCGTATCCTTTCCCCGCTGATGGCCGATAACAGTTACCGGAGTCCCTTTAAATTTTGCAATTCCTCCAATTATCGCTTCATCATCACCGAAATAGCGGTCTCCGTGGCATTCAAAGAAGTCCGTAAAAAGAATTTCGACGTAGTCCATCGTAGTCGGTCTTTTCGGATGCCTTGCGATCTGCACCCTGTCCCATGGGCTAATATTTGAATAGATATCTTTTTCCAGCTTCTCCAGACGGTTTTCAAGCCTCTCAATTTCTGCCGAGAGGTCAACATCAGCCGTTGCCGTAAAATCCTTCAGTTCCGCTATCTTTTTTTTCAGTTCCAAGACGGGTTTTTCGAACTCAAGCTCTCCAACCATTATTGCCTGCCTCCTTGATGAAGATCCAAAATTCTGGCGAGCGTTTCTTTAAGCTGAAGACGGGAAACAACGGAATCCAGCTGGCCGTGTTTCAGTAAAAATTCTGCTGTCTGAAAGTCTTCAGGAAGCTCTTCACGAATCGTTTGCTCAATGATTCTTCTTCCAGCAAATCCAATAAGCGCACCAGGTTCCGCCAGATTATAATCACCCAGTGAAGCGAAGCTTGCAGACACTCCTCCAGTAGTGGGATGGGTCATCACAGAGATAGCAAGTCCCCCTTCATTGCTGAACAACTTAAGGGCAGAGCTCGTTTTAGCCATCTGCATAAGGCTTAATACACCCTCTTGCATTCTTGCACCGCCGGAAGCTGTAAAAATAATGAATGGCAATTTTTTCTCTTTCGCCTGCTCCACAGCCCGTGTAATTTTTTCGCCTACTACTGAACCCATGCTCCCCATCCTGAAGCTCGCATCCATTACTGCTACAACCGTACGCAGTCCGTCAATTGTACCTTCTCCCGTAACAACTGCTTCATTTTGAGAGGTCTTTTTGCGGTCTTTTTCCAGCTTTTCCTGATAGTCAGGAAAATGGAGAGGATTCTCCGAAATCATATCCGCGTCATATTCTTTAAAAGACTGTTCATCAAACAGGCTTTTAATTCTTTCTTTCGCATTCATTTGAATGTGGTATTCACAGTTCACGCATACCTTAAGATTTTTATTTAATTCTTTAGTCAAAAGAATTTTTTTACAGTTCGGACACTTTGTCATAATACCTTCAGGAACATCCTGCCTTGTCTGTTCAGAAGGAATAGAAGCATATTTCTTTTTCTTTGAAAAAAGATCCTTAAGCAATCTGAGTACCTCCCTAACGAGTCTTTCTTTAATTCTTTAGCTCTGAAACTTGGCTGTTGATTCCCGTTACAGGCGCTTTTCTTTCCTTCGGCGGGCGGTGAGACTCCCCGCCGCTTTGCGCCTGCGGTGTCTCACCTGTTCCGCAGCTCCCAGCTCGGAGCCTCGCGCCTTTCACTTCAATCAATTGGTGTTAAAAATCAGCATCAGGCTTGAACAGAGCCAATTCTTTATAAGAGCATCAAGTATTTATAAGTTACTTTATCGAAAATGATATGCATAATATGTAAAACGGTGTCAGCTGGAGATAATTTTGTACTTGCTGATGCGATCATATGCCTGAAGAACCAGACTTTTATTATTGAGGACAAGTCCTGACATCAGCTCTTCGTATACCGGAACGGGAGGTTCCTGAAAATCGCTCCCTGCCTTCAGGTAGTCAGCAAGAACCGACCATGTCCGGAAAAGCAGGTGATTCCCCGCCATATGAATCAGTTTGCCCATCAGCTCCTGAGGACTATCAATTCCTTTTCTGAAATCCCGTTCAAGCTGAACAAGCTTCTTTTCGTCAGAGGATTGAAGAATTTTTAACAAAGCATGTTTTTCAATTAACTCGCTCATTTCCAGAATATCTTCAACCGCCTTTGAATCTTCCAGAACAAAAAGCCCGAGAACATTTACGAGATGATTTTCCTTAAAATCCTTAATAAAGGTTCCTTCTCCTCTTCTTGTCTCAATCATGCCAAGAAGCTCCAGCGCCCTCAACGCCTCACGGACAGAAGAGCGGCCGACGTTCAACCGGTCGGCCAGCTCTCTTTCAGATGGAATTTTATCTCCCGGCAACAGGCCGTCCTTCTTTATAATCAGCCGGATCTGCTGAAGTGTCGCTTCATAGACTCTTGACTTTGGACCTTGCATGCCATTCACCGTACTCAATTTTCGCCGATAATCGCAAGCTGTCTCGTTTTTTCAGCTACTTCTTCAGGTGATACTTTTATTCTGGCAACTCCTGTTTCCATCGCAGCCTTCGCTACTGCTGCTGCCACTGCAGGCGCAACACGAGGATCAAAAGGTGCCGGAATCACGTAATCCGGACGAATTTCATTTTCATTTATCAGTCCGGCAATGGCTTCGACTGCCGCCATTTTCATCTGTTCATTGATATGAGTAGCTCTTACATCCAAAGCCCCCCTGAATATTCCAGGGAATGCCAGCACGTTGTTGACTTGATTCGGGAAATCCGAACGCCCTGTGCCGATGACCATAGCCCCGGCTTCCCGCGCATCTTCCGGCATAATCTCCGGCACCGGATTGGCCATTGCAAAAATAATTGGATTTTCTTTCATGCTCTGCACCATTTCTTTTGAAAGAGCTCCTTCAACTGAAACACCAATAAAGACATCTGCATCCGTCATTACATCAGCAAGGGAACCGGCTGCTTTTTCACGATTCGTGAATTTGGCGACCTGATCCTTCACTTCGTTCATGCCGGCTGTCCGGCCTTCATAGATGGCTCCTTTGGAATCACACATAATGATATCCCGCACACCATAGCGGTATAATAGTTTAATAATCGCAATTCCGGCAGCTCCTGCCCCGTTTGCAACGACTTTAATGGAAGACATTTTCTTCCCGGCAAGCTTCAGTGCATTTAAAAGGCCGGCAGCTGTCACAATAGCTGTACCATGCTGATCATCATGGAATATTGGAATATTCGTTTCCTTTTTCAGCCTTTCTTCTATGACAAAACAATTAGGAGCCGCGATATCCTCGAGGTTCACTCCCCCAAAAGTCGGCTCGAGAAGCTTGACGGTCTCCACGATTCGATCAATGTCTGTTGTGTTAAGACAAATAGGGAACGCATCCACTCCGGCAAAGCTTTTAAAAAGAACAGCTTTTCCTTCCATGACTGGGAGAGCTGCCTCCGGTCCGATGTTCCCAAGGCCAAGTACCGCAGTCCCGTCTGAAACAACCGCTACCATGTTGCCTTTCATTGTATAGTCATACACCTTATTTTTATCATCATAGATGGCTTTGCACGGCTCAGCAACACCAGGAGAATAGGCAAGACTTAAGTCCTTTGCATTTCTGACCGGCACTTTTGATTTTGATTCAAGTTTCCCTTTGTTAACGCGGTGCATATGCAGCGCTTCTTCACGTAAAGACAATACACTCACTCCTCATTAAAATCCTATCGAGTGGTCTGACCACCTATGTAATATAAAAACTATAACATACGGGAGGGAGGCAGACAAAAATTTTTTATTTAACCTTTTAGGATTTTTTCAGAACGACATGATCAGCACCGAGCAGATCTTTCAGCTCCCGTATGCACTGTTCTGAAGAGGAAGCCGTTTTATAATCATGTAATTGTATCGTTTTTTTATCTTCCGGGTAGTACAGATAAACAGGTGAATGGCCTTTATTCCGATTTAAAATGGCTTTCAGCTGTGACATCCGCTCAGGATTGCGGTCACTGCTTTCAATTTTCAGAAATAGTGTCGCAGGCACATTATTTTTCACTTTTTGAAGGGGCTCCGCTTTTTGCAGGATGAATTGGATAGTATCGTCACGCCGCTCTGCTTTTCCTTCTGCCAGCAAGAGACTTCCTTCTTGAATCCACTCGGAAATTTTAGCATACTGCCCAGGAAAACAAACGCACTCCACATCACCGGTTTCATCACTTATCGTCAGAAATGCCATTAAATCTCCTTTTTTCGTTCGGATTGACCTGACTTTTGATACATAGACACCAATTTTCATATATGTGCCGGCTTTTTTATCAAGCTGGTCAAGCTTGACAGCATGGAGTGATGAAAGGAGGTTTTTATAGGCGCTGACTGGATGGTCCGAAAAGTAAAACCCCAATGCTTCCTTCTCAAATTGGAGCTTCTCGGCAATGGAAAAAGGCTCTACTATAATATATTTCGGCTTGAGAGTAAATTCATCCTCAAAGCCTAAGTCCATCTGTCCATCCGAAATCTCCGGCCTCATCAATTCTGCATGTTCAAGTGCCACATCAAGTGTGGCCAGAATCGATTCTCTCCCGATTTCAAATTCATCAAAAGCACCGGCAAAAACAAGGGCTTCAAGTGTTTTCCGGTTAGCTGTCTTCGCTGATACCCTCATGCAGAAATCGAACAAATCATTAAAAGGCTTTTGTTTCCTTGCTCTGAAAATATCTTTGACTGCCGCTATTCCCACATTTTTAATAGAGGAAAGACTATATCGGATGGCTCCATTTTCAAGCTTAAACGGCACTTCACTCCGATTCACAGAAGGCGGCAGTATGACAAGGCCTTTGTTTCGCGCTTCCTTTACATATTGGGCAATTCGATCATCGTTTCCAATCGAACTTGTCAGAAGGGCGGTCATAAAAATAGCGGGATAGTGAGCTTTTAAATAAGCGAGCTGAAACCCAATCATGCTATAGGCGACAGCATGGCTGCGGTTAAATCCGTAATCAGCGAAACGGACAATCAAATCATATACTTCATTTGCAGCAGCACTGCTGTATCCTTTATTTTTACACCCTTCTACGAAATGAGCCCGTTCTTCATCCAAAACACTTTTCTTTTTCTTTCCTACGGCTCTTCTAAGTAAATCGGCATCCCCCAGCGAGAAGCCTGCCATGACAGATGCAATCTCCATAATCTGCTCCTGGTACACAATGATTCCGTAAGTCGGCTCCAGAATTTCTTTCAGATCCGGGTGGGGATAGCCTATGGGTGCTTTTCCGTGCTTTCTTTCTATATAATTCGGGATATTCTCCATTGGACCCGGCCTGTATAAAGCATTGACCGCCGCAATATCCTCAAGGCTTTCCGGCTTCAGCCTTCTCAGCACACTGCGCATCCCTTCCGATTCCAGCTGAAAGACGCCTGTAGTATCCCCTTCACTAAGCAGCTGAAATGTTTTTTGATCATCATAGCCAATCTCTTCGAAGGATGGGGCTGCCCCTTTCTGTGCCATAACCATCTTTAAAATAGATTCGATGAGGGATAGATTCCTGAGTCCAAGAAAGTCCATTTTAAGAAGTCCAAGTTCCTCTAGATGATCCATCGAATATTGAGTTAAATAAACGTCCTGATGACCCTCCCTGAGCGGGATCACTGATGTAAGCGGTTCTTCGCTGAAAACGACACCCGCCGCATGGGTGGATACGTGCCTTGGAAGCCCTTCGATCTTACCGGCAATTTCAACTATTTGAGCGGCAACAGGCGAATTTTGGACTTCCTTCAGGAAAGCGGGAGACTCCTTCAATGCCTTTTCAAGCGTAATCCCCGGACCAGAAGGCACCTTTTTCGCAAGCTGGTCCGCTTCTTTAGGGGAAATCCCCATTACTCTTGCCGTGTCCCGAATGGATGCCCTGGCGGCAAGTGTTCCAAATGTAATAATCTGAGCTACCCGGTTCGCTCCATACTTTTCTGCCACGTATTCAATGACTTCATCTCTTCTCGTATCCGGAAAGTCAATATCAATATCCGGCATACTGATTCTGCCTGGATTTAAAAACCTCTCAAACAGCAGTCTGTGCTTAATTGGATCAACATCGGTTATTTCAAGGACATATGCAACAAGCGAACCGGCGGCAGAGCCCCTCCCCGGTCCTGTCATAATATGACGTTCATGGGCAAATCTCATAAAATCCCAGACGATTAAAAAGTAATCGCTGAATCCCATTTTTTTAATCACATCCAGCTCGAACGTGAGCCTCCGGTATACATTCTCTCCAGGATCGGAGTATCTTTTTTTCAGTCCTTCCAGACATAGCCTTTCCAAATATAAATCAGCCTGCTCCCCTCCGGGTGCCGGGAAAGAAGGAAGTCTCGCTTTTCCGAGTTCAAGCTCCACGCTGCACCGTTCAGCAATCAGCAGCGTGTTCTCAAGTGCCTCCGGATAATCCTTGAAAAGCTCTGCCATCTCCAGAGCCGACTTGAAGTACCTTTCCTTCGATGAACCGGATGATTCCTGCTCAAGCTTTTCCCCCTTCCGGATGGCCGTAAGGGTTTGATATGCACGGTAATCGTCTTTTTCCAGGTAATGCACATCATTTAACGCAGCAAGACTTCCTCCAGTTTTTGAAGCGGTCTCTACGATTCTTTTATTCAGCTCGCCTTCTTCATCTGTAAGGTCCGTTCTCTGAATCCCGAGGTAAAAAGAATCCCTTCCAAACAAATCGAGATAGTGTCTGGCTGCCAGCTCTGCTTCCTCCTCTTCCCCGTTCTCCAAAAGGGTTTCAATCCAGCCGCCTTTTCCAGGGGAGATAGCAATCAGACCTTCACGATAACCATTCAGCCATCGGTCAGGTATTCCATCTGAAGACTTCGTTTGAAGGGCACTGCTGATTTTCAGCAGATTTTGATAGCCTGTGTAAGTTTCAGCAAGAAGCAGGAGCGGATACCCGTGAGGAATGGTTTCATTGTGGGGGAAAACAACAGCAGTCAAGCCGAATATCGGTTTAATCCCGCTGCTTTTGCACTGTTTATAAAAAGCGACGGCTCCATACATTACGCCCTGATCTGTTAGGGCAAGAGATTTAAACTTTAATTCAGAAGCTTTGCGGACAAGCCGGTCCAGCCTCACAGAACTATCCAGAAGACTATAAGAACTTTGTATTTGAAGATGTACAAACGGCATCTTAATCCCATCCTAACGACATTCATTATAATTATTATAGAACAAGCGTGCGCTCTTCACAAATTTCCCCCTCTTCCCTTTGCCTCCTGAACATACTTTGAACAGTCTGTCCATATATTGAAGCAGGGGGATGATGGACGAATGGAAAAAGCTTTTTTACCTGCTTTTATCGATAGCTACTTCATTGCACTCGGCGTTCTTCTGGGAGGCAGTATCATTGGAGGCATCGGTGCCTATTTATCAGGGGAACCGCCGATGACGACCATTGTCGAATTCGCCAACCGCCTTAAAATATGGGCCCTGGTTGCAGCCATCGGCGGAACGTTTGATGCTTTTTACAGCTTTGAACGCGGGCTTTTTAACGGGGAAACAAGGGATATCTTTAAACAGGTGATGCTGATTGTCTCGGCCATGGGCGGCGCTCAAACCGGATGGATTCTGATTACTTGGCTTACACAGGAACATTTGTCATGAGAATTCCCCCATATTATGAAAAGCCCGGCTGGCAGCGTTTTTTTGCAGGAATGATGGCCGGGGCTCTGGCAAGCTGGTTCGTATTTCTTTTCACTTATGGAGTGCTTCAGGAAAAACAGGTGAAAATTATAGAGAAACAGGAATCTGCCATTCATGACCTTGCCCGCAAAAACAGCATTTATCAGGAAGATTCGAGAGAGCTGAACGAAGAGGTATCGAAGAAACTCGTGGTTCAGGATTTAAATGTAAAATTGACAAATGCCGAGCGGTTTAAACTGAGTCCGCTGACAGTTCATAAAATTGAAATTGAGGCGAAAGAAGATTTATCCGATTTAATTGAAAGGGATCTTGAGAGCATCTTCGAAAGCAGGAAAGTGATTAAAAAAGCGATTGAAAACAAGGTGTATGCCATTGATGATAAAGATTATAGGCTTGTAGTAAAGGAAATGACTATTTATACAACCATCTATATAGAAGTCGAGGTTTCTTTCGTTAATTGAGGAATTTTTTTGAATTTTTATTCATTATTATCGCAAATTCCCTCTTCCTTGGATACAATGGATTTACAGAAGCAGCTATAAAGGAGGAGTTGAACGTGGAGGTGCTGAGCCAGAAAATGTTTGTGAAAGAAAAGGTGGAAAGAATGAAAAGCGGATATTCTGCATACGCAGAGTCACCGGAAATGGCAAGCCTGCTGAAAAAAGAAATCAGCAAGCTTAAACTCCGGGTGTACGAGGACGTAACCGAAATCGGATCCTGGTTTATCCCCGAGATATCCGAAGATCAGGAGATAAAGCGGCAGCCTAAGACACCGTTATAGATTACCGGTTCTGATATTCCCTGCAAATCGCTTCCAATTCCGCAACGACTTTTTCCGCTTCCTCCCACTTATGAATGGAGGCTCCGGCAGCCATGGGATGCCCGCCTCCCCGGTATCTTTTTGCCAATTCATTAATAACGGGGCCTTTGGAACGCAAGCGCACACGGATCTGATCCTCTTCTTCTACGAAAAAGACCCAAGCGACCATGCCTTCAATATCTCCAAGCACACTGACAAGCTGAGATGCCTCTGAAGCCGTTGTTCCGTATTTTTCAAGCAAATCCCTGCGGATAATGACGCTGGCTGCTCCAGACGGAGAAACATCGAAATTCTGAAGTACATATCCGCTTAACTTCGCCACATTTATTTTGGTTTTGTATAATTCACTATAGAGTTTATGAAGAGAGAAGCCGTAATCAATTAAATCACTGGCGTATTTAAAGGTACGGTCCGTTGTACTCGGAAATAAAAACCGTCCTGTATCCCCTACAATCCCTGCGTAAATTAATTCTGCTCCCTTTTTGGTCATTTTCAGTCCCTTATTGGAGCCTGCAAGAAAGAATTCATAAATCATTTCACTGACTGAACTTGCCGATGTATCGACCCAAAGAAGGTCTCCATATTGGTCCTCGTTTGGATGATGGTCAATTTTAATGAGCATCTTTCCTTTTTGATAGCGCTGATCGCTCACTCTTTCCTGGTTTGCTGTATCACACACAATAACGAGGGCACCCTCGTAATCTTTGTCTGCAACAGAATCCATTTTGTATAGAAATTCAAGAGACGGCTCCGTTTCTCCCGTTACAAGGATCTTTTTTTCAGGAAAAGACGATTTTAAAATTTCCGCCAGTCCGCATTGGGATCCGAGTGCGTCCGGATCCGGCCGGACATGTCTATGAATAATGATGGTTTCGTATTCTTTAACCGCATCTAAAATTTTTTCTTTCATCGCTATCTCCTTTAGTCTGTTTATACCATTTATTAAAACACAACCGGTCGGGAAACTAAAGAAAGCTTTCCTGTTTTCAAAACAATGATGGAAATATCGGATAGACAAAGATATGATTAGAAGGAACTGACCATGTTGGGAGCTGAAACCATTGCCCATTATCGCATGTTTTATCGTGATTTCATTTGCTTTCTATTTCTTTTACAAACTTAAGTACTACCGTTCCAGGAAACCGATGGAGCGCGCCTTTCTGTCAGGGAAATCAAGTATGGCCCTTGGAATATTTGTTTTTCTGTTTGGATTGAATCAGTTTTTCCTTTATCCTTCCGCGCTATCGGTGACCATCGGAATTATTTTCATTCTGATCGGCCTGGGAAGTCTGTGGGCCGGTCAAAGAGCTTTCCGGCATTACAAGCCTCTCGCCGAAAAAGAACACAAAAATCTTTCTATGTAAAAAGGGTTCTGCCTGCTGACCAGAACCCTTTTTTGTCAGCTGCGCTCCATAATTTGCACCATCATCATCGCTTTCCCGACAATCACGCCCTCATTGAAAACATCCACATCCATCTTTCCGAATTTTCTTCCAACCTCAAGAATACGGGGATGGATCTCAATCAATGTCTCCATTTGTACAGGCTTCATAAAATAGATGGAAAGGTTCTCGACAACCAGATCCCCTTTTTTCTGAGAACGGAGAAGCCTGTTCGCCGCTTCCGTTACGAGCGTCGTAAAAACTCCATAAGAGATTGTTCCCAGATGGTTGGTCATCTGAGGGGTAACACTGCATTTGTATACGTGGGCATTTTTGGACTCATCAGAATCTACAAACTGGTTCGTCACAATATCATCAAGCTTTTCGCCGATTTGAGGCTGTCTCTGAATGACCTGCAGGGCTTTTAATACATCCTGCCTCGAAATCATGCCCTCCAGTCTATTTTGGCTGTCCGTTACCGGCAGAACCTCAATCCCCTCCCAAACCATCATTTGGGCTGCAGATGCGACCGAGGTTTTGCCATTTACTGTAACAGGATTGCGGGTCATCACTTTTTCAACTGCACTTCCCTTTTCATGCCCCATGATATCTTTCGAAGTGACCATACCCATTACTTTCTTGTTCCGGTCAATGACAGGGAACCTCCCGTGACCGGTATTCTGGTTATATTCATACCACTTCTCCACTTTATCTGTCCCGTGCAGACAAATGGTTTCTCCGGCCGGTGTTAAAATATCCTCCACAAGCACGATTTCTTTTTTAATCAGCTGATCATAAATGGCCCGGTTGATCATTGTGGCCACTGTAAAGGTATCGTAGCTTGTCGAGATTACCGGAAGCTCCATCTTATCCGCCAGCTTCTTCACATGGTCGTCTGTATCAAATCCGCCTGTAACCAGTACAGCCGCACCCGCCTCCAAAGCAAGCTGATGGGCATTTGTCCGGTTACCCACAATTAAAAGATTGCCTGCTCCCGTGTACCTCATCATCGCTTCTAGTTTCATTGCGCCGATGACGAATTTATTGAGCGTCTTATGAAGACCGGAGCGCCCTCCAAGAACTTGTCCTTCTACAACATTCACTACTTCCGCAAATGTGAGTTTCTCAATATTTTCTTTTTTCTTCCGTTCAATCCGGATGGTTCCCACTCTTTCAATCGTGCTTACAAATCCTTTATTCTCCGCTTCTTTGATTGCACGGTAGGCGGTTCCTTCGCTTACATTCATTTCCTTTGCAATTTGCCGGACCGAAATTTTTTCACCGACTCCAAGCGAATCAATATATTTTATTATTTGCTCATGCTTTGTCGCCAAGCTTTTCACCCTTTGTCTGCTCATATTTCCAATATTTATTATAAGCCTGCCATGGCCGCAGTTTCAACGAAGGTTATCCAATTGTTAGATTTTACAATAGATAGCAGGCTTAAGCAGACGGTTTGCTATCCCGGCATGTCTCTTATAACTGCCTGTACATGTTCCATTGCCGTTATCATGCACCATGCAAAAAAGAATTCCCATGATTCGGGAATTCTTTTATTGGACTTCTTCTATAGAGTTAATTTTTCTCCTGTGCGCAGGATCTGTCCTACTCCATCCGGGAGCAGAGAAACAAATTTTTCAGGATCCTGCTCAATTAGAGGAAAGGTATTGTAATGGACTGGAACAACCTTTTTTGCTTTCAGCCATTCTGCTGCTGCGGCCGCATCTTCAGGCCCCATTGTGAAGTTATCACCAATCGGAAGGAAAGCTGCGTCGATGTGATGGCGCTCACCATACATTTTCATGTCGCCAAACAATGCTGTATCCCCTGCAGCATAAATGGTTCTATTATCTGCTGTGAATAGAATACCAGCCGGCATTCCGGTATACACAATCGTACCGTCTTCTTCCTCATAGCTTGAGCCATGGAAAGCCTGAGTTAGTTTTACCGTTCCGAAATCAAACTCATGGGATCCTCCGATATGCATCGGATGAACATTTAATCCCTTCGTTCCCAAATAATTAGCCAGTTCAAACGGGGCTACAACAAGCGCATCATTATCTTTCGCCAGCTGAATCGTATCTCCTACGTGATCGCTATGCCCGTGAGTCAGTAAAATCACATCAAGCTTCACGTCTTCTGCTTTTAGCTCGCATTGTCCATTTCCTGTGATGAATGGATCGATAAAGATCGTTTTTCCATTTGCCTGAATTTCCAAAACCGAATGTCCATGAAACGTAATTTCCATTTAAAGCACCTCACTGTCATAGTCTTTCTCTTCCAAACTATATCATATTGAATGGAAGCAAGGCTCTCTATACACCTGTATATAGCACATTTTGAAGCTATGTAAACATAAAAAGAGGATGAAGGTTCATCCCCGTTGCCTATCTTCGTCTTTTTTACAAAGGCTATGTTAAAGCATAGTGTTGATTTTTATGAACACTTGAATGGAGCGGCAGGCTCACCGGCCGCCCAGGAATAAGCGAACCCTGCAGTGGAAATTAACAGCCCAGTTTAACAGAGCTTTTACAATAGACATTCATCTGCTTTCTTGTATGGAAAATTCCCTTCAGCCGCTACTGCTGGAATTGTGACAAATCCACCGAATGTATTAAGACCACTTTTAAGCGCTTGATCATCTTTTAGCGCCTTCATCAGCCCATTATTTGCAATCTTCAATGCGTATGGACAAGTTACATTGGCAAGTGCCTGTGCAGATGTTCTCGGGACGGCACCCGGCATATTTGCTACTGCATAGTGCAGAACTCCATATTTCTCATAAACCGGATGTTCATGTGTGGTCACACGGTCCGCCGTTTCAAAGATCCCGCCCTGATCTATAGCTATATCTATAATTACAGAACCTTTTTCCATTCTTTTCACCATTTCTTCCGCAACTAATTTTGGAGCTTTGGCACCCGGAATCAGCACCGCGCCTATGACTAAATCAGCCCATACAACTGACTCTGAAATGTGGCCCGGATTGGACATTAACGTTCTGACTCTCCCGCCAAATATATCCTCAATCTGCCTCAGTCTCACAGCATTTATATCTAATATCCGCACCTCTGCTCCCAGACCCGCGGCAATTTTTGCCGCATTGGTTCCAGCCATTCCCCCGCCTATAATTGCAACCTTTCCGCGGTGAACCCCCGGGACTCCTCCAAGCAATATGCCTTTGCCCCCTCTATGTCTTTCTAAATATTGCGCCCCAATCTGTGCGGCCATGCGGCCGGCAACCTCACTCATCGGGGCAAGCAGCGGAAGAGTTCCATTATTTAGCTGAACGGTTTCATAAGCAATCGCTGTTACCTTGCTTTTAAGCAGTGCTTTTGTTAACTCCGGTTCTGCTGCAAGATGAAGAAAGGTAAACAAAATGAGCCCTTCTCTGAAATAATGGTATTCGGAGGGGACCGGTTCCTTCACTTTCATAACCATCTCCGCTTTCCAAGTCTCCGCGGGACTGCTTACAATGATGCCTCCCGCCTCCTCATATTGCCGGTCTGAAAAGCCTGCTCCCTCTCCTGCAGCCGCTTCTACTATGACCTGATGCCCGGCTTTCACAAAGCCATAAACATCTGCAGGAGTCATTGCGACCCTGTTTTCATTGTTTTTAATTTCCTTCGGGATCCCGATTTTCATTTTTGTCCCCTCTTTTTGTCGGCTTGAATGTCTCGCATTGCTCTTTTTTAGGTGTTGACTGAGATCAAAAACCCCCATCAGCATTCTTTCCGCTTTTACTCATCTCTCACTTCTTCACGGCCCGGTACTGCAGGTACTATACTTTATCTTATGATTCCTGGCTGCTATTGGAAAAGCTGCTTACAAAAAAAGGCTCAAGACGACTAGGGAAATGTTTTAGAACCTGCTGGTTGGAGCCTGGCGCGGGCGACTCCTCCTTAGGAAAAGTCAGGCAGGTTCATAGCGCATCATCACTCAGCGCAGGCCAATACCTCCCTGAAAATCAGCATCCGATTATAATAGATTTAATAAATAAGCTCTGTTAAACTTGGCTGTTGATTTCCGCTGCAGGCGTTCGCTTTCCGCTGCAATTCAACAGGTGTTAAAAATCAACTTTATGCTTTAACATAGCCAACAAGAGGCTGGGACATAACTGAAACAACTATTCTCAAAGACGAACAATGTCTAAGTGATTTATCCTAAACTTTGTTTCTTACGAATGAGTGGTGCTGAAGAAACAAGTTCGCTCCATTGCGCTGCAGCCACTCTGAGGAAGGCTTAAGCCTCCTCGGCTGCGCCTGCGGGGTCTTAAGCGTCCTCTACTTCCCGCAGGAGTGGAGTGGCTTCCGCTCCATTCCACTAAAGTATACGATTCTCAGGAAGAATAAACTCTTCATAAACCAAATAAAAACCCGAACAATTAGGGGAATGAATTACTTACATCCACCTGATCGTCCGGGTTTTTCATTATCTGAAATACTTACGTCCCAGCCTCTTTTAGTTTCCAGATTTCCTGCCCAGAACATCTTCTCCGCCATTTGCGTCGATGATGGCCCCGGTAATAAAATCAGATTGCTCCTCACATAAAAAAGTGATGATGCGTGCAATGTCCTCCCCGGTTCCAGAGCGTCCGATTGGTGTATGGGAACCGTGCTTGCTGCGGGCGTTCTCGATGCTTGATTCTTTCATGGCGCCGACAATATTTCCCGGGCAAACCATGTTGGCGGTAATCCCATTTTCCGCTTCTTCATAAGCAATCGATTTTGTCAGGGAAGCAAGTCCTGCCTTTGAAGCGCTGAATGCAGACCGGTAAAGCCAGCCGGGTGTACTGCCCGCATCCTGAAACCCATAAGTGATAATACGGCCAAACTGCTGTTTTCTCATAATGGGAACAGCTTTCCTGAACAAGTGAAATACGGCGCTCAAGTTTCCTTCAATCATGCTGTACCATTCCTCATCCGAGTAGTCCGCTAGTTTCTTCTTTTCAAAAATATAGGGTCCGGCATTATTGATAAGACAATCCAGTCTCCCAAACGTTTTAAGTGAAGTATCCACAATCATTTCCATATCGCTTTTTTTCGTTACGTCTCCTTGAAGAAGAAGCAGCCGTCCGGAAAGATGCGCAAACTCTTTTTTAAAAGCTTCTGCCGCTTCCAAATCGCTTCTGTAAGTGGCGGTAACCGCATATCCTTTTTGCAAAAACGCTTCGGTCACTTTTTTGCCGAGTCCCTTTGTTCCGGCAGTAATGATGGCATGCTTCATCGTCTATGCCCCTTTCAAACATTGATTCGTATTGTATAGTTCTGGTATTGCTGTAATAATAAAGACTGTCGATAATTTATCAGGAAGCAGGTAAAAAATATGATTCCCATTGAAAAGAAGCCGCTGCAGCGTCTTGAAAGATTCGGACTCGAAGCGGTTCCGGCAGAATTAAGAAAAACTGGATGGGTGGAATATTTCATTATTCAATTTACGTTTTCTTTTAATGCCGGAAATGTTTTGCTGCCGGCCCTTGCCGTTATGGAAGGCGGCCTGCGTTTTTCGGAAGCGCTGCTCAGCTGTCTCGCCGGTGCCTTCTTTGCCTTTCTGCTTGTATCCTTTTTATCACTGCCCGGTTCTCTAAACGGATTGCCTGCCCAATATGCTCTTCGCACGATTTTAGGGAGCCGTCTCAGCCAGTATGCTGCCTCCCCTGTCCGCTCGCTTATTTCTGTATATTGGTTTTCTGTACAAACCATTGGCGGAACATGGATGATTATTGAAAGTCTAAAAAGATTTGGAGTGCAGCATGTACCCTTTTCTATACTGGCAGCCGGGCTTGGAGCGGTCATGATCGGAATCACGGTTATCGGTTTTCACGCAGTGAAAAAAGCCACTGCTTATTTCCTTCCCGTCTTGCTCGCGGGAGAAGGAATTATTTTATATTTATACTTTACTACAAATACGTCCGCACCTGCATCTGTAAGTACTCAAGCAGGCGGAGCAAGTGAAGGACACGTTTGGACTATGCTTCTGTTTGCCAGTCTTGTATTTGTCCAGTATGTAGCCGGTGTAAGTGCTTCAGCTGATATGACACGATATGCGAAGTCTCCAAATCATGGATTTTGGGGAATGTTTGCAGGGAATTTTATAGGATTTTCAATTACGGCCTTTTTAGGCATTTTCAGCGCTGTTCACTTCTCTGAAGTAAATCCATTTTTATCTGCATCAAAACTTACAGGATCGACTGCCCTATTTTCGATTATTCTGGCTGCTTCTGTTTTATCGCTGATTTCCATTAATTTAAGCAATGCCTATACCGGAAGCTTCAGTTTGTTAAACATTTTCCCTGCTCTGGGAAGAATAAAAAGTGCGGTTTTGTTTGGGTCAGCGGGCATTATTCTTAGTACAATCCCTTCCATTGTAACCGAAGCAAAAGTTTGGATTACGATGCTTGGGAGCCTTTCCATCCCATTGTCTGCCGTCATCACTTCTGATTTCCTGATTGTCAAAAGAAGAAGAATTTCCGAGATGGATCTGCTGTCGATGAGGCAAGTAAACCGTGATGCGGTTCTATCCATGGCATCAGGCATTCTGTTATACTGGGTCATTCCATCAGGAGCCGCTCCCGGATTCATTAGTTTTATCTGCACCTTCCTGCTTTACACAGCCATAACAAAATTCCGCAAAAAGAGGCTGGGACAAAAGGTTTCCAGCTAATAAAAAAGCTCTGTTAAACTTGGCAGTTCCGCTGCAGGCGCTCGCCTTCCGCTTCAATCAACAGGGTTTAAAAAATCAACAGCATGCTTTAATTGAGCGAATAAAAAAACCGAACGATTATTTGAACCTCTGGTATAGAGGTTCGTAATCGTTCGGTTTTATTGTTTTTCATGCTTTTTTCAAAAGAAATATTCGGCTAAAGGAAAACAATTTTAGTTTTGTCCCAGCCTCTCTTACTATTTACAATTCGTCCGTTTTTTTTGCCTGATCTGCTGTGAAATTCTCATCAAAATTCTGCTCTACCACTCCGCTCTCATAAGCATTTTTAATTTGCTGAGAGGTTTCCTGATCGGCTGCAGAATCGTACTGCATGGATGCATGACCCGGTTCTTGCTTTTTCATGAGACAGTCCTCCTTATAGAAAATAGGTTCCTGCCCTAGTGTTTGCTTCAATTGAGATTCGTTTACAAGGTAACATTTTCCTTCCGTAGTTTCGCACAGGCTTTTTGAATGGCGTCTTTCACCATTTCAAAACCGGTGCCGCCCTCGCTCATCCGCTTTGAAACTGCCTCGTAAGGATCTATGGCTGAATAGAGATCTTCACTGAACAACTCTGATGCTTCCCTGTATTCTTCCATAGACAAATCTTTTAAATAACAGCCTTTTTGTATGCACTGAAACACCAGTTTACCGGTTACTTCATGCGCTTCACGGAACGGCAGGCCCTTTTTGGCAAGGTAGTCGGCAAGTTCTGTTGCATTAGAGAAATCCTTTTGAACAGCCATGCCCATGTTTTCTTTTTTTACCGTCATCGTATCAATCATTCCAGCAAAGATTTTCAGACTGCCTTCAACGGTTTTAACCGTATCAAACATCCCCTCTTTGTCTTCCTGAAGGTCCTTATTGTAGGCAAGCGGCAGGCCTTTCATAACGGTTAAAAGGGAAAAAAGGTTCCCATATACACGTCCGGTTTTTCCTCTGATCAGCTCCGCCATATCCGGATTTTTCTTCTGAGGCATCATTGAGCTTCCCGTTGCATAAGTGTCATCAAGCTCAACAAATTGAAACTCCTGCGAACACCAAAGAATAATTTCCTCGCAAAATCTGGAGAGATGCATCATCATCATGGAACTGCCGTTTAAGAACTCAAGGATAAAATCACGATCACTGACGGCATCCAGACTGTTTTCATAAATCCCCTCAAACCCGAGAATTTCCGCTGTATAGGCACGGTCTATTGGGAAAGTCGTACCTGCCAGCGCACCGGCGCCAAGGGGGGATAGCCGAATTCTTTTGAGGGAATCCTCAAATCGTTCTTTATCTCTTTCAAGCATCCAGTAATAAGCAAGCAGATGGTGAGCAAAAGAGATTGGCTGGGCTCTTTGCAAGTGAGTATAGCCCGGAAGAACGGTATACACATGTTCTTCTGCTTTGGATACGAGAACATGCTGAAGAGCCTCAATTTCTTTGATTATTTTCTGAACATGGTCATTCAGATAAAGATGCATATCTGTTGCAACCTGGTCATTTCGGCTTCTTCCTGTATGAAGCTTGCCTCCTGCCGGGCCGATTTCATCGATCAGGTGTTTTTCAAGGTTCAAATGGATGTCTTCGTATTTCGCCGAAAAAGAAAGTTCTCCATTTTTTATTTTTTTCTGTAAAGTATGAAGCCCTTTTTTGATAAGCTCTGTTTCATTTTGATTCAGTATGCCTGTTCTGCCAAGCATTTGAACGTGAGCGAGAGAGCCTTTAATATCCTCTTCAGCCAGCTGCTGATCAAACTCTATAGAAGCACCGAATTCGTCCACCCACTCTTCAGGGGTTTTTTGGAATCTGCCTCCCCACAGTTTGGTCATGCTTTCACCTTCTTTTTATTTTGAACCATACTGCTGACCTTAGTAGGCAATCCGTAAAGGGAGATGAATCCTACGGCAGCCTGATGATCAAAAGCATCGTCAGCTGTATACGTAGCAAGCTTTTCATCGTATAGGGAGAATTCCGATTTTCGCCCTTCGACAATTGAATGGCCTTTAAACAGTTTTACACGAACCACTCCTGTGACATGCTTCTGGGTTTCTTTCAGAAAAGCCCCGAGTGCCTGTTTAAGCGGTGAAAACCATAGTCCGTTGTAAATCAATTCTGTCAGCTTTTGGCCAATGACCGGTTTAAAATGGGCCACATCTTTCACAAGTGTTAAATCTTCCAGTTCTTTATGGGCTTTAAGGAGGGTCACAGCCCCCGGACATTCATAAATTTCTCTGGACTTTATACCGACTAAACGATTTTCTACGTGATCAATTCTCCCGATTCCATGTTTGCCTGCTAATTCATTTAAGTTCAATATGATCTCGGAAACCGGATAAGCCACTCCGTTAATGGCCGTTGGCACTCCCTTTTCAAAGCTCAGTTCAATCACATCCGGAACATCAGGCGTTTTTTCCAGCGGTGCTGTCAAATCATAGGCCTCTTCCGGCGGCGCTGCCCAGGGATCCTCGAGAACGCCGCATTCATTGCTGCGTCCCCACAGATTCTGGTCAATGGAAAATGGGCTGTCTAATTTAATTGGAATTGGAATATTGTGTTTTACCGCATATTCAATTTCCTCTTCGCGCGACCAGCTCCACTCACGAACAGGCGCAATCACTTCTAAATCCGGATTTAACGCCTTGATGGAAACTTCAAAACGCACTTGGTCATTCCCTTTTCCTGTACAGCCATGGGCGACAGCAGACGCTCCTTCTTTTTCAGCCACTTCCACTAGCTTTTTGGCAATGAGAGGGCGTGAAAGGGCTGATACGAGCGGATACTTTTCCTCATAGAGGGCATGAGCCTGCAGAGCGAGCAGGGCATATTCTTCTGCGAATTCGTTTTTTGCATCAATCACATAAGATTCGGAAGCCCCGACCTGTAACGCTTTGCTCTGAATGAATGCAAGGTCTTTTCCTTCTCCTACGTCGAGGCAGCAGGCAATCACATCATAGCCGCGCTCCTGGAGCCATTTTATCGCAACGGAAGTATCCAAACCCCCGGAATAAGCTAAAACTACTTTTTGTTTCATTTCAATCTCCCTCTCTCTATATCTTTGTATAAAAATACTTTTAAATTCATAAAAATACATCTTAGAGAAGACTTTAACAAGGATTCGAACCTTTTTCAACCCTTAAATGCAATCTTTTAATGAATTTTTATATAAAAAAATGTATGCTCATACAAAGGGAGGGATTTCAGCTTGACACCAGATTTTATTTTTGATCACCGTCTTGGCATCAGCGTTCCTTCCGCTGTCCCATCAATAAAGGATCATTCCGCTGCAATGGCACAATGGGAAAAGGAAAGGAGCAAAATTCCGGATCGGATTGCGGAGCTCGAGGATGTGATACGCGCAAAGCAAAGAAGAATGGACCACGAGGAGAATTTTGAAGCAGCGTGCCTGTACAATGCAGCAATAGCGGATCTCGCTTCTGTCATTAACGATCTCTGGCTTTGGTACAGAGCTTTCGATCCATTTGGAGAAAAAACTCATCAATAAAACGGAGCTGCCCATAACCTATTTTAAGATGTCTTACGTGATAAGCAACTTAGATTTGTTTGGGCTTCTTTCCGCTTTAGGGCTCCCTCATCCAGGGGCGGACGGTGAGCCTACAAAGCTTAAGTGCGGGCGGGGTCTCACCTGTCCCGATGCTCCCGCCGGATTGCCGCCCTTCCGCTTCAGTCAGCATGTTTCAAACTTCAAACAAAAACAGGGAAACGCTTTGAATGCGTCTCCCTGTTTTGAGTGAATAAGGCTTACAGCCCTGTTTTCATTATGTTAAACGTACAACGTCACGTGCAATCATAACTTCTTCATTCGTAGGAATAATCATGACTTTTACCGGAGAATGAGGGTAGCTGACGAAACGATCGTCACCGAACGTATCGTTAAGCGCCGGATCCCAGTAAATGCCCATGAATTCCAGACCGCGAAGGACACGTGCACGAACTTCTGCACTGTTTTCACCGATTCCGGCAGTAAAGATAATCGCATCGACTCCGCTCATGCGGGCAGCGTAAGAACCGATGTATTTATGGATACGGCTTGCAAAAACTTCAAGCGCCGTCTCCGCACGCTCGTTGCCTTCTTTTGCAGCAGTCGTAATATCGCGAAGGTCGCTTGATAATCCGGAAACTCCAAGCAGTCCGCTTTTTTTGTTCAGGATATTCAATACTTCATCCGCAGAAGACCCTGTCTTCTCCATAATGAATGGAATAAGCGCCGGATCGATATTCCCTGAGCGCGTTCCCATAGCAACTCCTGCCAAAGGGGTAAAGCCCATTGATGTATCAATTGATTTTCCGCCTTCGATTGCTGCAATACTTGCACCGTTTCCTAAATGGCAGGAAATCAGACGCAGGTGCTCAAGAGGTCTTCCAAGCATTTCTGCGGCACGTTCAGACACATATTTATGGGATGTTCCGTGGAATCCGTATTTACGAATGCCGTATTTTTCATAGTACTCGTAAGGCAAGCTGTAAAGGAAAGATTGATCAGGCATTGTCTGATGGAATGCTGTATCAAAAACGGCTACTGCCGGTACATTCGGAAGAACTTCCTGGAATGCTTTAATTCCGACAACGTTTGCCGGATTGTGCAAAGGAGCCAAATCCGAAAGCTCTTCAATCGCAGCAAGCGTTTCTTCGTTGATTAAAGCAGAATCACTGAATCTTTCGCCGCCGTGCACAACACGGTGTCCAATTCCTTCAATTTCAGCAAGCGAAGAAATGATGTTCAGTTCCGTCAGCTTGGACAGAAGGATTTTTACTGCTACAGCGTGATCTGGAATATTGGTTGTTTCCGTCTGTTTTTCCCCGTTAACCGTAATCATGAATGTAGCATTATCAAGACCGATTCTTTCTACAAGTCCTTTTGTGACTACTTCTTCACTCGGCATATCAAACAGCTGGAATTTAAGAGAAGAACTCCCAGCATTAATTGCAATTATTTTTGCCATCGTTACCGCTCCTTTAGATAATCGTCCAACAACTTCTTGCAAACGATCCATTCTTATCATTTGTTAAAAATCCGAAAAATATCTGACTTTTCCATTTAAACATTGCCCGGAACACATTGCAATACAAACTCCCAAGTGCAATCGTTTACAACTAAAAGTCAATGTTTTCGGACTTTTCCCCCTATTTTCCCGAAACAAAAAGTCCGGGCAGCCCCCGGACTCGAGATTGTATTAAAATAGCTTCGAAAAATTTGTACCAAGTGTTGAGATGCTTAGAGCAGCCATGATTACACAAATTATGACACCGAAAATCGTAAGGGCAATTGGATGCTTATAATCCCCGACAATTGTTTTTTTGTATGCGGCAATCAGCATGACAGCCAGTGTAATCGGCAAAATCAGCCCATTCAGTGCACCTGCCAGAAGCAATAGCTGAACAGGATTGCCCACGGCTACAAATACAATGGTGGAGATTAAAATGAACCCAATGATTGTTGCCTTCTGGTATTTCTCTACTGCTGAACTGAACGTCTGAATAAAGGTTACAGATGTGTAGGCAGCACCAATGACAGAAGTAATGGCCGCCGCAAGGAGAACGACTCCGAAAAATTTGTAGCCTATGTCTCCGGCTGCATGCTGAAACACAGAGGCAGGAGGGTTATTTTTGTCAATCGTCAGTCCCTGGGCAACAATTCCAAGGGATGCAAGGAAAAGAAAAATTCTCATAAGGGATGCAACAGCAATTCCTGTTACGGCACTTTGATTAACCTGCGGAAGTGATTTTCGCCCTTTAATTCCTGCTTCCAGAAGACGGTGTCCTCCCGCAAAGGTAATGTACCCTCCAACGGTCCCTCCCACTAAAGTGACAATCGCCACAAAGTCGGTTTTTTCAGGCACGAAGGATCGGGTAATCGCCTCTCCTACAGGAGGGCTGCTTGAAAACGCGACATAAATCGTCAGCAGAATCATCAAAAAGCCCATGATCTGTGCAAATTTATCCATCAGTTTTCCAGCCTCTTTCACAACGAATACCGCAATGGCGATCGCCGCTGCAATTATTGCCCCTAACTTCTGGTCAATACCGAAGAGAACATTAAATCCAAGACCGGCCCCGCCGATATTCCCAATATTAAAAGCAAGCCCGCCGAATACAATCAGGATCGCGACAAAGATTCCGAGGCCAGGCAAAACCATATTGGCGATATCCTGGGCCCTCTTTTCAGAAACCGCAATTATTCTCCACACGTTCAGCTGGACCCCGATGTCCAAAATAATCGTAATTAAAATGACAAAGCCGAAAGAAGCGGCAAGTTTTTCTGTATAGAAAGTGGTCTGTGTTAAAAAACCGGGTCCGATTGCTGATGTGGCCATTAAAAAAGCGGCTCCCATCAAGATGCTTAAACGATTTTCTTTCATTTTTTACCCTCCCGTCATTCAACTGATTTTATTTCAATTCCTGATTGCTGCAGTTCTCTTCCTATTTTCTCGGCAAATTCCAGCGCGTGGGCTCCATCTCCATGGATGCACACAGTATCTGCAGTAATCGGTATTTCTTGCCCATCCGTACTCATCGTTTTTTGCTCCAGAATCATCTTCTTTACCTGCTCAATCGCCGTGCCGTGATCTGTTATGAGCGCATGTGGATGTGTCCTCGGCGTAAGGGCGCCTGAGCTTTGATACGTTCTGTCAGCGAATACCTCACTTGCCGTTTTTAACCCCGTTTCCTTCCCTGCTTTTAAGAGTTCGCTGCCGGACAATCCAAATAAAATAAGGGAGGCATCATATTTATATATGGCTTTTGCAATCGCTTTGGCAAGGAAGGGGTCAGCGGCTGCCATATTGTAGAGCGCTCCGTGAGGTTTCACATGATGCATGCGGCCGCCTTCAGAACGGACAAAACCATCAAGGGCCCCGATTTGATACAGAACGATGTCATACGCTTCATCAGGTGACAGTGTCCAAGCCCTTCTGCCAAAGCCCTGCAGATCAGGGAGGCCCGGATGAGCGCCGATTGCAGCATGACTGTCCAGAGCCTGTCTGACTGTCTTTCTCATAACAGAGGGATCGCCTGCATGATACCCGCATGCAATATTCACAGAGGAAACAAGGGGCAGGATTGCTTCATCGTTGCCGATCCGGTAGGAACCGAAGCTTTCTCCCAAATCGCAGTTTAAGTCTATTTGCATGCTATAAAACCCCCCTTTCAAATTTGTCCTTTACCATGGAACGGAGAAATTCAATTTCCTTTTCTCTTTTCACAAGCAGAATTTGCGCTTCCTCGACCGTTGTTTCCTCAAACCTGATTTTCTCTCCGGGCTTGAGCTGTGCAAGAGCCGGCAGGCAGTCTGCAATGACCTGGCCGATTTTCGGATAGCCTCCAGTGGTTTGATGATCAGCCATCAGGATGATCGGCTGGCCGCCTGCCGGAACTTGAATGGTTCCGAACCCAACCGCTTCAGAAAGAAGTTCTCTTTTTTCTTTTAAGGTTAAAACCGGTCCATCCAGCCGAAAGCCCATCCGGTCTGATTGACTGCTCAATGAAAATTCTTCTTTCTCAAAAGCTGTTTGAGAATCTTCTGTAAACCAGTCATATTCTCTTCCCTTTATGTATTTAATTGTTTTGTTATCCGGATTATAGAATGGTTTCATATACCAGCCTGCAGAAATAGCCAAGTCATCCGTATCTTTAAACTCTGCTTTATCCAGTAAATCAGAGTTTTTGATACGCAGTTCATCGTTTACTTTAAGGGCCCGTCCATGAAAACCTCCTATTCCCGCCTTTAGATATGTAGAAAAACTTCCCATCTCCGGTTCAAGATCATAGCCGCCTGCTGCGGCCATATACGTTCTGCATCCCGAAACAGGTGCTCCAAATTCTAGCTTTGCCCCTGCCTTTACATAGACAGGCCGCCATAGCGGGATAGGCTTTCCGCTGATTTTGGGAGAAAGATTGCCCCCTGTCAAAGCAATTACCGTATCTTCTGTGAATTCAATGGTCGGACCAAGGAGTGTCATTTCAATTGTAGCTTCGTCTTCGGAATTTCCGGTTAATACATTGGCAAGGCGGTGCGCATATAGATCCATGGCTCCGCTTTTAATGACTCCATATTTCTGGTAGCCGGATCTGCCCATATCCTGAATTGTGCTGTGCAGACCGGACTGAAGAATTTTTAAACTCATACTAGGACTCCTTTAGACGGTAATATTCTTCTCTGCTGATTGGATAAAACTCCACAGAATCTCCCGCCTGCAAAAGAGTGGGCGGCTCGTTTTCCGGATTAAATAACGAAAGGGGCGTTCTGCCGATAATCTGCCATCCGCCTGGAGTTTCCATCGGATATACCCCCGTTTGAGTACCAGCAATTCCTACGGAACCGGCAGGAATTTTTGACCTTGGCTTACCTTTGCGAGGCGCGGCAATTTTATTGTTCATTCCGCCGAGGTAGGGAAAGCCAGGTGAAAAACCAATCATATATACAGGATACTCTCTTTCAGTATGAAGGCGGATCACCTCTTCTTTCGTTAAGCCATTCAAAGATGCCACTTCATCTAAATCCATGCCAAAATCGTCTTCGTAGCATACCGGAATTCTCACAAGGGAGGAATTTTCGCTTACTGGCGCCTCCTCTCCTATTTCCGCAAGCAGTTTCTCCAATTCGTTTTGGATCAAGAGATGAGATTGTTCAGGTTTGTCTTTAAAATAAAGAAGATTGAAGATAAGTGTAATGTTGGTGAAAGCAGGTATGTACTCAACCAGCCACGGATAATTCTGCTGATCCAGCAAATCTGTAAATTGTCTGATTCTTCCACGAAGCTTTTCACTTGATTCTGTTCCAAACTCAATCAGGAGCGATTGTTCGTTTACCGGAAAAAAAACGGCATGTTCCATTCCATGCGCCTCCCTTCTTCATGATTGGTTTCATTGTACATGCGCAATTTTTTTTGCACAAATCAAATTTTGGCAAAAAAATAGGGGAATATCTTCATTTGTGCAGAAAAACAGTCTTTCATATACTTTCATCTTCTCAAATAAATCATACAAAACATCCTCAAAACCATATATAATAGGAAAAAATGGAATCGGAGAGAGGCAAGAATATGTAAATTTCGGCTGATGCTTTTCATTTGGATGTGTTTAACACCGGTTGATTGGAGTGGAAGGCGTGAGACTCCTGCTTAGAGCAGCGGGACAGGTGAGACCCCGCAGGCGCTAAGCGGCGAGGAGACTCACCGCCCGCCCCGCGGAAAGTGAGCGCCTGCTGGCTGCAAATCAACAGCCAAGTTTAACAGTTAAATTGAGAGAGGAGAGATCCCATGTAAAGGCAAAATCCTTCCTGAGAAAACATAAAAAAAGGGGATTTGCCACTATGAAAACTGCAAACTTCCGCTACTTGTGGATGGGACAAACCATTGCAAATGCAGGGGATATATTCTATGCCGCCGCATTGATCGCTCTGCTGTATCACGTAACAGGATCCGCTTTTTCCCTTGCTGCTGTGCCTTTTTCCATAACAGCTGCCCGTTTCTTAAGCGGTCTGGCTGCGCCCGTCATCATGGATAAATGGAAGATAGAAAACATTCTAGCCTATTCACAGGCAGGAAAGACCGTTTTTCTTCTTCTGCTCGCTCTTAGTCTTTCAGCAGAAGAGACGGTACATTTATTTTTCGTATTTACTTGCATCATTCTGATTTCCACTCTGGATGGATGGGCTGCCCCAGCAAAAAACGCGATGCTTCCTGGCATTGTTCCTTCGGAGGAGCTTGTGAAAGCAAACAGCTTTACAGCAAGCATCGATCAGAGCGTCCAGCTTGGAGGATGGGCGGCAGGCGGCCTGCTGACATCAGCATGGGGCTCCATGACGATGATTTGGCTCACTGCGGCCCTCTATGCTCTCTCAGCGTATCTGCTTGTGAAAATCAAGCTTGGATCTGCGCCTTTTTTCTATGCTCCGAAACAAAAGCTGCGGAATCAGCTGAAGGACGGCTGGCTGGAGATATGGCGGATTCAGCAGCTCAGAACCATTCATTTTATTTTGCTCCTGGAAACAGCAGCCGGAACCGTATGGATCGCTGCCATCCTCTATCTTTATGTAAAGGAGCAGCTTCACCTCGGAGAAGAATGGTGGGGGTATATAAACGCCAGTTTTTTTGCAGGGTTAATTGCCGGGGGTGTATTTGGTGTCCTCTATTCTTCGTGGATGGACCGAAATAGCGGAAAGATTATCATAACGGGTGCTTTCGGAATCAGTGCGGCTACCTTTATTTTTGGAGTAACAGCCATTCCATGGATTGCACTAGCGGCCTCCGCCTTATTCGGGGTGATGGAACAGCTGAAGTCCGTTAGTCTTCAGACTGCCATGCAGCGCAGTACGCCTGCACCGCTTTTAACGAAAATATATTCTGCACAAAGCTCCATGCTTGCATTAACCTTCGGATTAGGTTCGCTTGCAGCTGGAGCAGCGGCCGAAAGAGTGCCTATCTCCGCAATCTTTTTAACCGCATCAGGGATTCTGCTTGTTTCCGCCTTCTACACAATTGGACGGAAGCAACGACTCTCCTCTTAACAAATAGAGATAGGCAATGCTTGCATAGTGCTGATTTTTACTCCTGTTGACTGGATCGCTTAATGCAGCGGGAGATCCCTCAGGCGCAAAGCGGCGTGACGGCTCACCGCCCTCCGGATAAGCGAATGCCTGAACAGCAGCTGCATGTAAAAGAGCTAAAAAGACCGGACTGGTTCAATTCCCAGTCCGGTCTTTTATTATCTGTTCGTATCAAACCATTCATTAATTTGTTTCATCATAGCCTGCATTCCCTCGAAATTTGAGAATTTCGGGAGGTCTGCAAGCATGGCCTGCTTAGGTGCAGACGCTCCTTCTCCTTTTTTCTGAAGAATGAAGATGCTTTTCGCATGCTGTTCTCCCTGGAACATGGAAAGGGGAAGCTGCAGCAATCCCTGAATATAGGCATGCTCTTTAATAAATTCATTTAATTTAGGTGCTTCTTTTGAACTGAATAGCTGATTGGGAATGATAAAAAATAAAAATCCGCCCGGCTTAGCATGGTTCATGCTTTGTTCAATAAAGAGATGGTGGGCATAGGAATGGCCTTCATCTGCTTTCAGCTTAAAAGAGGCCGCTCCTTCATCATTCGGATAGTATCCAACGGGCAGATCACATATCACGGCATCCGCCGGATCTGCAAACAAATTCTGCAGACTGTCCTGATTGTAAAATTGAACAGGGTGTTTTTGAAGATTTGCATTGATATAGGAAAGCTGGATTAACAAATCATCTACATCCACCCCGGTGCTTTCCACCTCATGATCCTTCAGCTGATTTAATACAGAAGTCAGCAGGTTTCCCGTTCCGACAGCAGGGTCGAGCAACGAGAACCGGGTCTGCCTGCTCATGAACCGCTGCACGAGATAGCCGACAAAAATACCAACTGAATCAGGTGTCATCTGATGATTTGGATGAGCTCCCTCTTTCAGTCCTTTTAGCACACACAATTGGAACGCTTTTCTGATTTCTTCTGATTCGTATGTATCAAGCTGGATGTCAGCATATATTTTTTGTAATTTCTTTTTGGCAATTTCACTTAACTCATCTTGCAGAACCTCACCATGGAATAAATTTTCCCCTGTTTCTGCGACTGCCTCTACATAGGATAATTCCAGTTCTTCGGCAAGCTGTTCAGCTGACTCGTTTAATGCGGTAAACAGCCTTTCCATATTTGAAACGGTTTGCATCCACTTCTCCTCCTAGAGCATACTTCCTATCATTTTAGATAAGCTGTGCCTGAAAGACAAGACTTATGCCTCAAAAAACCCCCGGTAATAAAATCCGGGGGCCTTCACGTTGTTTTTTATTTGGCTGCTTTCGCTGCTTCAATCGCTGCTTCATAATCCGGATGGTTTGTTGCCTCACTTACATATTCTGCATGAACAATTTCATCGCTGCTGTTAACGACAAATACCGCTCGGGCAAGAAGGCGGAGTTCTTTAATCGCAACACCGTATGCTTCACCGAATGAAAGATCACGGTGATCGGACAGTGTGATGACATTTTCCAGTCCATTTGCAGCACACCATCGTTTTTGGGCAAACGGAAGGTCATTGCTGATCGTTAACACGGTTACGTTATCAAGTTTCGCTGCTTCTTCATTAAATTTTCTTGTTTGAGCATCGCAAACGCCTGTATCAATAGAAGGAACCACGGAGATAATACGCACTTTTCCATTTGAGTCAGCCAGTGTGACTTCAGACATATCATTGGCCAGAACGCGGAAATCAGGTGCTTTGTCCCCTTTTTTCACTTCGGTCTCGGGAAGAGTTACCGAATTTCCTTTAAATGTAATTTTCGCCATTTTTATTCCTCCTCTAATATCTGTATGTACTATTCAATGATAGCTTGTCATAAGTGGCTTTGCAAACTTAACATTGAATAATTTACTTAATTTTACAAAAATAACAAAAGAGCTTTTTCATCCAGCGATGATCATCATTAGCTGCGGGGATTTTTACACGTAAGCAGCTGCAGAGTTTTACCGGTCCAGCTGTTAAAGGTAAAGTGAAGCCCTCCTTCATTCAGATTAAGCACAAACGAAAAAAAGGAAACGCTTAGATTGCATTTCCCTGTTTTTTAAAAGACGAGGTTGACCTGCTCTGTGATTCGCTTCTGAAAATTTTGAATTGACCTCTATTTCATTCATAATGCTTGGTGATCCGCAATGTGTTCAAGTCCCAAACAGCCTTTAAAAGTCAATATCGTCTCTCATCGATGAAGGCTGCTGCCCTTTTGATTGAGAATCATTTTTTTTGAACATTTTCTGGATTTTTTCAATAGTTTGAGGAGCTGATTCAAGAATTCTTTCGTATAAGTGGGTGCTTTCGTCTAAATGAAGCATTTTTACCCCATTGTGGCCTACAATTAAAAAGGCAATCGGCGTAATGGATACTCCGCCGCCGCTTCCTCCGCCGAAAGGCATTTTGTTTTTCGGGTTATTTCCGCTCACATGTCCGGCTTGAGGCTGTGAAAAGGATTGATCTTCTCCTGCAGGCTGTCCGAATTCACTTCCACCTGCGGCAAATCCGAAGCCCACTTTTGAAACAGTTAAAATGACACTGCCGTCAGGTGTTTCAACCGGGTCTCCAATAATTGTATTTACATCAACCATTTGCTTTAGATTTTCCATAGCCGTCTTCATCAGGCCTTGAATTGGATGGTCACTCATATTTCTGCCCCCTATGCAGGTTTATTGTGTTCTCCAAATATTTTGGATAAAGGTTTATTGGCAAACGACGGTTTCCCGCCTTTCCAATATTTTACGAAACGAATTCCACCGATAATAGCATGTCCGATTCGAAACCTGACTATACCTATTACCTGTATATCCAAACAGAGCCCGTGAAACACGGGGACAACAGAGAGCAGCGGATTTGCCTTTAGCTTCATGTACTGGCCAGCCGCTCCGCAGATGAGCCCTTTAAGCGTCCAGACCATTCCGGCTGCACCGCCTGTAGACGCAGCATCTCCAAGTCCAAATCTGGAATGCCATTCTAATTTGATAATTTCTATATGTTTCAGGAATTTCTTTGTTATTTCATGAAGACCGGTTACATGGGCTGTAAGTTCTTTAATATCTTTCAGACTCGTCTTCACATCTTCTTCCGAAATGTTATCCTTTTTCGTTTTGCCTCCGCTTTCTTCTTTGCCAAGATTCTTTTCCTTCATGACACTTACACTCATCTTGTTCTCATCCGCCTTTATAACCGGCACTTTATACGTGTAGCGGACGATTCCATGCCATGCTCTTAGTCTTACTTTTAAATCATCATTTTTCCCTGACCTGGAATATTCAACCGTAATCGTTAGTTTTGTAACCGACAGCAGCAATATAAAAAATGAGAAAAAAATTATAATTCCATAAACCCAGCTCACTTATATCCGCTCCTTTCAGCATATCATTATCACCTCTTTCTCTTTCTTCTAAACGGAACATAATGCCCGCATTCCCTTTACTCGTTTGCAATTTCATCAAAAAAACCGCTTCCTGTTTAAAGGAAGCGGTTCATCGTTAGTTTTTTTTGAACAGGTTCTCATGAATGACGGCTGTGTCCGCAAACAAGTCATGAAGCGCCTGTTTTTTCTGTGTAAAACCGGCCACTGCATATCCAATCCATATCGTTTTGCTGATAAATCTTCCTACGACTTCCCTGAATAAAACCGTCCCCCATGTTAGAGGCTTTTCTTCCTTAAAGGAAATCACCCGGATTCCGAAAATCATTTTACCGAGCGTCTGATTGAGAAACTTCGTCATAAGAACGAAGTAAAGGAAATAGACCATCAGCTGCAAAAGCGGTTTAGGAGAAAAAAAGGAAGTTCCTCCATCGGCTCCTGTAAGAATGAAAATAGGCTTAATTAAAATCGCATTGATTCCAGCTATGACGGCCAAATCGACGAGGTAGGCCCAAAAGCGTATCCAGAATCCCCCAAATGCAGGCTCCGGCTGGATGGATTCGGGCTGGACGGAGGGCTGTCTCGCATCATCAAATGTTGTTTCCATGAAAACGCCCTCCTTTATTTTGCATACATGTACATTAATCGGCTATTTGACGGTTTTGAGAATAGTTCATACAGACCAAGCATTTGATACTCTTCGCTGAATGCTTTCTTAGCTCCCATTGAGAGAAGGGAATCAAATCCTGAGCTTTGTTTATATTTAAATACCTCAGCATTGGCAAGCTTCAAGTCTTTTTCCATGGATGCAATCGTGTCATCGATATAGCCCAGCTCATCTACAAGATTCTTTTCCTTCGCCTGGCGCCCGTCATAAATCCGGCCATCCGCTATTTTTTTCACATCTTCCGGACTCATTTTGCGCCCTTCCGAAATTACCCCTACAAATCCTTCATATGCATTATTCACCATTGCCTGAAGAATGTCCTGCTCTTCTTTCGTCATATCACGGGTCGGCGACATGATGTCTTTATAAGGACCGCTCTTGATCGTTTGGAACTTCACTCCGTATTGCTTTGCGAGCTCCCCATAGTTTACACCCTCCATGATCACACCAAGAGATCCGGTGAGCGTGTCAGGAGCTGCGTAGATTTTATCTGCTGCGGTTGAAATATAATACCCGCCAGACGCTGCCGTTGTTCCCATTGATACATAAAGAGGAATTTTTGCTTTCTTTTTCAGTTCCATTAAATGCTTATGTATTTCCGCACTCTCTACTACTCCGCCGCCTGGAGAGTTTACATTCAGAATGACCCCTTTAATGGAACGGTCTTTCTGAATGGCTTCGATTTTTTTCAGAAACTCCTGATGATTGTATCCTGAGCTTTGAAAAACAGAGGAGGACTCTCCTGTGTCCTGGATGACACCGTTCACTTCCAGCACGGCAATCCGATTATCAGCTGTGCCTTCTTCAATGACTTCTTCATCAAACTCCGAATCATTCATACTCAATACTTCATTCGCTGCGCTTTGGAACGTTATCACCGTATTAAATATGGCAGAAACGACCACGAGCACAAGGGCAATCCCTAAGGCGGCCCACCTTTTTCCATTCATTCCTTATCCTCCTTCGGTAACAACCAATTTGAAATCTTTTTAAAACTCTTTCCTTTCATCGGTAAAATGAACATGAAAGGAAGGATAAATGGTAAAATAAACAACATAAGACATTGTATCATAATTTTACTCTTCAAGGATAACATTTCCATTTTAAGGGAGGATGTACCATGAACAATCGCCGCAACGTATTTTTTTTCTATCGAAACTCAGAATTACTAGAAGCTAAAGCACAATCTTTGTCAAAGCTAGCCGAAAAATACGGATTTACTGTAGTCCCCCGTGCAGAAGACGCAAGCATCATTGCAAGTATCGGCGGGGACGGAACCTTTTTGCAGGCTGTCAGAAAAACGAACTTCAGGGACGATTGCCTGTATGTTGGAATCAGTACGAAAGGTTCAGCCAGCGTTTATTGTGACTTTGTATTAGATGATACAGAAAAAATTATTGAAGCGATTACCACAGAGCAAATTGAAGTAAGAAAATATCCGGTCATTGATGTAAAGATTGATGAATCCGCTTCCTTCAAATGCTTGAATGAGTGTACCATTCGCTCTGGAATCATTAAAACGTTTGTAATCGATGTTCATATAGATGATATCCACTTTGAAACATTCAGGGGTGATGGAATGATTATTTCAACCCCAACCGGAAGCACAGCTTACAGCAAATCGGTAAACGGAGCCGTGATCGATCCGCTTCTTCCCTGCTTTCAAGTAAGTGAGCTCGCCTCTTTGAATAATAATCGCTACCGGACACTCGGCTCCTCCTTTGTCTTAAGCGGCAGCCGCAGACTTCGGCTTGAGGTTGCCCAGGACGGCAATGATTATCCTGTCATTGGAATGGATAATGAAGCCCTGAGCATCCGAAACGTGAAAGAGATTGAGATCACCTTGAGTTCGTCCATTATCAAAACCGTCAAACTGAAGGACAACTCATTTTGGGAAAAAGTCAAACGGAGTTTCTTATAATAGCAAGAAAAAGGAGTGTCCATTTTATGGGCACTCCCTTTTTCTTTTATTCAGCAGAACTTTTTTTCCGATAAACCATTTCTCCTTCAGCAATCGTCATGACAACTGATGTTTCCAAGAGCTTATCCGGATTTTCCATTTGAAAAGGATCGTGGTCAAGCACTGTAAAATCCGCGTCGTATCCTGCCTCAATCTTCCCTCTTTCCGCCTCTTTATGAATCGCTTTTGCACTTCCGGCAGTATAAAGCCGGATCGCCTCATACATAGAAAGGGCTTCTTTCATAAAGTAGCCGGGCTCATCCGGTGTATGAATGCTTTTTCTTGTTACGGCTGCATGGATGCCGTGCAGCGGATTAATCGGCTCAATCGGGGCATCGGAACCTCCTGCACATGGAATACCTAAATCCAGAAGCGTCTTCCAGGCAAAAGAGTAGGTTAACCGCTCTTCGCCAAGCCGGTCTATAACCCATGGGAAATCACTTGCCGTAAAGCCGGGCTGTATATCAAGAATGATTGGTGTATATCTTGCCCGCTCCATTAAATCAGGTCTTAAAATTTGTGCATGTATAAAACGGTCTTTTTGGCCGGAGGCCGGCGGATGGGCTTTAACCGCATTTAGAGCCATTTCAAACGCTTTGTCTCCAATTACGTGAATGGCTATTTCTTTTCCTATTTTTCTTGCTTTGTAAACAAGCTCATTTAATTCACTTTGAGTATGTACGGCAACACCGGATACATCCGGTTCATCCAAATACGGTTCACTCAGCAGAGCCGTTCTGCCGCCCAGTGACCCATCTGCGAAAATCTTTATGGCTCCGAACTCCATATAACGGTTTTCCGGGATGGCTTTCCGGGCAAATTCATCCATAACGAAATGATGAATCAGGAGATGGGCTTTAAACGGGAGTTCCTTTGACAAAACTTCCTGATAAGCTTTTATTGGAAGGTCCATAGCTCCATAATAGGACAGATCCTCAGAGTGGCCGCCTACCAGACCGTGCCTGAAACAATCATGTACGGCTAAATACAGGGCTTTTTTTATATACTCTTTCGATACAGGCGGCATGGTCTCGAACAGCACGATATCCTGAGCCCGGTCAAGCAAAAGTCCCGTTAAAGAACCATCCTCTCTTCTCTCGATGATTCCGCCCGCAGGATCTGCTGTTTTTTCCGTTATTCCCGCTGCCATTAATGCGGCTGAATTGACTAGAATGGCGTGGCGGCAAATCCGCTTGAGTACAATCGGATGATCGGAAGACATTTTATCCAGTACACTCCGGTCAAACATATACCCTTCCTGAAGCTGATTTTCATTCCAGCCTTCACCAATGATCCATTCTCCGGAGGGAGTTTCTTCAATCTTATGTACGAGTGCTTCCTGAATTTCCTTATGGCTTTCCATAGCGGAAAAATCAAGCCTCATCAACTTTTCGCCGTGTCCGATTAAATGAAGGTGACTGTCTGTAAAACCTGGAAGAAGGGTCATCCGTTCCAGATTTACTTCTTTTGATATGGCTGCCGCATAAAGCGCACGGAGATCATGCTCATTTCCCGCTGCTTTTATTTGACTGCCTTCTGTATATATGGCCTCAACCGTATCATTGGCATTTCCCATCGTATAGACGGTTCCGCCGTACCAAAGAGTTCCCATACATACTCCTCCCCTCCTTTAAAATATGAGTATCTTAGCATATATTTTCCATAAAGAAAACCAGGCGTATGCCCGGTTCCTGTTTTAGACACTTTCCTGAATTTGCTCTTTTTGACGAAGTTCCACTCTCCGGATTTTTCCGGAAGCCGTTTTTGGCAAATCTTCGACAAACTCGATTTTCCTTGGGTATTTATAAGGAGCCGTTAATTTTTTCACATGCTCCTGAAGCATCGGGATAATTCCAGGATCTTTCGCATCTGCATCCTGGCTGAGAACAACAAACGCTTTTACAACGCTTCCTCTTATTTCATCAGGACTCGCAATCACTGCACATTCTCTGACAAAAGGATGTTTAATCAGCGCGTCTTCTACTTCAAACGGACCAATTGTATAACCGGAACTGATGATGATATCATCTGACCGGCCTTCAAACCAAAAATACCCGTCTTCATCCTTTCTTGCTCTGTCTCCCGTCAAATAGTATTCTCCCCTGAATTGCATGGCGGTTCTTTCGGGGTCCTTATAATATTCTTTGAAAAGCGCCGGAGTAGAACGGTGAACGGCTATGTCACCCACTTCGCCCGCTTTGCAGATATATCCCTGCTCATCAATAATCTCGACCGTATTGCCCGGCGTCGGTTTCCCCATTGAACCTGGTTTGATTTTCATTCCTTTCATGACACCGACGAGGAGCGTATTTTCTGTTTGTCCATATCCATCGCGCACTTCAATCTGAAAATGCTTTTTAAATGTATCGATTACCTCTCTGTTCAGGGGTTCACCGGCTGAAACGGCGCTATGGAGCTCTGACAAATCAAACCTGGAAAGATTCTGTTCCTTTGCCATCAGTCTATATTCCGTGGGCGTACAGCATAAAACGTTAATCCTCTGGTCCTGAAGCAGCTGCAAATAGCGCGATGCTTCAAATTTACCGTGGTAAATAAACCCTGTTGCGCCCATCCCAAGAACGGATAAAAACGGACTCCAAATCCATTTTTGCCATCCTGGACCTGCGGTAGCCCAAACTTTATCTTCTTTCTTAATAGAAAGCCAGTTGGATGCAGCTGTACGCAAATGGGCATAAGCCCATCCGTGAGTATGGATTACTCCTTTTGGATTTCCGGTCGTTCCTGACGTATAGGATAAAAATGCTGTACTGCCGCTTTTCGTATCAGCAAAAGCAAGTTCACCTGACTGAACGTCCATTTCTTCTTCTAGTGATCTCCATCCCGGCTGTTTCGCTCCAATTACCCACTTTAAAAGGGGAGAGGCTTCTTCCACTTCATTCGTCTGATTTGTAAATTGATCATAGCAAATGATTCCCTTTACTTCCCCGTGAATAATTCTGTAGCGCAAATCTTTTGGCCTCAGGAGTTCGGAACTTGGTATAACGACGATTCCCGCTTTTAGAGCCCCCATATAAACGGCATACGCCTCTAAAATTCTCGGAGTCATGATTAAAAGTTTGTCGCCCTGCCTCATCCCCGCCTCAATTAAAGCGCTTCCAATTCTGTTTGCTTTGTTTATTAATTCTTTGTATGTAATCTCCTTTTGGGTTACCCCATTATCCCAAATCAATGCTGTCTTCTGCATCTCTGCATTCTGTTCTATTTCTTTTATAAGATTATAATGTTCAGGTGCTAGCAGGCTTTCCCGGTTCATTTTATTCCCCCTACTTCTTTTGTTATGTTAATTATACAAAATATTTATAAAGTTTTGAATAATATTACAAAAATTTATTATGAAAGAGTTTTTCAAAACACAAAAAGAGAGCAGGGTTTCCCCTGCTCCTGTAGCCATGTTTATTTATTATTTTTGGTATCCGCTCATGTTTGATTGAGCGTAAGAAACTAGACGCTTAGTGATCTCTCCACCTACAGATCCGTTAGCGCGTGCAGTAGTTTCTGGTCCAAGGTTCACTCCGAATTCAGAAGCGATTTCGTATTTCATTTGATCGATCGCTTGCTGAGCGCCTGGAACTACCAGTTGGTTAGAGCTGCTTTGTCTGCTTTGTGCCATGTGTTCTCACCTCCTTGTGAATATAGAGTGTGTAATAACACATGGCTTCATTCTTTAAATCTTCCTGGTAATTGTTAGTAAAATACAGGACTGGTAAAGAAGCTTAAAGCAGACTGTTTAAATCCGCATCTTCTTCCATTCTTTTTTGATCAAAAAGAATCGTTTCCGTTTTTTCTACAGCTGCTTCCGTAAGGCTCTCAAAGTCTACAAAGCTTTCGTACCTGTTCGCTTTGTCAAGCTTCGGTCTTGTTTTCGGAGCCGATGGCGAAAAGATGGTGCAGCAATCTTCATATGGGCGAATGGAGATCTCATACGTCCCGATCTCCTTGGCCATCTTAATGATTTCAGGTTTATCATAGGAAATGAGGGGTCTGATTACAGGTGTGCTTGTTACATCATTAATGGCATACATGCTTTCAAGCGTCTGGCTCGCTACCTGGCCAAGACTTTCACCCGTCACGATCGCAAGACCGCTGTTCTTCACACGAAGCTGATCTGTAATGCGGAGCATCATCCTCCGTGTGGATGTCATCGTATAGTTTTCGGGCACCTGCTGCTGAATTTGTTCCTGAATCGCCGTAAACGGAACGATGTGAAGCTTTATTTTTCCTCCGTACATGGAAAGCTGCTCGACTAGATCGACTACTTTTTGCTTCGCACGTTCACTTGTATAGGGTGGACTGAAGAAGTGAACAGCTTCAAGTTCAACCCCTTTTTTCATCGTCATATAAGCTGCTACAGGGCTATCCAGGCCTCCGGAAAGCATAAGCATTGCCTTTCCGCTTATTCCTGCCGGAAGACCTCCGGGACCAAATGTATCCTGGAACATGATGTATGTCCCTTCAGCTCTCACTTCCACTTTGATCTCATGGTCCGGATTTTTTACATTAACCGTTAAACCTTCTGTATTCGAAAGAATATAGCCGCCGATTACCCCATTCAGTACGTCAGACGGTACAGAAAAGGTTTTATCTGCCCGTCGCGCACTGATTTTAAACGTATCTCCCGGTTTAAATACCGATTTGATGGCTTCCAGAGCCGTCTGCTTAATTTCTTCCACTTCGCTTTCGCACTTGGCTGCAAGGCTGAAAGAATGAATCCCGAAAATTTTGGTCAGCCTTGATGATATTTCTTGATGAGGCTCGCCATTTAATTTAACAAAGATTCGGTCCCGGTTCGATTGAAACCGGAGAGCCGGGAAATCCTTTAAAACTTCCTTCATATTTCTTCTTAGACGGTCAACAAATTTGCTGCGGTTTTTCCCCTTAGTGGAAATTTCACCAAACCGTACGAGTATATGTTCAAATTGCATCGCTTTTTACCTCTTCATTTTCATAATATATGGAATTGCCTGTTCCAAAGAAGCGAACAGCTTTTCCAGTTTTGAATCATCCGTATTCATTGCCAGGCTGATCCGTATGCCGCTTAAGGCAGCATCCTTGCTTTTATTCATAGCAAGGAGGGTTGGACTCGGCAAACTTTTTCTTGAGGAACACGCTGAAGTGGTGGAAACAAATATATCTTTTTCTTCAAGCATGTGTACGAGAACCTCAGATTTAATACCGGGAACAGAGAAATGAATAATATGAGGCGCAGATTGTTCAAGAGGGGTATTGATTTCGACCCCGTTGATTTCACGCAGCCTATTTAGAATTTGTCTCTTCGTCTCCTCCACAGCAGGTCCATGCTTTCTGAAATCCTCCATAGACATACGCAGTGCTTTTGCAGCCGCTGCTATTCCTGCCACACTCTCAGTACCGGATCTAAGCTGATTTTCCTGGTCTCCTCCTGACAAAAGCGGAGTAAGGCGCAGCCCTTTTTTTATAAAAAGGATCCCCGTTCCTTTAAGTCCATGAAATTTATGGGCAGAAAGTGTGCATAAATCAATGCCCGGGTGACTTAGATCCAGCGGCACCTTCGCAGCGCCCTGAACATGATCTGTATGAAAGGTGACATTCGGATAATCCTTTAATATATTTGCGATTTCCTGTATCGGCTGGATGGTTCCTACTTCATTATTCACATGCATAATGGAGACGAGAATCGTATCTTCTTTCAGTTCACGCTTCAGCTGTTCCGGAGAGACTCTTCCATTTTCATCTACTGGAAGAATAGTAAGCTGAAAGCCAAAATCTTTTTCAAGCTGCAAACAGGATTCCATGACAGAAGGATGTTCAACAGCTGAAGTGATAATGTGCTTTCCTCTTTGTTTTTTTGAAAATGCCGTTCCTTTTATAGCCAGGTTATTGGCTTCTGTACCTCCAGATGTAAATACAATTTCTTCTTCCCTTACATGCAGGAGATTGGCCGTCTGCTTCCTTGCCTGTCTTAAAAGGTGTTCAGCCTGGCTTCCCAGCTTGTGCAGGGAAGAAGGATTTGCAAAAAACTCTTTCGTAATTTTTATATAGGATTCCATTACTTCTGGATAGGGTTCGGTCGTGGCACTGTTGTCTAAATATAGCATTTTCATTCCTCCAAGAATAAATGCACACATCGTAATATGTTACCATATTGGCTACAATAATGAAATGGAGAAATATATGCGTTGACCTGGTTAATTTTTTGAATATAATTAAAATTGAAACAGTTGAACAATTCGACATTTTTTATAAAGCTGTGTTACGATCTTACCGGTATGTATCGTCGGAATCAGGAGGCTGAACATGAAACAAGGTTTGTCATCAAAAGAAACATTTGTCGTCGGGCTAATGCTATTTGCCCTCTTTTTCGGAGGAGGAAATATGATTTTCCCGCCTTCGCTGGGACAGGCTGCAGGAACAAATGTATGGATTGCCATCACGGGATTTCTTATAACAGGGGTAGGTCTTCCTCTGCTCGGTGTCATCGCTATTGGTCTTACCGGTTCAGATGTCCAAACTTTAGGAAGCAGGATTCACCCTGTATTCGGTATTGTATTTACGATCATCCTTTACTTAGCGATTGGCCCTCTATTCGGGATTCCTAGAACAGGAACGGTGGCCTATGAAATCGGAGTTACTCCTTTTCTTTCTGAAGGGATGGCTAAGAGCGGCTTCTCTCTGGTGCTTTATACGGTGCTTTTCTTCGGTGTCACCTACTGGCTTTCTTTAAACCCAAGCAAGCTTGTAGACCGGATCGGAAAGCTGTTGACACCCGCACTGCTGGCAATTCTTGCTTTATTAGCGATTAAGACAATTGCCACGCCAATGGGATCACCCAAGACTCCTCAGGCTGCTTACGAGAACGGCCCGTTTTTCAAAGGTTTCTTGGATGGGTACTTGACTATGGATACCCTTGCCGCACTCGTCTTCGGGATTGTGGTCATTAACGCAGTAAGAGATAAGGGTGTTACCAGCAGCAAAGCCATTACGAAGGTCTGCATCCAGGCGGGGCTTATTGCTGCGGCAGGATTGGCGATCGTCTACTTGTCCCTTGGCTATCTCGGAGCAACCAGCGTTGATGCGATTGGGTACAAGGACAATGGAGGACTTATATTGTCCCAGGCAGCGAATGTTCTGTTCGGGTCTTTAGGAAACATCGTATTGACCCTTGCCATCACTTTTGCCTGTCTGACAACGAGCGTCGGACTAGTCTCTGCATGCGGTCAATATTTTTCGAAAATTCTACCAAAACTATCGTATAAGATAATCGTATTCATTCTTACGGTATTTTCGGCGGTCATTGCGAATTTCGGCTTAACCCAGCTGATTACGTTTTCTGTGCCGCTTCTTACCGCTATTTATCCTCTGGCCATTGTGCTTATCCTGCTTTCGTTTATAGACCGGATCTTCAGCAGAGCTCCAGAGGTTTATGCATGCAGTCTATTATTTACCGGTGCTGTAAGCATAATAGACGGGCTCAAAGCAGCAAAAATTGCCCCGGGCGGTCTGATTGAATTTTTCGGAACGTTTATCCCTTTATTTAATCAGGGTATCGGATGGCTTGTACCGGCTGTGGCAGGAGCTGTCATCGGATATGCCATTGCCCTTATCCGCAGACCTCATTTAAAAACAAAGGGGAGTCATTAATTAAATAAAACCCGGCTTAGAACCAGCCTAATAAACCAAGGCGGCTGCCCGGTAAGTCCGAGTTTGTACTCTTTTCTACAGTTCATTCGTTTAGGTGATTTCCGCTGCAGGCACTCGCTTTCCGCTTCAATCAACAGGGTTTAAAAAATTATCAACATGCTTTAACATAGCGAATAAAAAAACCGAACGATTATTTGAAACTCTGGTATAGAGCTTCGTAATCGTTCGGTTTTATTGTTTTTCATGCTTTTTCAAAGAAATATTCGGCTTAAGGACAACCATTTTAGTTATGTCCCAGCCTCTTTATTTTCTCTAATCAGGGCTTTTCACACCGCTTTTTTTATTTGTTTTTCAACTCTTCCAAATCTTCCTCAACAAGCATACCAATTTTTTCAAACGAACCTGGTTCCACTGTTTCGATGGCTGTTGCTGCTTTTTTTAATGAGCTTTCATACTCATAATGTCTGAACAGCTTCTCCGCCTCGTTCAGTTCTTTTGAAAGGTTATCATTGCGGCTTCTGAAACGGTTCCCGTATTGAATGATTTTTTCTACATAATAAACCTGTTCAATCATGTCTTCGGTTTGTTCATGAACCTTTGCTGAAGCAGCAACGGCATCTTCCAGAAGAATATTAACGGCTACCATATCAAGAGGGATTTCATCCAATTTTTCCGATACGTGGACAATGGTCCTCTGAGCTTCTCTCAGAAGATCCGTATATTGTGCCGGCAATCCCGGAACATTGCTTTTGCTTATGAGTCTCGCTGAATCATTAAGCAGCCTTCTTGCTTCTGTCAGCTGTTCACGTGCCGCCCGTTCCTCTTTTCGGAGGGCATGAAGCATTTCCCTGTATTCAGCATGCTCCGCCTTGACTTCAGCTGTCTGCCTCTCCAGTTCAGTCAGTTCTTCTTTCAGCAGGGAATACGCAATTTTTTCGTTCGCCATTCGATCCTGAATATGATAAAACCGCTTTTGAAGAGCCGCTACCTGTTTATCGATGCTGCGAAGTCTTGATGTATCTTCTTCACTCAAATGGTAGCTTTTCTTAACTGTATCTGTTTCCTCTTTTGAAACAAGCTTAGCCGCTACAAGCTCATGAAGAGCTCCTTCTGTCTTCGCTGTTTCTGTCAGCACATAATGATTAGCATGTACTTCTTTCTCAAGCAAATCGTACATCGTTTCAATGGAGTCATGAATCTCCTGTAAGCTCTCACTGATTCCCTCAAGATCGAGTTCCCTGATTTTCTCCTGAAAAATAACCAGTGTGTCAGAAATCCGCTCTGTCTCGCTTTGAATCTGGATGTGATCCAATACATAACCCTGCTCTGACATTTCCTTATATCCATCTCTTATTTCTGCCAGCTGATTCGGAATTCCTGTCTGACAGTCTGAGAGCATAGCCGGAATCGCTTCAATCTTTTCTCCCAAATCGATCAGGATCTCATTTTGCTTGATTAGAATATCTCTTGCTGCCAAATAATTCCCGGCATCAGTTTCTGCTTCGAACCGCTTCAATTCCTCGTACACTTCATACAGTTCTGCCTCAAGCTTTGCATGCGCACTTCCAAATGTATGGCTATGAGCCAGCAAGGTCTTCTTCGCTTTTTTAAATTTCTCTTTCACATCTTCAATTTCGCTGCTGTTTCGCTCTTCACTCGTTACAAGCTCATAGATTTCTTCAATGATCTGCTCAATGTTCTGGTCTGCAGCATCAAGCATCCTTTCAATATGAACAAGTACTTCTCTCGATTTCTTGAAGCGGTATTTATCTGCATGGTCTTCCGCATCGAACAAAAGCTCTTCTACCTCAGGAAGCTGGGCCGTAATAATTTCGTCCCACTCCTGTCTCCATTTTTCAAACAACTCTTCAGCTTGTCCGGTCATTTTAAGCTCTTTGACTCTGGACATCTCATCCGCAAGCGAACGATTCATAATTTCTATTTTCCTTGCTTCAAGCCGGTCAACTTCGCGGTATATATTTTTTCTGATAAAATAACCGGCTGCGAAGAAAAGGACAAGCGCTGCCAGTAAACCAATAACGACTTCCATAATGGGCCCCCTTGCTGTATATAAGAAAAAGCACAAGCCATGTATAGCCCTGCGAGCTGCTCCCGGCTTACAGAGTAACCAGCCTGCTGCGTGTCCGATACCGGCCCCCTGCATCTGAAACAGGTGCTGCCAGAACCGCTGCTTTACAGTTTTCGCCATAATCAAAACGCCGTGCCGGATGCAAGCTTCCGTTTTCCCGGCACCGGCAGCATGATTTCATTTCATCATCACGTGCACATTTTATGTATAACTATTGCAAAAGTTATGTGATTTCAATGTTTTTATGATACCATGTTAACGATAATTTTTGACCAGTTTTTTTAATTTTTTACATCCCATTATCCGCTTTATATCAAGGGGGGAAGGATTTTGTTAAAAAGAGACGGACATATTCATACTCCATTTTGTCCTCACGGCTCCCCGGACAGCCTTAAAAGCTATGCCGAAAGAGCCATTTCGCTTGGTTTTAAAGAGATTTCGTTTACAGAGCACGCTCCTCTTCCGGAGGGATTTTCCGATCCTGTCCCCGAGAAGGACAGTGCTTTGCCGATCGGGCAGCTGGAACCCTATATATATGCGATTCAAGACGTAAAAAAAGCCTATTCAAAGGAAATCAAAATTAACTTGGGGTTTGAAGTAGATTTTATCGAAGGCTTTGAAGCTGCAACGTCCGCATTTCTGAACGATTATGGAGAAACAATGGATGATTCGATTCTTTCCGTCCATTTCCTGCGGAAGCACGGGTCCTATTATTGTCTCGATTACAGCGAAGAAGGTTTTGAAGAAATTTGCCGGGCTGCAGGGTCCATCGAAGACACCTATCATCTTTATTACCGGACTGTAGAAAAGTCCATTCTTGCCGATTTGGGAATCTGGAAGCCAAAACGGATCGGACATATCACCCTCGCACATAAATTCCAGAAACTATTTCCTGCACCCGCTCAGGATCTCGAACAAATCAGAAGCCTGCTTGATTTAATAAAATCGGGAGGCTATGAACTGGACTACAATACGGCGGGACTTAGAAAAAAACATTGCCAAAATGCCTATCCATATGACAGCGCTGCAAGGCTCGCCATTGAAAAAGGCATTCCGCTCGTCTTTGGATCTGATGCCCATATCGCTTCAGATACCGGAGCCGATTATTCTTTCTATGAAAAATTAATTACAGGATAACCTCTCTTTTCGGAGTCAGCATAGAAATCATCCAGCTCTCAAGCTCATGGAAATACTGTTTTACAAAGTAATCTTCATGAGGCTGAAGGTAAAGAACTTCAGCAATGTACTGGGGCTGAAGAAAAGGCATCGTCAGCATCCCTTTCAGCTGGACGATGAAATGTCCAATCGGAATCTTGTTCAAACTGCCGTCTCTCATTCCCTCTTCCAGCAGGGAACTTAGCAGAAACTTTTCTTTCAGCATATACGTACTCATTACCTCCCGGATAAGCATCGTATCAAGGGTAATTTCCCGGTAAACAAACCGGGTTAATTGACGCCGTTCATGCTGGTAGCTTAAAATGTTTAAAACCAAGTGTATCAGCCTGCTTACCGCACTTTTATCAAGATCAGCGAGAATGGCTCCGTCCATGGCGCTTAAATATCCTTCATAAAAATCAGAGACAAGATATTCCATCAAGCCGGTTTTGCCATTGAAGTAGTAGGAAATGTGAGCTACATTTACGCCTGCCTTTTTGGCAATGGCCCTGACGGAAGTTCCAGTGAATCCATTTGTATTGAACAGAGAAACGGCTGATTGAATAATTTTTTCCTTTGTCACATTAAAGGTTTCCTGTTTCATCCGGCTCACTCCTTGGATTCTTTCCTACTTCTTTCCATAAAGGCGGAGAGAATCCTTTATGATTTTCTCGACAAACTTCCTTTTACGGGGAGTTCTGCTCGTTAGATTTAAATGAAAGAAGGAGATAAAACATGTTTCATGTCGAAAAGTACTCAAATAACACGAAAGAAAATTACGAACTTGTTATCAAACAGCTGAAGGCTTTGCTTGAAGGCGAACCCGATCAAATAGCAAATTTTTCTAACGCTTCCGCTTTGCTTAATCAGTTTCTAACAGAGGTTAACTGGGTCGGCTTCTATTTAATGAAAGACGGAGAACTTGTCCTCGGCCCATTCCAGGGACTGCCTGCCTGTGTCAGAATCCCAGTGGGGAAAGGCGTCTGCGGAACGGCTGCAGCCACAGGAGAAACCCAGCTCGTGGAAGACGTCCATCAATTCCCTGGTCACATCGCCTGTGATGGCGCGACCAATTCGGAAATCGTCATCCCTTTAATTAAAAATGGAGAAGTGATCGGTGTACTCGATATCGACAGTCCCATTAAAAATCGTTTTACTGAATTGGACAAAGAATACCTTGAAGGGTTCACAGAAGCACTTCTTCCGTTTATTTAACGGACGGGACCAGGAAGACAGCCAGGTTAAAAAAGCCGCCGGCTGCACGATTAAGCCATTTCAATTGCCGCAGCGAGCTATTCATATGCAACGGACGGAAAACTTGTTGCCATAGGCTGGTACAAAAGGTTTCCCGCGAATAAAAAAACCGAACGATTATTTGAAACTCTGGTATAGAGCTTCGTAATCGTTCGGTTTTATTGTTTTTCATGCTTTTTTCATAAGAGATATTCGGCTTAAGGACTACAACTTAGTTATGTGCCAGTCTCTTTTATCTTTCTTATTTCCTGTAAAAGTCCGTTGCATCAATTGCTTTTGTATTATTCCATTTCACAGTTGTCCTGAACGACTACTTGATCCTTTCCATTGCTTTTCGCTTTGTACAAGGCTCTGTCCGCTCTTATAAACAGCTGTTTGGGTGTATCTTCCCGTTCTGCATCCCACCAGGAAATTCCGCACGATACCGTAATGGAAGGAGAGGTAATTTTCCTTACACGTTCCACCAGACGATTCGCCACGGCAATGCCAGACTCCACCTCTATCTGAGGAAGGTAAACAGCCAGTTCTTCTCCGCCCCACCTTGCTCCTACATCGTGTTCCCTCACATTGCTTTTAATAATGTTCCCTACTTGAATAAGTACCTCATCACCAGTCTGATGGCCATACGTGTCATTGATTTTTTTAAAATTATCAATGTCAATTAACAGGAAAACACCATTTCTTTCCTGACTCATGGATTGGCGTATCCGCTCGTTTAAATAGTTTCTTGAAAACAGCTTTGTCAGATTGTCTGTCTTTACAAGCGCTTCCAGCTCTTCCCGGAGCATTGAGTTGGTCAGGGCAAGGGTAGAATGATGAATGAGCGACTGCAGCAGCTTAAATGTGTCAAAGGTAAAATGATAAGGTGATTCATGAACCGCGATTGCAAATCCTTTCACCTGTTCATTTTCCATCATCGGTACAGCCATCAGACACCGGTAGATACCAGGCAGATTCAGGGCAGACAAATTCCCGATAAAAATCCCCTCTTTTTCATTCTCGATTTTTGACAGAACGAAAGTAAGGTAGGATTCGGATTCAGACGTGATAAAAAATCCGGTGCTTCCCGGCAAAAGCTGATACTGCCCGGAAGAGCCCCGATAAAAGAAACCTGCTTCTTTTGCATTAAACGAATGGATAATCCGTTCGGACAAAAACTTCATCGTCTCTTTGAGCGGCAGGTTCTTATTTAACTGATGAGAGGTTTCATTAATGAGCCGGAGGTCTTCGATCAGCTTTCTTGACTGCTGGTAAAGCTGGGCATTTTCCATCGCATTGCCGGCAGCGTTTGCAAGCATCATAATAAATTTAATTTCCGATTCCTTCAGCGGGCTGATTTTATCAGAAATGATCTCCAGTACTCCATAAACTCCCTGGCGTCCTTTTAGCGGAACGTAAACATGCAGTTTTTCAGCGGAGGTCCTGTCCATTTTAATCGTACCGGTTAAAAAAGCCTCCATCGCACTGTCCGCTGATCCTTTTTCATCGAAATACAAATCTTTGGTGGGCAATTGAAGCTGACTTTCATTGTCATGGGATAAAAACAAATAAAATATATAGGAGGAATACATACTCTGAAGAACTTCTATCAGTTCAAATAGAACCTGATCCTTATCCATTGAAGAATGAAACCGCTCTGTCACTTCATACAGACGGGTATGCTTCTGGGAATTCGTCATATTCATTTCGGTTTCTCTGCAGTAAAAAAGAAATTCCGTACAGGCTGTGCTGATTAAAGTCCGTTCATTTCTGTCAAGCAAATCAGATCCGGCCATCTCTAAAACAGCGAACCACTCTTTACCCGGTTCCCCAATCAAAATTCTGCACTGGTTCGTTCTGCTGGTAAAACCATTTTCAAATAATTCATTCCCTTCTTCAGCAGAAGAATAGGAAGGATGCGCTGATCCTGTGCTCGCTGTAAAATATGGGAGCAAAGGAACGTTCGCAGAATAATAGCAGGAAATCGATACTTGTTCCGCGTGAAACAAAGACTTCAGTTCAAACGCAAGCCATCGAGTCGCTTTTTCAATTGAATGATCTGCTCTTTCATTATATAGGTAAGCAAAAAAACGGCCGTTCAGTGATGCAGCCTTGCTAACAATTTCTTGCATGATGACCACCCGTCAAATTCCAAATTAAGTAAAATATGATATTTTTATTATATCATAAAACCTGATCTTTCCATAGATGAACTTTCCCGGTTAACACACTGGCTAAACGGCGCTTGACTTATTATCCTCCACATTATATAATGCTTGATGTTGTGTAAAATATTGCAGCCTCAGAATCGCATAGATGTCCCCATTTTGTTCCCGTGCCTGACACGAGGTGCATCGAGTAACTCCCTGCTGCTGGAGCGAGGGTGCATGAAAACATAATGGTCATACATGTAAGGTTCGGTCTGGTTTTTATTTTATACAAAATAAAAACACAAGGAGGAGTCATATAATGTCTCGTTATACTGGCCCTAGCTGGAAACTATCCCGCCGTCTTGGAATCTCTCTAAGCGGTACAGGTAAAGAATTGGAAAAACGCCCTTACGCTCCTGGACAACACGGTCCTGGACAACGTAAAAAACTTTCTGAGTACGGTCTTCAATTGCAGGAAAAACAAAAACTTCGCCACATGTACGGAGTAAACGAGCGCCAGTTCCGCAACACGTTCGTTAAAGCTGGAAAAATGAAAGGGATCCTTGGTGAAAGCTTCATGGCTTTGCTTGAATCCCGCCTTGACAACGTTGTTTACCGTCTTGGTCTTGCGCGCACTCGCCGCCAGGCACGTCAATTGGTAAACCACGGACACATCATGGTTGACAACGCTCGCGTTGACATTCCATCTTTCCAAGTTAAAACAGGTCAGGTTATCACGCTGCGTGAAAAATCCCGCAACCTTGATATCGTGAAAGAAGCTCTAGAAGTAAACAGCTTCGTTCCTGAATACTTGACTTTCGATGCTGACAAGCTTGAAGGAACTTACACTCGTCTTCCTGAGCGTTCTGAGCTTCCAGCTGAAATTAACGAATCTCTTATCGTTGAGTTCTACTCTCGTTAATCGATTTGAAGAAAAAACCGCTGAACTTTTGTTCGGCGGTTTTTTTTTATGGTTAAATTAGTGGCTCTATACTATTTGTTGGGGTACCCAAACAATTGCGTAAATAAAATACACGCAGATATCCATTCCTTTATACTTGAATTGTCGAGAAACAAGTAGAAAAGAAATGGAGCTGCGTGTCCTTGAATTTTACCATGAATATTCCCGGTTTAAAAGATTGTCTCCTCATCAAGGTGGAAGAACGTGACGGAAAAGTCTTACTTCATGTAGAGATGGAGCTGAAGCGCCAGGTGTGTCCGGGCTGCGGGCAGAAGACGAAACGCGTTCATGACTATAGACTTCAAAAAATCAAACATCTCAAGTGGTTTGAACGACTGACGGAAATCTGGTACCGACGCAGAAGATTAGCCTGCAGCTGCGGGAAGCGATTTTCAGAGAGAAACGTCATCGTTGACAGCGTACCTCCATTGAATTTAACCAAGCCTTGTCCATCCGTGTGATCCAAGCCAAAACATTTAAAGAGACAGGAGACAGGTTTGATGTCTCTTCGACGACCTGTATTCGTCGATTTGACCGATTGGCTCAAACCCAAATCCGTAAAGTCGACACGCTTCCTCCTGTCATTGCCATTGATGAATACAAGGGCGACACACAGGAAGGAAGGTACCAGTTAATTGTCGCCGATGGGGTAACCAAAAAACCACTGGATATTTTGCCGAACCGTTCCAAGAAAACCATCAAACACTACCTTCAGAAGCATGGGAACGAAGTTCGTGTGGTCATCATGGATATGAGTCCCTCCTTTAAAGCAGCCGTTCATTCGGCACTTGGAAAGCCTATCATTGTGGCGGATCGGTTTCACTATTGCCGGTATATTTTTTGGGCTTTAGATGCGGTAAGAAGAAGGGTTCAGAAGGATTTTCATCCTTACGATCGCAAGAAATGCAAGCGCATGAAACATGTCTTTCATAAGCGGAACGACAAACTTTCAGACCAGGAAAGATGGTACCTAAGCCGGTATCTGGAGATGTCTGAAGAGCTTCAAGCAGCCTACAACTTGAAAGAAACGTACCGGACCTGGTTTGAAGAAGCGAAGGAAAAAGGCCAGTCTGGGATTATGGAAACGAAAAAGGCGCTGGAGAGTTTCTATGCGGAGTGTGAAACTTCCGGGATTGCAGAAATGAAAAAAGCGACCCAAACCTTCCGCAATTGGCAGGTAGAGATTCTCAATAGCTTTGTCTATGGCTATTCCAATGGTTTTTTAGAAGGGATCAACAATTCCACAAAAGTGTTGAAACGGAATGCCTATGGATTTCGAAATTTTACTCGATTCCGTGCGAGAATCTTATTGCAACATCAGTTTAAAGGAATGGGTCTTCATATTGGATAAGGGCGGCAGTTTTCACTGCCACCCCAACATTTGACGGAGAACCAAATTAGTTAAGTGTTTGCACTGACCCTCAGTGCAGTAACGCGATGAGGGAACAAGCAACGAGCATCCCACCCCCTATTCCCCAACAACTCTCGTCTGGCGGGGACGAAGGTTTAGTCCTTTAGCAGACCGGGGGTCAGTGCAATGCACTGACCCCCAATATGGTACCGCACTGGGGGAACAAGCAACGAGCATCCCAGCCCTTATACTTGAACAACTCTCGTCTGGCGGGGACGGAGGTTTAGTCCTTTAGCTGAGCGGGGGTCAGTGCAACCAGTAAAATCAGTCCAATCAGTGCAACCCGTACAATCCCCCCCCACAAAAACAGAAAAAAGCACCCTGATCCATGGGTGCTTTTTTCAACCGATTAAAACTGTACCATCGTATACTTCTTTTTCCCGCGTCTGATAATGGTAAATTCATCATCAATCCGGTCCTCTGCTTGCAGCACATAATCCAGTTCCTGCTTGCGCTCACCATTAATATAGACGGCACCGTTTGTTACGTCTTCACGAGCCTGTCTTTTGGAAGGCGAGATGCCGGCTTCGATTAACAGGTCAATCAGGCTAATCTCCTTGCTGCTCGCCTGATGGGACGGAACGTCTTTGAAGCCTTGCTTGATTTCTTCTCCGCTAAGCGATTTAATTTCTCCGCTGAACAGCGCCTGGGAAATACGGATGGCCTGGTCAAGCGCTTCCTGACCGTGAACCATCGCTGTAACTTCTTCTGCCAGCCGCTTGTGAGCTGCTCTTTTTTCAGGAGCCTCCTGAACTTCTTTTTCAAGGGCATTGATCTCCTCATGAGAAAGGAATGTAAAGTACTTCAGGTATTTCACGACATCCCGGTCATCTGCGTTGATCCAGAATTGATAGAACTCGTACGGAGATGTTTTTTCCCGATCAAGCCAAACAGCGCCGCCCTCTGTTTTTCCAAACTTCGTGCCATCTGCTTTTGTTACAAGCGGAATGGTCAGACCGAACGCTTTCGCCTCTTCTTCCGTTTTACGGATTAGCTCAAGACCTGCTGTAATGTTCCCCCACTGATCGCTTCCGCCAATTTGAAGTTTGCATCCCTGATTTTGGTACAGGTTCAGGAAATCGTATGACTGCAGGATCATGTAGCTGAACTCTGTGAATGAAATACCCGAGTCAATCCGCGTTTTAACCGAATCTTTCGCAAGCATGTAGTTCACACCAAAGTATTTTCCTACATCTCTTAAGAAAGCAATGACATCCATTTTTCCAAGCCAGTCAAAGTTGTTCGCAATTACAGCAGGGTTCGCTTCCGCTTTGAAATCAAGAAATCTTGAAAGCTGTTCTTTAATCCGGTCGGACCATAGCTGAACGATATCCTTTGTATTCAGTGTACGCTCCGCCTTTTTCCCGCTTGGATCCCCGATTAATCCTGTTCCTCCTCCAACAAGGGCGATTGGATGATGGCCCGCCTGCTGAAATCTTTTCAGCGTCAGGATCGGAAGCATGTGGCCTATGTGAAGGCTATCCGCCGTCGGATCAAATCCGGAGTAAAGTTTGATGGATTCTTTATTTAACAGTTCCTCAAGACCAGCTTCATCTGTAATCTGGCTGACCAGTCCTCTAAATTTTAAATCCGACAATAATTCATTCATGTGACATACTCCTCTTCGTTTTGATGAAAAATAAAAAAGCCCCTTCATTATAAAAATGAAGGGACGAATTTCGTCGCGGTACCACCCTACTTAAGAATGGTTCACAAATAACCATTCTTCGCTCAATCAGATAACGGCCTTCAGCCGTCCTCGGCCGCCTATTGCAGCTTTGGATGCTCATGGAATGTAATTCGCAGACTGCCTGTGTACTGATTTTCACCGGCCATCAGTTCTCTGAAACAGGGAAACAGCTGCTACTGTATACCAATCGTTGCTCAATATTCACATAATGAATTTTTACCATAATACATGCCATTCTGTCAAATCTGATTTTCCGACAAATGATACAAATTTTCAGTTAATTTTGTGTTATAATATTTTTGCTTCAAGGGGGAGGATTGAAATGGAGAAATGGACACAGAAATGGCATAAGAACTCCAATACTCGCATGATTTGGATCAAAAGACTTCGAATTGCTTACGGGGTCCTGTGGAATACGGCCTTAATTGCACTCATCCTTTTTACTGCAGCTGCCGTTTTTGCCGGCAGCGCAGGCGCCGGCTATTTTGCCTCACTCGTGAAAAATGAAGAAGTTCTCAGCTATGATGACATGAAGAAAGATATTCATAATTATGAGGAAACGACGGAAGTTTACTTTGCTAACCAGGAACTGGCGGGGAAGCTCAGAACAGATCTATCCAGAACAAAGGTAAAACTTGAGCAGATATCGCCGCATTTGGTCAAGGCGATAGTCGCTACAGAAGATGAGTTTTTTTATCAGCATAACGGGGTCGTTCCCAAAGCTATATTCAGAGCACTTTATCAGGAGTTTACGAACTCTTCTATGCAGAGCGGAGGCAGCACCCTGACCCAGCAGCTGATAAAAAACCAAATTCTGACGAACGAAGTCTCCTTTGACCGCAAAGCAAAAGAAATCTTGCTTGCTCTCCGGCTGGAACGTTTTTTTAAGAAGGACGAAATCCTTGAATCCTATTTAAATATGGCTCATTTCGGAAGGGACAATGCAGGGAAAAATATAGCAGGGGCTGAAACAGCCGCTCAGGGAATATTCGGAATCAGCGCAAAAGACTTGTCCATTGCACAAGCGGCATTTATTGCAGGACTTCCGCAAAGCCCTTTTGCGTATACTCCCTATACAAATGAAGGAACGTTAAAAAAGGACCTGACCCCCGGCATTTCCAGAATGAAAATTGTGCTTCGCCGGATGCTGAGTGAGCAGGTCATTTCAATGGCTGAATATGAAAGCGCTTCTTCTGAGGATATAGCCAAACAATTTAAAAAACCAAATAAGAGCAGTATGAATAACAAATATCCGTTTCTGACAGATGAAATAGAAAAGAGAGCAAAACTGATTTTAATGGATTACCTTGCAGATAAAGACGGATACCTTCCGGCAGACCTTACCCGCGACCGGAAACTGAGAGATGATTACCTCGCTCTTGCTGACCGTCAATTAAGGCAAAATGGCTACCGCATTTATACGACGATTGACAAAGACATTTATGAAGCGATGCAGCAGGCGGCAAAAAATTACCAGGATTACGGTCAAATACACCCTGTGCAGAAGAAAAACCCTGATACGGGCAAAACAGAAACCGTACAGGAACCAATTGAACTCGGGGCCGTTCTGATCGAAAATAAGAGCGGCAAAATCCTTAGCTTTGTCGGCGGCCGGGACCATGAGAGAAAACAAGTAAACCATGCGACCTCGACTTTAAGATCGATTGGATCAACGATGAAGCCGCTCTTATTCTATGCTCCCGGTATGGAAGAAGGGTTTTTGCAGCCGGGAAGCTATTTAGCTGACTTGCCATATGAAAAAATAATGAACGGAAAACCTTACGCTCCTAAAAATTCAGGCGGAGTGTTTCACGGTTTAGTAAGTGCCAGAACAGCTTTGGCTCACTCTTACAATGTACCTGTTGTCAGGGGCTACGAGAAACTCATGTCCTCAAAACCGCTAAGATATTTATACAAAATGGGAATCACATCGATCCCGGAGGAGAATAACAATTTCCTGGCCCTCCCTCTTGGAGGAGGAGGCAATGTTACAGTAGAAGAAAATGTGAACGCATATGCCACCTTTGCCAATGGGGGAAAATTCATTGACGGCTATTTAATTGAGAGCATTGAGGGAACCGATGGAACCGTCATATACCAGCACGAGACGGCTGCTGAAGATGTTTTCTCTCCCCAAACGGCCTATCTCACAATTGATATGCTGAGAGATGTCCTTTCTGAAGGAACAGGAAAGCGTGTGCCTTCTCTTCTGCAATTCAATTCGGACTGGGCCGGGAAAACCGGTACAACTCAGGACACTCATGATTCGTGGTTTGTAGCTTCCAATCCTAATATTACGTTCGGTACATGGATTGGCTATGACACGCCATCATCCATTTTGACGTATCACGGGAAACCATACAGCCGCCGCAATCAGGAAGTATGGTCCTCCTTAATAAACGCAGCCTACGCAAAAAAACCAGACCTGATCGGACCGGAGACACCGTTTAAAATGCCGGAGGGTGTAGCAGAATTTTCGTATTGTACGCTATCCGGCTCGCTTCCATCCGATCTTTGCAGACAGGCCGGCCTTGTTAAGTCTGATTTATTTAATGTGAAATACGCACCGGAGACCGTTGATGATAGTTTAAAATACGGTAAGTACATTCTGCAGGATGGCGCTGCATATGAAGTGCCTGACAGCGCTCCGCAGGATTTTGTTTATGAGGGACCTATCATTAATAAGGAGCTATTAGACCGGTTTGGGCTTGAATCACCGGAAGATTTATACAAGTATACAAAAAATCTGGGGAGGCTTGTCGTCTATTCAGGAAAACGCGCGGGGATTAATGGTCTTCGTCCATCCCAACTAACAGGTGTGTCAATTGACGGGTCAACCCTGAAGTGGAATGAATCGGGAAGCAGTGATGTGCTTGGGTACAGGGTCTACATGTCCTCCCGGGGAACAGGCAGCTATACGAAAATTGCGAGTATTTCCGCTTCAGACGGAACGGGTCTTACAGTCAGTGCCCTTCCTGCCTCCTATTATGTTACCGCTGTAGATGCAGAAGGAAAGGAATCTCCTCCTTCTCCAGTCGCAAGCACCGCCAAGCGGCCCGCCGCGAAGAAAAAAGCATCTAATTATAAAAACCGCAATGAACGAATTAAGAATGACGGGGAGCCCCGAGCGGCTACCGGACAAGATGGAGAAGCATCAGGTACCATCATTCAGCAATAGATATAGGCAAAAGAGCCAGACCTCATCAGGTCTGGCTCTTGTTCTTTTAAATTACCAGCCGAAGCCCCCGCCATATCCGCCGCCGTATCCGCAAGTTCCGCAAGATCCGCAAGATCCTCCTACATAGGACGCGCCGATGATAATCAATAGAATAAACAGGACAACAACTAATGCAAATCCGCTGTTACCGCAGTATCCGCCATCGCTCATTTTATTAGCCTCCCTTCTGCATTTTCAAAATAGTATATGGCCTTCCTTCAGAATGTGGAACGGTTCTTGCTTCCCAATTCCATTTACATAAGCCCGGATAGGTTTCAAAATGATTTTATGAAGGGTAAACATATGCATAAGAACCCCATAACAGGAGGCTATTTATGACGTTCATCAAAGAACTTATTCATCGTATACAAAAACATGATTTGGGCGATTTGGCAGCCGTTTTAGCCTATTATTTTCTGCTGTCCCTTTTTCCGCTCCTCATCTTTTCACTGACACTTCTCCCCTATTTCTCAATTGAGCCTCAAACAGTCGGGAAATTTGTGAATCAATTTGCTCCGGGGGAATCTGGCCAGCTATTAGAAGATCAAATCACTTCCCTGCTTTCTTCCCCGAATGGAGGACTGCTTTCCTTAGGGATTATCGGAACCATTTGGTCAGCTTCAAATGCCACAAATGCTGTGATGAGATCGTTAAACAAAGCACACATGGTAGAAGAGTCCCGGGCATTTTGGAAAGTAAGAGGGATGGCGATCTTACTGACGTTCGGACTTGTCCTGGGATTGGTTGTCACCCTCGTCCTTCCGATATTCGGTGATGTCATTCTTTCGAATGTAAAGGGAATCTTCCCTGCAACACCTCTGACCGACAGCCTGTTCACAGTGATCCGCTGGCTGATTGCTTTTGTGCTCATGGCAATGGTTCTCGGCATGATTTATTACTTTTCTCCCAATATCGGTCTCCGCGTAAAGGATGTATATCCCGGAGCTATTGCCGGTACTCTTTTGTGGCAGCTGCTGTCGTTTGGTTTTTCCCTGTACGTAAGCCAGTTCGGGAATTATCAGGCTACCTATGGAAGCCTGGGAGGCGTAATTGTCCTGCTGTCGTGGCTTTATTTATCAGGATTTGTGATTCTTATTGGCGGAGAAATCAATGCGATCCGCTTTTGTAAAAGAACAAGTGAACATTGTTACACTGAAGAGCTGGATGATCAAAAAAAAGCTAGCTTTTAAAAAAATGGAAAAGAACTGAAGAGGAAATGATTAAAACCAAACCCCGTGAGCGCTTCGTTTACGAGCATCCAGGGGGTTTGGTTTTTCTACGTATTTTTGAATATACAGGCTGATTGGAGCGGTTGGTGCTTGACTGCTGCTTAGCGCAGCGGATCAGGTCAGACTCTGGAGGAGCAGAGAGATTACCGCCCCCCCAAGTAAAGAAAAGAGCCTGCTAACACCAAGTTTAACAGTGCTTAGTTACAAAAGCTTCACACTCTCATCAGCCGATTTAAACGGGAAGAAACGATATGGAAAAATCCACTCTCCTTCGTGCGGTGCGATGAACAGAAAACATAATAATCCGCTTTTGAAACATACCGGAAAAGCCTGGTTGAGGAATAAAGAAAGCTGATCAGACTTCCAATCGTAAACCCCACTCCATAACTTCCATTTCCCGCAGGAAGCAGGATCAGCGTAAACAATGCAATACCTGCAAAAAAGACGGCGGAAGTTCGAAAAGCACCCATACGGTCATCAAAATACAATAAAAGAAGCATCATGACCATTGTCATCCCGTTGCAGAAAGCACCAATCAGCGTAAGCCTGAATATTCTCAGCACTTGTTCATTCCCCGCAAACAGCGGCAGGATGCTAATCGAGAGAAAAAGGATGGCAAGGGATATAAACCCTTGATTTCGAATCAGCCTTTCCACCTCCTGTTTCAAAACCAGGAGCATGCTGGTTTTCGATTTCTTAATCTGCGTTAATGTTCCTCCTTCATTTATAAAGGAAAAGAAAGCCCGATACCTTTCATAAAAGCGTGTTTCAATGGACACAACAAAAATGACATAGGTTGGAAGGATTGTCAGATAAGCATAAAACAATGCCGTATCATAGTCCGGGTGATATCTGAATGTATCCAGAAGCCATTCTCCGCCGTTTGCCCAAATCAGCCAGTTGCTTACCCATAACCCTGCATTATAGAAAACCCCTGTCAAAGCAAGAAGCGGATACTTGTCAAAGTAAGATAAGTATTCAAATGGCATCGCAGCTCCTCTGCTCGGAAAGGTTCTCAGCATAGCGTAAATGAGCCAAAGAAAGGTTACAGCCATACCGGCAGTAAAACTTCCCATCATGACCGATGCCGAAAGCCACTGCCCTGCAGGAAAGGGATTCCATTTCAGCAGGCTGAACATACATAAAACAGAAAAGATCCCTCCAGCCAGAAAAGCGAAGGCAATAGACTGATAGTTTTTTGCACCGGAAAGGTAAAGCAGCATAATCCATATAAGATTCAACAGGACAAATAAGGCAAGCATCCAGCATTTATATCCCCAGTAAAGCGGAGATAACAAAGCAAAGACAAACCATAAGACAAAAGCCATGACAATCGTCACTGACGAAAAACCCAAAAATGAGGGGAAAATTTTTTCTTCCTTTTTTTCATATAAACAATCTGCTGTATACCTGGTTACAACAAGCTGCTGAAATCCAAAAAGCACTTGGGAAAACATAAAGCAATAGGAAACAGATATCATAAACAGCTGTTTATTCTCTGCATTAACTCCGGGTACTGCCTTCAGCAGAAGCTGCAGAACAAGAATGGTGGAAATGACAATCAGCCAGGGCCCTGCAGTAACGAACAGCGAATACAGATAAGCTTTCAGCCGGGATGAATAATAATCTTCTTTAAATAACTTTTGAAGCTGAAATCCGATGCCGGCCATTCTTTTCACCTCTTTCCATATAAAGATTTCTGTAAAAAGAAATGACGTCTTCAAGCAGATAATCGTTTTTCACCCTGCTCAGTCCATTCCGGCCCATCCGGCCAAGAAGCTCCCGGTGATTCATAAACCATCTTAAGCGGTCGGCAAGCTGATCCGGCTGAATAGGAGGGATGACAAAGCCGCAAGCTCCGTAAGGATCCCCTTCTCTCCCCTCAATGAGTTCCCTGCAGCTTCCCACATCTGTTGCAACCCACGGTTTGCCCGCAGCCATTCCCTCAAGGATGGCAAGCGGCTGTCCTTCTGATAAACTGCTGAGCACGCAAACATCAAACCCCATTAAATAATCACTGACATTGACCCGGCCGGTAAAAGTGATGAAGTCTTCAAGCTCGAGACTCCTTACTAAATCTTTACACTCCCGGGCATACTCCGGCATTTCTTCATCCGGCCCAAGAATCGACCAATGAAAAGCGTACCCCCACCTTTTAAGGGTATTGGCAGCATAAATCATGGTTTTTATATCTTTAATCGGCACCACTCTGACAATGGCTCCTATATGAAAGACATCTTTTTTCTCCTGAACCGTTAAAGAAGAATTGATTTCGATTCCGTTTGGCACAATCAATGTTTTTTGAGGCGGTGCCCCCTGTTCAAGCTGATATTCTCTGTTCTTCTCGAAGAGCGTAATAATATCCGATGCCTGTTCATATGCATGTTTGGATAAATGATGAAATAGCTTAATCCACCTTTTCTTGTATAGAACAGGAATCCATGCAGACTGCAGGATCTCCTCTTCCCTTTCCCGCGAGTAAATGCCATGTTCCGTAATGATGAAAGGAATACCTTGGACGATCGAGATATACGTCCCGATTAATCCTCCATATCCTGTAGAAGCCGCATGGATGACATCAACTTTGCTGTATTCCTGCTGAAGGAGGTGCATAATCGGTGTATACATCGATTTCCACATCCACATATAATCAAGAAATGACCCATAAAGCTCTTCATATTCATAACAATCCTGAACAAGCTGATAAAACGCTTCGCTTTCAAAAAACTCTTCAGCAGTACCGATTTTTCCCTTATCTCCAAGAATCATCAGCGCTTTCGGGTCATGGCTTTGGAACGTAAACCATTTAAACAGGAGCGCTAATTCCTCCTCAGAGAGAGTTGATTTTTGTTTTCTAACCGGTGCCTTTCCTTGCAGCTCTATATTTTGATGATGAACCGTATTGGGTGTCCGTTCATACTTTAAGTCTTTTTCTTCTTTCTTTTCCGGTGTAATGGTGAAAAGAGAGAACTGTATTTCTTCCATTCGGGTAATGAGGGTATGGATCCAGCTCGATACACCTCCGCTTACATAGGGATAACTCCCTTCAGCAATGATTCCAACTCTCATCTTTATTCCGCCTCTTTCCACACAACTTTTGCATCGGGCTTATTCATTGTGAGCAAATAGAGCCCAGGCTGTCTTTCTTCTATTTTTCCAAAATGATATTGGGCTGGTTTCAGCTTTTTGCCTTCCTCTATCCTGATTAAGAATAATGATGGGGAAGGCACTTTGTATCCATGAATTTCAATCCCTGAATCGCTGTATTCAACGTTCCATTTCCCTTCCTGATAAGCTGCAAGCCGTTCTTTTGCCCCGTACTGCGTGTATCCTTTCAAATAAGGAAACTGATCATGTAAAAATTTCTGCATTTTTACATATTCCCCTTTAAGGCTTTCCCAGCTTTGGTTTTTGGACCGTTCCTCATCCAAAACGTCATCAGGATGAATAAAGTGCGAAAAAACCCCCATGTTCGCTGCAGCATCTGCAAGCTGGAACTGGTCTTCTTTCGTAAAAGAATAACCGCTGTTGATTCGCGGGAAATGATAAAGATCCTTGTAGACGGAATCATATCCGAACTCCTGAATGAGGCTTCCGTTCGAAGGATCTCCTGTATAAAGGCTCGAAATCACTTCGAGGCCGGGCATTGTATGCCTTACAGCTGAAATTCCAGACCGGTTAAGCAGGTTGGATGGCGGAACGTATGTTTTAAATGTCTGATCGGAAAACAGTTCTTCCTGAACCGTTCTGAGCTCCAGGAGAGCTTCTTCCATTTCCTTTTGCGAATCCCAGTACCGGTAGCCGAATTCCGATGAAACCGGTTCACTTCTTGTTACAAGCGATTCATGGTTATAGCCGTGAAGAGCAAGCTCTCCTCCGGCCGAAAGGAGCTGTCTGCCATAAAGAAGCAAATCTTTCTGACTCATCTCGATAAGCTGGCTGCTTCGTACATGAGGCTTGTCAAGATACGTTCCAATCATCGCCCCGGTGTAGGGAAAATCATATTTCCCGCTGATAGCTTTCATATCCGGCCACCATACTTCGCGGTAAAACTCATCATAAGCCATTCCGTAATCCCTTTTAATTTTTTCTGCTTCCCTTTTAGCAATCGGCGCAGGGAAATCATCGATGAACATCACTTTCTCACCGGCCTGCCCCGAGACAAATGCAGGGAACGCAAGGCTGATTGCCTGCACGATAATTCCCCGTGTACTCTTATCCTGAAGGCCTGTACCATTCCAATTGACCACTCTGCCTGCTCCGTAATCACGTGTCCAGAGCAGCGGAATTTTTTCTGCCGTAATGTATGTTTTCGCTTCAGGGACCAGCTCCGCTTTTAGCATGCTGTTTGAGAAATAGTCCGATGCAGAATCCAGATTGGGGTAACCGTTAAAAAAAGAATCGGAAAAGGCAATGCCTTTTACTTCATCATCAAAGCCTTTTTCCTGTTTAATGCCGAGTAAATCATACCATTCCGGATCCGCAAAACGGTTGGCAGCAAACAGTCTGCCTCCGTCTTTAACAAATTTGCCGATTTGGCCGGCATTCCATCGTGACGTGTCTTCTCCGGTCAAGATGATCATTGTATATGGATCACCTTGAATCCCCCCGGTTTTCTCGGGCGGGAGGACCTCATATCTGACATTCGCGTAATGCAGCGCCTTTTTTATATTGTGATAGGTACCTTCACTCAGCTTGTTTCCTTTCTCGGGTTCAGCTACGTAAATCCTCATATTGCCTGGTGAAGTTCCCTGTTCAGGAGTGCCGGACGTCATATACGTAATTTCTTCTGCAGGGAAAACTTTTTTGCCGATTGGCAAATTCGCATAAAAATGGTCTTCATTCATATATAAAATTCCTATCAGCAGGAAAACAACCGCAATTGAAGTAAAAATTGCAAAACGGGGAACCCTTCCTGTCATCTGTTATTTCCTCCCAAATACTGAATAATCTTCTGCTGCCTGATTGGAAAAGAGTTTATATCAGGATGATTTCGAAGCCGGACCGCCAATTCAAACACTCTATCCCAACTGCCATTTTGGTAAGAAATTTGCAGCCAGCCCCACATGACTTGGGCCGATTGCGGCTGTTCATGAAGCAGGCTTTGGAAAATCTGTTCACTCTCCTGCGGATTTTTCTCAAAGATTAGCATACCGAGCGCTTCCCTGTATTGAAAATCTTCGGGGAATTCAGCAGCAGCTTCTCTCAGAAACCCTTCATAATCCAATTCAGTCTTCTCCCTGATGGCACTGGAAAGCAATTCGCTGGATAGGTACTCCTTATAAGTAGATAGAAGCTGCTGGTAGGTAATGGGATGTTCCGCAGACAAGTCTCTTTTTTGCTGGGTAATTTGATTGGCCAGCCGGTCTTGAAGGACATTCGTAATCGTTGCAGCATAATGAACCGCTTCTCTATCCGGATGGTTCAGTCCTTTTTTAATAATTTTCTCCTGGCTGATGGTTTTTTCATTGGACATATTTAAAAGCAGGCTTTTCATCATCCACCCGTTTCCAGAGGAATAACCGCTTGCGGAAAGCAATTGGCGGTCCTGGTTAAGCGTCTCTCTTAAATTTTCAAAATTATAGACCTTGTTCTGAATATAGCTCGAGTATTCATCCATGAATGACCCATCCTGATTCTTCACAAAGAGGCGCAGCAAAATAAAGCCGAATATAAAACCAATGAACGGGAGAAGCAGAGAAAGCATGACCCAGAGCATAAGCAGACCATGCTGATCCTTCTCCACTTTTCCGGCAAAATAAAAACGGGCAGCAGCAAAAGATACGGCACACCCGATAACAGATCCGGCACCTAATAAGATCATCATGTAATAGAAGCCACCTCTTTCCGTATAGCATTCTGGAGTCTTTCCCTGACTGCCGGCTCATTGGCCGGATCAACTCCCGGCAAAAGAACATAGAGAATTCCTGCCTCCTCATCCCATCCGGCTGAATCCAGTTCCCTTAGCTGCTTTTTCATCAGGAGATCGATTTCACTGATCATCAGACGGTCTGTTTTTAATTCAAAAATAACAAAAGGCTGACCGATTTTTTCCGCGCGTTCAAGTTCTGCATTAAACCGTTTAAAAAAGGAAGCGAGCTGATAAATACCGGTTCCCGGATATCGCTGATGCTCATTTTTTTCCCTTTCATATGTATAGGCAAAACTTAACCGGCTTCCCATCCATTTCAGGCACCAGTCGAGCCATTGAATATGCTGGGAAGTACAGGCATTGAGATCAATTCCATCAAGTGCGAGAATATATCTCATTTCCCCGTAAACAAACACAGGGCCTGCCGCAGCCGGAGACGCTTCATCGTCCTCCCTTGATCTGAACATTACATGCTCTTGCCCTTTTATTACTTTGCCTATTAAAGATGGGACCTCATCAAGCCAATAATCTGACTTGAGCCTGCCCTCTTGATTTGTGTTAATTTTTGAGCGGATTGAATCTCCTTGACTGGATATCAGGTACAAACAAAGCTGCCTGCTCGTAAACCTTTGGTTAACGATACGGACCATTTCATTAAAGATCGTATCTGAATCAGTAGAATTAAGTGCCGTAATCATCTCGTACATGTCCGCATATTGATCCTCTGACTCTAAAAATCGCTTTCTATACGTCTCGTTTATATTTAATGCTTCATCCAGAGTCTCTTCTAAAATCTTTTTTTCCTCAAGAATTTCCTCATACCCATTTGTTATATCAAAATAACGTTCTTGTTGAGAGTTTCGTGATAGCCCCGTGAAAAGGAGCAGAAAGAAGAATAGCGAAATGACCAGCATATTGGATAAATCTGTGAGATAAAGATAGAGATCGCCTCCATTGCCGATTTCAAATGCAATGGAAGAAAAAACGGCGGAACAAAAAGGAACAATCCCAAAATAAATACCATATCTTAGTGAAATAAGGACGATAGCTGCAGACCATAAGACCTCGCTCAACATCGGAATATTTTCTGAAAAAAAGTGAAGAAAAAAGAGATTGGCAAAAGATAATCCGAATGACTCAGCCAATTTTAATATAATATTGGATTGTTTGTAGATCATATGAATCACTGCTTTCACAAAAAAATTAGTTGAGTTCAGAAAAATAGGCTGATATGATTAGGACAAAAGGTGATGGGCAAACTTGCTGAAAAGCAAGGACGCAAAGGCATGGGTCGTCGATTTCCAATCGGAAATACCGATCGCCAGCCTGCGAAGCTACCATCCCTCGTTAAAAAACGGAGGGATTACAAATGAATAATGTAATCAGATTTTTTGTATTGGCTTTTTTTGCTGTATCCAGTTTTATTTCTTTATCTCCCGCTGCCTCTGCCCTTACGACAGCTACATCTCCCGCTGCTTCTGTCCAAAACGCTGCAAATTCCACAGGAGTTTTAAAAAACGTGAAAACCTACAAAATTTTCTACGATGCTCCTACCCCATCGATTATCAAAAAGATGCAGGCCTATGACCTCGTCATAATAGAGCCCCTTCTTTACACCAAAACCCAAATTGAAACGATTAAGAAACAAGGTACAAAAGTTTTCGGCTATATCAACTCAATGGAAGCCGATAACTGGAACACTGCATTCATGCAGAAGCTTACACCGGAAGATTTTTATCAGCAATCCACTCAAAAATACTATATTCAGCAATGGGATTCCTATCTGATGAATATGAGTTCTCCTCATTTCAGACAATTGCTCTTATCAGAAATTGGAGCTCAGGTTGCCGCTAAAAATATGGACGGGGTCTTTTTTGACACAGTTGGAAACATAGATGATTATTTCAGTGATCAGCCAGCTGAGCTTGCGAAACAGCGGTCAGGCCTGGAACAGCTTTTAAAAAGTGTTAAAACGATGTATCCATCCCTCGGAATCATCCAAAACTGGGGAATTGATACTCTGAAAACAACAAGCGCAAACTATGTTGATGCAATCATGTGGGAAAACTTCAGTCATAATGTTGTGTCTAAAGATGAGTGGTCAAAAAATCAAATAGATCAATTAAAAGCGCTTCAGCAAGAGAAAGGAATCACGGTTCTTACTGTTTCTTTTGAGCAGCACTCTAAAAGTGCATGGTTTTCTGAGCAGCAGGGATTCCTCCATTACAAAGCAGTTAAAGACTTTAACAGATGGTAATTACTATAGCGGGCAAAGAATTCAGGTAAGATTCGACAATTAGTAGTTCTCCATCCTCTTTTATGGAAAAGGACTTACATTATTTGTAGCACAGCAAAGGAAAGCTCGCAACTTTCAGATGTACCAATAAAAAAACCAGACGAATGCCGATGTGCCAGTCTGGTTTTTTTAAAGGAAAAATCTCTCCCCCTGTATCATCTTACCTACTCCAAATCACTTAGTCTATTCTATATAACAGGAATTCATGTCAAAAGTAGGCTTTATTTTACGATAGGTTATACACTCTTTACTCCTATTGGGTTCTATTAACCTGATCACTGGAGCCAGCGGACACACTTGCCTGCAGGCTTTCATCATCCGGTTTAACAGAGCTTCTTCCTGAATAATGACTGTTTTACTCAGGGCTTTCAGCTTCGCCGTGAAGCACCTCCCTTTCCCCTTCTGCCCATTTGTTTGCGAGAGCTCATAGAAAAAAGACTGCGGTAAAATCCGCAGTCTCTCTTTTATATCTTCACAGGCCTTTTCCAGAATCCGACGATAAGGGCCGTGATAATCGATCCTATCAATATCGCTAAAATATATAAGAATGGATTCCCGTCTACTACCGGGATTACAAATGCTCCGCCGTGAGGTGCCGGCAGTTTGATATTGAAGAGCATAGATAGGGCGCCTGCTGTCGCTGCACCAATGACGGATGCTGGAATGACCCTTCCCGGATCCGCGGCAGCAAATGGAATTGCCCCTTCTGTTATAAAGGTTGCCCCCATAATGTAAGCCGTTTTCCCCGCTTCTCTTTCTTGTTTCGTAAACTTGTATTTAAAGAAGGTTGTAGCCAGTGCCATTCCGAGTGGCGGTACCATTCCCCCTGCCATTATGGCAGCATGAGGAGCGAAGTTTCCTGCATCAATCATGGCAAGACCGAATGTATAAGCTGCTTTGTTCAGCGGTCCTCCCATATCGACGGCCATCATTCCTCCAAGAATTAAGCCCAGCAGTACAAGGTTCCCTGTGCCCATTCCCATGAGCCAGCCGTTCAGCAAATCCATTAATGCTTTTGCTGGCGGGATAACAATGACCAGCATGATGACTCCTGTAAACAGGATACCGAATAAAGGATAAAGCAATACCGGTTTGATGCCTTCAAGGGATTGCGGCAAACGGCTGAACGCCTTTTTCAGGAAAAGAACAATATAGCCTGCCAGGAAACCGGCAATCAAACCTCCAAGGAAGCCAGCATCCCCTGTTGATGCCAGCAGGCCGCCGACTGCACCGGGTGCAAAGCCCGGCCTGTCTGCAATACTCATCGCAATAAAGCCTGCCAGAATGGGAATCATCAGTTTAAAAGCAGTTCCGCCGCCGATGGTATTTAATACATAAGCAATTTGATTGTAGCTCGGATCATTGGGGTCTGCAGATTTAATCCCGAACATAAAGGAAATAGCGATGAGGATACCGCCCCCGACCACAAACGGAAGCATATTTGATACACCATTCATTAAATGCTTATAAAATCCTGTTCTCTGCCCTTTTTCCTTTCGGCCATCTCCGCTTTCTCCCTGGCTCCCCTGGCTGTTTTTATAAATAGGACCATCCTGTTTCAAGGCTTTTTCTATTAATTCACCCGGCTTTCTTATTGCTTGTGCAACAGGTACTTCAATGACTGTTTTTCCTGCGAATCTTCCCATCTCGACTTGTTTATCCGCAGCAACAATAATCGCGGAAGCCCTTTCAATTTCGTCCTCTGTTAACCGGCTTTTCACCCCGCTTGAACCATTGGTCTCTACTTTGATGTGAATCCCCATCTCCTTGGCTTTTGCTTTCAGTGAATCTGCTGCCATGTAGGTATGGGCGATTCCGGTCGGACAGGCCGTTACCGCCAGAACAAGCTGGCCAGACGATTCTGAAGCGGACGGCTCCTCTTTTCCGGCCATTTCATCTTCCTTTGAATTGATCGCTTCCAGTATCTCGCTCTCAGACTCGGCGTTCTCCAGTTTTTTCCGGAAATCAGGATCCATAAGAAAGCTTGATAAAGAAGACAAGGTTTCCAAGTGTGTCTGATCCGCCCCTTCTCCGGCAGCAATCATGAAGAACAAATGACTCGGCTGTCCATCGAGCGACTCATAATCAATTCCCGCCTTTGAACGGCCAAATGCAATGGCCGGCTTCTTGACTGCTTTGGTTTTCGCATGCGGAATCGCAATTCCTTCGCCAATTCCAGTCGTGCTTTGAGCTTCACGTGCCAGAATCGCTTCTTTATATAATTGACGGTCTGATAACTTTCCGGCGTGATCCAGCTGATTGACGAGTTCGTCAATCGCTTTTTCCTTGGAATCAGCTGTTAATTGCAGCCGGATCGTTTCTTTTGTCAGCAAATCCGTAATCCTCATTTTTATATCCCCCTCATCCAATTTTCTCTATTTTAACTTCCTTATATAATTTTTCAGCCTCTTCTTTTGTACAGAGATCATGTGAGAATGCTGTAGCGCTTCCTGCCGCGGTTCCCCGCTGAAATGCTTCCTCAACCGTGTCTTGTTGTGCCAGCGATGCGAGAAAGCCTGCGACAACGGAATCACCTGCGCCTACTGAATTTTTTAACACTCCTTGGGGAACCGATGCCTTTAGTACGCAGTCTTCATTAACCAAGACGGCTCCTTCTCCGGCCATTGAAACAATTACATTCTGAACGCCAAGACTGATAAGCTTTTTACCGTAGTAAGCGGCTTCATTTACATTCGATACGGTCGTATGGAACAGTTCACCCAGTTCGTGATGATTTGGTTTGATTAAAAGAGGTGAGTGACGGAAAGTTTCTTCAAGCGCCGGCCCTGTCGCATCTATGACTGTCTCCACCCCTGCTTTTCGGCATATTTCCGCAGCCGTGCTGTAAAATGTCAATGGAATGGAGGAAGGAATACTTCCAGCCAGGACCAGTAAATCCCCTTTTTGCAAACGTGTTATTTTAGAAATGAGCTGTTCCTGCTGCTCTAATGTAATTTTCGGACCTGCTGCGTTCACTTCGGTTTCTACACCGGTCTTAAGCTTTACATTAATTCTTGTATGGTCTGCAGCTTCTGTAAAATCTGCCGTAATCGCTTCTGATTCAAGGAAATTTTTTATAAAATCGCCTGTAAATCCTCCTGAAAAACCAAGTGCTGTGCTCTCTGTTCCAAGACGTTTCAGGACTCTTGAAACATTAATGCCCTTTCCGCCCGGGAAAAGCTTCGTTTCCTTCGAACGATTCAGACTGCCTAAATGAAATTCTTCAAGCTGAATTAAATAATCAATGGAAGGATTCAATGTACATGTATAAATCATGGTGTGCTCACAACCTTTATCTCAGTTTTTTCGGTGTATTCAGCAAGTAAATAGTCATCCAGCTTCTCTGTAATGATGATGGCTTCGTGAAGCTCCGCAATTTTTGCAAATGTAATCTCATCGAACTTGCTGCTGTCTGCGAGGATATAGGCCTTTTGAGAACAGCGGATGGCACTGGTTTTTACTGCTGCTTCTTCAGGATCGGGTGTCGTATAGCCTGAATCGGCATGGATTCCATTTACACCCATGAAACATTTATCAAAGCGGTATTCAGTTAAGCTTGATATAGCACGGGCCCCAATAAGCGCTTTTGTCGTTTGTTTCATATATCCGCCTATTAAGTAAGTAGGGATATGGTGGCTGGCCAGCGATTCCAAGTGCGTTAAACCATTCGTCACGACCATAATATTTTTCCCCGCTAAGTAAGGAATCATCTGTAAAGTAGTGGTTCCGGCATCAAGAAAAATACGATCTCCGTCTTTCACCATTTCAGCTGCGTATTGACCGATTTTTTGTTTACTCTCCAGATTGATATCCGATTTTTGCTCAATATCCGGCTCTGTCCCTTTTTGATGCAGAACCTCTGCTCCGCCATGGACTCTTTTCAGCTTCTTTTCTTTATGAAGCTGGCTTAGATCTCTTCTTATTGTTGAATCAGAAGATTGAGTTGCATCCACAAGCTCCTGAATATTCACAATCTCTTTCTCTTCGATCAGTGCAAGGATCCTGCTGTGGCGTTCCGACGTTATCATGCAAGCACCTCCAGTCAGTTTAATAGGGCGTTTTCCTTATGACCACATTGTAACGAAAGCCCTTTCAAAAATCAATCAATTTCAATCAAAAACAATCATTTTATCCCTTTTTATATTCATTTACAGTCAAAAACATTCATTTCCTTCTTAAATGATTTTTACGCTTGGCTGTTGTTTTCCGCTGGAGGCTGCTCCCCTATTGTTTTACCTTCCATTCCAGTCAGCCTAAATGATGGAATCCCAATAAAAAAGACGAAACACCCGGAATGCTCAGCACATCGTTCCGGGTGTTTCGTCTTTAAACAATTTCCTATAAAACAGATTCTTTTTCTCTTAATCTTCCATAGTGGATAAATCACCTGCAGGCAAATCCAGCTCCCAAGCCTTCAGCACCCTTCGCATGATTTTCCCGCTTCTTGTTTTAGGAAGCTTATCTTTGAATTCTATCTCTCTTGGTGCGGCATGGGCAGCAAGCCCTTTCTTCACAAAGGTACGTATTTCTTCACTTAATTCATCCGAAGGCTCATAGCCATCTCTCAGTGCAATGAATGCTTTTATGATTTCTCCGCGGACCGGATCCGGTTTGCCGATCACACCAGCTTCTGCAATCGCCGGATGTTCGACAAGCTTGCTTTCTACTTCAAAAGGTCCGACACGCTCACCTGAAGTCATGATCACATCATCGATCCTGCCTTGAAACCAGAAATACCCGTCTTCATCCATATAAGCGGAATCCCCCGATACGTACCAGCCGCCGGGCATAAAATACGATTCATACTTCTCCTGATTGTTCCAGATGGCATACATCATGGACGGCCAGCCTTTTTTTATGGCCAGATTCCCCATTTGATAAGGAGGAAGCTCGTTCCCCTGATCATCTACAATGGCGGCCTTTACTCCAGGCACCGGTTTTCCCATCGAACCCGGTTTAATTTCAAGACTTGGGTAATTGCAGATGGTCTGGGATCCGGTTTCTGTCATCCACCATGTATCATGGATCCTTTGGCTGAAGACTTTTGTTCCCCACCGGATTACTTCCGGATTAAGAGGTTCACCCACGCTCAAGATATGTCTTAGACTGCTGAGATCATACTCTTTGATAATTTCATCTCCCGCTCCCATGAGCATTCTAAAAGCTGTAGGGGCGCTGTACCACACCGTTACACCTAAATCTTCAATGGTCTTATACCACGCTTCAGGGTTAAATCTCCCCCCGACGATGACATTAGAAGCTCCATGGAGCCAAGGTCCAAAGATGCCATATACCGTACCTGTAACCCATCCCGGATCAGCCGTACACCAGTAAACATCCTCTTCTTTCAAATCGAGTACCCATTCAGCTGTCTGATACTGCTGAATCATTGCCCTTTGTACATGGAGAACCCCTTTCGGCTTTCCGGTGGATCCTGAGGTATAATGCAGCAGCATTCCATCCTCCGCCTCAAGCCATTCCACGTTAAAGTTTTTTCCGGCTTTTTCCATTTCTTTATGGAAGTTAATATGTTTACTTGTTTCGTCCTGATCTCCGACTAAAATAATGTGTTTTAATTCCGGCAGTTCATCATGCGGAACCCGGTCAAGCAATTCCGGAGTGGTTACAATGACTTTCGCTCCGCTGTCATAAAGACGGTCTTTTACGGCTCCCTCCATGAATGCTTCGAACAGGGGCCCTACAATGGCGCCCGCTTTAACCGCTCCTAAAATAATAAAATAGAGCTCCGGTGTTCTTGGCATGAAGACAAACACACGGTCTCCCTTTTCTACATCGGCAGCCTGGCGCAGAACATTTGCCGCCTGATTGGATAAATCCTTCATTTCTTTAAACGTATATTTTTCGTTTCGTGAAGGGTCTCGATAATAAAGCGCAACTTTATTTTTCCGATGGGTTTCTGCATGACGGTCAATCGCTTCATATGCTGCATTTAATTTTCCCGTTTGATGCCAGGAGAAATTTTTCTCTGCATCGTTCCAGTTAAAGTTCTGATAGGCTTCATCGTAGTCTTTTAGATTATAGTTCCCCTTCGACGCTGGCAGCGCTTCCAATTTCATCCCTGAATCCCCCTCAATTCTTGATTCAACTAATATTATAGTATACCCATCTAATTTTCTCAATTTTTAAACTACAGGAATATGAAAACGCTTTAATGTTTGTAGTATAATAGAAGGAAATGCCGATCAGGTAAGCTTTAGGCAAAGGAATACAAGGCGGGTGACCGAATGGAACATAACAAAACCTATAACGCAATGGAAATAAAAACTCCCAATGGCTCTATCATTATTGAAGGGCCCATATCTTCCGGAAAACTTGCAAGCTATGAATTTCATAAGGATTTAATTGCGTTCAGACCTCCCGAACAGCAGCATAAGGCGCTAATCGGAATTGCAGAACTGCCTGAAGGAAGAATCCTGGTTGCCAGGGACAAGCACACTATTGTCGGATATGTTACCTATTTATATCCTGACCCTCTGGAAAGATGGTCTGAAGGAAACATGGAGAACCTCATTGAACTTGGCGCCATAGAAGTCATACCCGATTTTAGAGGGTACTCTGTCGGGAAAAACCTTCTTCGCGTATCGATGATGGATGATCAAATGGAAGATTACATCGTGATTACAACCGAATACTACTGGCATTGGGATTTAAAAGGAACGTGCTTGAACGTTTGGGAATATCGTAAAGTGATGGAGAAAATGATGAATGCGGGAGGCCTCGAATGGTACGCAACAGACGAGCCTGAAATAAGCTCTCATCCTGCGAATTGCCTAATGGCAAGAATCGGGAATCGAATCGGCCCCGATTCGATTCAGGCATTCGATAAGCTCCGTTTCAAAAATCGTTTTATGTATTGATGAAATCCATTCGTATCTTCTGATTTTCCAGAATGGACAGTGAAGGGTGTAAAGGGGATGGGATTAGCATGATTGTCGATCAAATCATGACGAGGCATGTATTTACGCTTGATCCGCAAGATACATTGGCGCGGGCAATTGAGGTAATGAAAGAAAACCGGATTCGGCATATACCGATTGTGAATAAAGAAGGTTCAGTGGCTGGTATTGTTTCGGACCGGGATGTTAAAGATGCCAGTCCTTCTGTATTTCAGATTGCAGAAAAAATGGACGAGCTGAATCAGCCTCTGGAAAACATCATGAAAACAGATGTCATAACCGGTCATCCTCTCGATTTTGTCGAAGAGATTTCTTCCATCTTTTTCGAGCGGAAAATTGGCTGTATGCCGATTTTAAAAGCGGGAAAACTGGCGGGCATAATTACAGAGACGGATCTCCTGCATTCTTATGTCCAGCTGACTGGTGCCAATCAGCCGGGCTCACAAATTGAAGTGAAGGTTCCAAACCGGGCGGGAATGCTTTCAGAAGTGTCAGGAGTCTTTCAGCAGCGCAATATTAATATTGCAAGTGTGCTCGTCTATCCAGACAGGGACCAACACTACAAAGTTCTCGTTTTCCGGGTACAGACAATGAATCCGACAGGCATTATATCCGATTTGGAAGCGGCGGGGTATCATGTCCTCTGGCCCAATATGCCGGGGATGAACGTATGAGGGATTCCATATTCATTTATTCAGAAGAATACATGAAATACCAGTTCAATCAGAATCACCCTTTTAATCAGCTCCGGGTGAAACTGACTTTGGATTTACTGAAAAAAATGGGGAAGCTGGATGACAGCATGATTGTGCCCGCAAGAAAAGCCTCATGTGAAGAGCTTGCGCTTGTACATGATATGAAATATATCCAGGCTGTCCAAAAAGCAGGGAAAGGGCAGCTGGGGGAAGAAGAAGCGCTCAATTATGGCATTGGAACAGAGGACACCCCCATTTTTGAAGGAATGCATGACGCCAGTGCTTATCTTGTGGGTGGTACGCTTAAAGCAGCTGATGAAGTTATGTCAGGAAAAGCGAAGCACGCTTTAAATCTCGGAGGCGGACTGCACCACGGCTTTCGGGGCAAGGCATCCGGCTTTTGCATTTATAATGACAGCTCGGTTGCGATTAAATACATGCAAAAGAAATACAACGCCCGGGTTTTATATGTGGATACAGATGCCCATCATGGAGATGGGGTGCAGTGGACTTTTTATGATGATCCATCTGTTTGCACCCTCTCCCTGCATGAAACGGGACGCTATTTATTTCCCGGCACAGGCAATATTACAGAGCGAGGTCATGGTGCAGGATACGGCTATTCATTTAACATTCCGCTTGATGCATTTACAGAAGATGAATCATGGCTTGATGCCTATAAAAAATCGTTTAGAGAGATTATCCGGTTTTTTAAGCCTGATGTTATTTTCACACAAAATGGAGCAGATGCTCATTACTATGATCCGCTTACTCACCTTTCCTCCTCTATTGAAATTTATAAAGAAATACCGAAGCTTGCCCATGAATTAGCGCATGAATATTGCGATGGCAGATGGATTGCCGTCGGCGGCGGCGGATATGATATTTGGAGAGTTGTCCCAAGAGCATGGTCCATGATTTGGCTGCAAATGCAAAATGAAATTCCAGAAGGAGCTTTGCCAAAGGATTGGCTCTCAGCATGGAAAGACCAGGCTCCTGTCCCGCTGCCTCCGCTTTGGGAAGATCCGGAGGCTCTCTATAAACCGATTCCCCGCAAACCGGAAATCGAAGAAAAAAATGCCCATACGGTGTTTAAAGCATTGCAGATTATTCAAAAGGATGAAAGGACTCAGAACAATGTAAATGGCTAAATGAAAAAGGGGCTGGGACATAACTAAAATTGTTGTCCTTATAGCCGAATATTTCTTTTGAAAAAGCACTGTTTAACTTAGCTGTTGATTGCAGCTAGCAGTCGTTCGCTTATCCTTGGGCGGGCGGTTGAGCCTCCTCCTGGCTTCGCCACTGCGGGGTCTCACCTGTTCCGCTGCTCTAAGCAGGAGTCTCACGCCTTCCGCTCCAATCAACAGGTGTTAAAAATTAACAGCATGCTTTACCTTAGCCTTTGAAAAAAGCTTGAAAAACAGAAAAACCGAACGATTACGAAGCTCTATTTCAGAGTTTCAAATAATCGGTCGGTTTTTTCAGCCGGAAATCTTTTGTCCCAGTTGTTTCTCTTATTTAGTGGACTGGCGCACTTCAATGCGGTGTGGAAGCTCAACCGCCTTTTCATCTACAGTCTCTTTATTCATCAGCTTCGTCAGCAGTCTCATTGCTACTGCTCCGATATCATAGGTTGGCTGGACAACGGTTGTAAGCTGAGGCCGGACCATTGTAGCCAGACGTGTATTATCAAACCCGATGATTTCCACATCTTTAGGAATATTGTATCCCCTGTCCTGAGCAGCATGAATAACGCCTAAAGCCATCTCATCGGTTCCCACGAAAATAGCCGTTGGTTTATCTGCCAGTTCCTCAAGCTTCTCAAACGCTTCAATACCGGAATCGTACGTGTAATCCCCTTCTGTTACAAGCTCTTCATCAAAAGAAAGGCCGGCTTCATTCAGTGCGCGTTTATAGCCTGCAAGTTTTTTTTCGCGGTTTGTCGGTTCTTCCAAAGGACCTGATACATATCCAATGCGTTTGTGTCCTTTTTCTGCAAGCATGGTTACCGCATCAAAAGCACCCTGTTCATAATTAATATTCACAGAATGTGTTTCATTCTCCATATCAACCGAGGCTGCAAGAACGATGGGAACAGGGGAACGTTTAAATTCTTCCGTGTGGGCGCTTGTCACGTTTCCGCTCATAAACAGAATTCCGTCTACCTGTTTGCCCAGCATGGTATTAAGCAAATGGAGTTCCTTGTCGAGGTTTTGATCAGAGTTGCTTAAAATGATGTTGTATTTGTACATAGTGGCGATGTCTTCTATTCCTCTTGCAAGTTCTGCATAAAAGATACTGGAGATATCCGGAATAATTACACCGACTGTTGTTGTTTTTTTGCTTGCAAGTCCCCTTGCTACTGCATTTGGACGATACCCAAGCCGTTCAATCGATTCGAGCACCTTTTTGCGTGTTGTCGGTTTTACATTTGGATTGCCATTCACGACACGTGATACGGTTGCCATCGAAACATTTGCTTCCCGCGCCACATCATATATGGTGATATTGCTCATTTTTATACACTCCTTTAACTTGCCTGCATGTCCTGTTTATATGTAGTATGAGCAACTTATCAAAATAATTGCAGTTTCGCTCTATTTCTACATTCATGTACTTAATCATACGATACTATGAAAGCGTAAGCAACGAATTTACAACGTTTTAACGCGGATTTTGAATACTCAGTTTCATTAAGCGCTTACTTCCGCCTATTCTGGAAAACTTTGCTTCATATCGGGTGAACTAAGGCAGGATTTCCTTAGGAGTGCTGTGCGGATGATGTGTTTTCATATATCCTCCTGTTTTCCATTATTGCAGCTGGCAGGTGCTCGCGCCTTCCACTCCAATCAGCAAGTGTTAAAAATCGGCATCAGGTTTTAGAATAAAAAAAGAAACAGCCTGCTCTGCAGCAGGCTGTTCCCCAAAATTATGCTTTTGCTTTCACCATCGGTCTTAGCTCAGAAATCCAATGATCGAATTCGTCAATATTCATTTGCTGTGCAGAATCGGAAAGTGCAACGGCCGGGTCAGGGTGAACCTCTGCCATTACTCCGTCTGCTCCAATTGCAAGTGCAGCTTTTGCAGTTGGAAGAAGAAGATCTTTTCTTCCTGTGGAATGCGTTACATCCACGAATACCGGTAAATGAGTTTCCTGTTTTAAAATCGGCACAGCTGATATATCCAGCGTGTTGCGGGTTGCTTTTTCATATGTGCGGATACCGCGCTCACAAAGAATGATTTGATCATTTCCTTGAGCAATAATGTACTCAGCTGCATTCATGAACTCCTGCAGTGTTGCAGCAAGCCCTCTTTTCAGAAGCACTGGCTTACGGACGGCCCCTGCCGCTTTCAATAGCTCAAAGTTTTGCATGTTGCGTGCACCAATCTGGATAACATCTACATAATCAAGAGCAACTTCAATATCAGCAGGATTTACGATTTCACTGATAACCGCAAGATCGTATTCGTCCGCTACCTTTTTGAGAATTTTCAATCCTTCTAATCCTAATCCCTGGAAGTCGTATGGGCTTGTTCTTGGCTTGAACGCTCCGCCTCGAAGAATTTTAATTCCTTGTTTTTTAGCTGCTGCTGCCACTGCCGCAACCTGCTCATAGCTTTCAACAGCACATGGGCCGACAATGAAGGATTGCCCTCCGTCGCCAATTGGCTCGCCTTTTACCATGACCACTGTATCTTCCGGCTTTTTCTTCCGTGACACGAGCAGGGCTTTGCTGTGATCATCTTCCTGGAGCTCCAGTCCGGCTTTGAAGATTTCTTTAAATATATGCTGAAGAGTAGATGGTTCAAACGGTCCATCATTAGACTCCAGAATTTGGTTCAGCATTTTGCGTTCACGTACCGGGTCATAACGATTAACACCCTGCGTTTCTTTTGCTTTTCCAATTTCCTGAACCAGTCTGCCCCGTTCATTGATTAGTTTGAGAATCTGAAGGTTTATTTCGTCTGCTCTTTCTCGAAGTGCTTCTAATTCTGCGTGACTCATTCTACTCATCCTTTCGCTGTATCTTTCTATTACGCAAGTTATGAATCGCTATGTTCACGCCCGCGTTTCTGATTAGTGTTTATTATAAACAACTTTTCTTTCGATGTCACGAAAAAATTCTTTATCATTTAAACGCTTTTAAGCGATAAAGCATTTTATTCACCAGACAGCGTGTTTGTGCCTATTTTCATTAGTAATGTCCGCCTTCTGTTTCGGTTTCTGCCAAGATACTCCGGGGAGCTGTCCAGTAAGTCCGTTTTAAAGCTCTCGCCCTTTTTGGCGAGAGCAGCCGCCTGCCGGGTCGCAACCATCCCGCTGCTCCCGCAGAGTCCCGCCCTTTCGCTTCATCACCCTGTTCAAACAAAAAAAGGGAACCGCTAAGAATGCGTCTCCCTTTTTTGTACATGAGCCTTTTCAGGCAACCCTGTCACCATTTTACGTTTAAACAGGAATTTATAAAGCCGAGGCTTTTTTTAGTGAATCCGCGGTTATGTTCCAATGGGATGCATTCCATATGGCTGCTCCGTGGTCAATCAGCAAAGCTTGCGGAGATTCATGCTTCACACCCAGTTTTTCTGCAATGTAAGCGGAAAGCTCCCGGGACTCCTGCACATGGAGATAATAGGTTTTAACATCTTCTCCAAGGCTGGCATCGTACTCAGAGAACTGTCTAAATGCTTCCTTACTGATTGGGCATGTGAGGCTGTGCTTTATAAACAAGAAGCGATTATGCTGCTCTAGAAGTTCTTCAAACTGGCCAATATCGTTAATTTGCTGTTTCAACTTTGTATCCTCCTTTATATAAAAAACCGGCAGAAATCTTTTCTGCCGATCTTCGCTTATTACTTTGAGTTGGTTATTCCAGATGGTTCAGCTGAAGTTTTCGAAGCTTCCTTTTCAGCCAGTTCACGTGCTTCCTGCAAAACATTTTCCTGTGAATCAAAGGCAGCTGGCCGTGTTGAAGCAGCTGCTTCGTCTGCCAGTTCATCAATAGCGGAAATTTCTGCATCAAGCGGATCCTGATCAGCAGTCTTTTCTCCGCCCCGGATATCTTTGACTTTGCTCATGAGCTGGTTTGAGTGCATGCTCACAGTTTGAGAAAGGGAAGCGGTTTTTTCTTTCGCTTTATTTGCCCACTCCGAGCTTTTTCCTAAAGCATCATTTGTCATTTTGTTGGTTTTCTCAGCTACCATGTTAGCCTGGCTGCCGATATCCCCTCTCAAATCTTTTCCTGACTTAGGAGCAAGCAAAAGGGCAGCTGAAGCTCCAACAATTCCTCCGATAAGTGTACCAATCATAAAATCTTTGCTATTGATCCCATCTTTGCTCATCCTAATTCCTCCTCAATATCCCGTTCTTCTGTTAATTCATGGTTGAAGCTTTTGTTTTTTCTTTTTTTACTTTCCATTTTTGCCAGATATCCATTGCTGCATTGCTCCACTGAACAACCTGTGAAATTTGCTCTTTGTTTTTATCCAAACCGTTTGAAACGGTTGTAGATACGTTGCTTACAGATCTGTTAAGCTGCTGGATGGATTGTCCTACTCCCTGAACAGCATTAACAACTGTGTTTAAACGTTCAGATTTCTGCTGAATGTCATCTGCCAGCAAATTGGTTTTATGTAGGAGTTCCGTCGTTTCCGTCGTAATTCCCTGAACTTGTTTCTCCAGCCCTGACATGGTCCCTGCTACGTTATCCAGTGTCGCCTGTACAGATTTCAGCGTCCTTGCAACAAATATGACGAGCACTGTAAAAGCCACTGCTATTAGTGCAATGCTTAAATATAAGATGATTTCCAAGAATGGGCACCTCCCGTTAATTTAATAACCATTTACCCGTCACATGACATTATAAACATTTATAACATTTTCTATTAGCCAATTCTACATATGAAACCTTAATTCCTTTTCATAAAAAAAATTTTCCCCGCGCTGATAAAAATAAGAGAAGAAAAATTCAATTTTTTGTACATTTTTCAGTTAAAATAAGATAGAAACTACATAATGGGGGTTAAATAATGAAAGATCCGCGTATACAGAAGCTTGCCTACAACCTAATTCATTACTCAGTCAGACTCCAAAAGGGCGAGAAGGTTTTGATTGAAAACTTCGGTCTTCAGAGGGAACTGGTTACTGCTCTTGTAAAAGAGGCTTATGAGGCAGGAGGCTTCCCGTTTGTGCTGCTGAAGGATCAGCAGGTAGACCGTGCCCTTCTTATGGGAGCGACAGATGAGCATTATTCTAAGATCGCAGAATATGAAGCAGCTGTGATGAAAGATATGGATGCCTATATTGGATTGCGTTCAGGAAACAACATCAACGAGCACGCAGATGTGCCAGATGAAAAAATGAAGGTCTCCAGCAGAACCATCGGAAAGATGGTGCATGGTGATATACGTGTTCCAAGCACCAGATGGGTCGTGCTCCGATATCCGACACAGTCTATGGCGCAGCTGGCAAAAATGAGTACAGAGGCATTTGAGGACTTTTATTTTGATGTGTGCAATCTCGATTACAGCAAGATGGATGAGGCGATGAACGCTCTCGCAGAACGTATGAATGCAGCGGATCAAGTCCGGCTGACTGGACCCGGAACAGATCTTACCTTCTCCATTAAAGATATTCCGGCAGTGAAATGCGCGGGCCATCTGAATATTCCGGATGGGGAAGTTTATTCTGCTCCTGTAAAAGATTCAGTAAACGGCACTATTTCTTATAACACTCCGTCTCCTTACAACGGTTTTACTTTTGAGAATGTGAAGCTCACATTTAAAGACGGCAAAATCATCGAGGCAACTGCAAATGATACAGAAAGAATCAATAAGATTTTTGATACCGATGAGGGAGCAAGGTTTGTAGGAGAGTTTGCCATCGGGGTGAATCCTTACATCCTCCACCCGATGCAGGATATTCTGTTTGATGAAAAGATTGACGGAAGCTTCCACTTCACTCCCGGCCAATGCTACGATGATGCCTTTAACGGAAATCACTCAAGCATTCACTGGGATATGGTCATGATCCAGCGTCCTGAATATGGCGGCGGTGAAATCTATTTTGATGATGTTCTCATCCGAAAAGACGGGCGTTTTGTCGTTCCGGACCTTGAGGGGCTGAATCCTGAAAATCTAAAGTCATAAGAGCAAAAGCCCAATGTCGGCCTGCCGAAAGAAAGAGTATGGGAACTTGGAATTTCACGCTTTGAGCCAAAGTGTCCAGATCAGTTTATGCAGGCTGATTCTGTCAGCGTAAGCCTATATCTTCCGGGCGGACCAAGTTAACAAAGAAACCCCCGGTATGCTTCGAAACAAAGCATACCGGGGGTTTTCCCATTTCGCTATTTCATCTGAAAAAGATTTAGAGATCCACTCTATTATTTTACCGTGCTCTCATATGCACGCTGGTACTTTTGAATATCTCCGGCTCCCATAAATACAAGTACACCATTCTCATGTTTTTTCAAAACATCCATGTCTGCTTCTTCTATTAAGGAGGAATGGTCAATTTTTGCAATCAAATCATTGATGCTCAGTTTACCGGCATTTTCTCTGGCCGAGCCAAAAATATCACATAAGTAAACATAGTCAGCTTTTTTCAGACTTTCCGCAAATTCATCCATAAAGGATTGGGTGCGGGTAAATGTATGAGGCTGAAAAACCGCGACTACTTCACGGTCAGGATATTTTTGTCTTGCGGCTTCAATCGTCACTTTAATCTCAGTCGGGTGATGAGCGTAATCATCGATCAGGACTTGGCTGCCGATTTTTTTCTCGTTAAAACGGCGCTTTACGCCTTCAAAGGTCATCAAGCGCTCTTGTATAATTTCCACATTTACTTCTTCATAGTGGCATAGAGCAATGACGGATAGAGCATTAAGTACACTGTGATCACCGAATCCCGTGATTTTAAAGGAGCTGTAGAATGTGTTTCTTACAAAAACATCAAAGCTTGTTCCATCTGTGCTTTTGACTACATTCCGTGCCTGAAAATCGTTTTGTTCCCCAAAACCGTAGTAAACAACCGGCACTTTTGCCTGAATCTGCTGTAAATGCTCATCGTCTCCCCAGGCGATAATGCCTTTTTTCACTTGGAGCGCCATGTTTTGGAAGGCATCAAACACGTCTTCTATATTAGCAAAATAGTCAGGATGATCGAAATCGATGTTTGTCATAATGGCATAGTCCGGATAGTAAGAAAGGAAATGCCTGCGGTATTCGCATGATTCAAAAATAAAATATTTGCTGTCAGGCAAGCCTTTTCCTGTTCCGTCTCCAATAAGGTAAGAGGTCGGCTCCGCACCCTGAATAACGTGGGACAGCAATCCGGTTGTTGAAGTTTTCCCATGAACTCCTGTAATCCCGACGCTTGTGTACTGATTCATAAATTCACCCAGGAAGCGGTGATAGCGAATAACCGGCACATCCTGCTGAATCGCTTCTGCGATCTCCGCATGCGTATCAGGAAAAGCATTTCCCGCTATTACAGTAAGCCCTGGTTTAATATTTTCTTTATCAAAAGGAAGGATCGTGATCCCTCTGTCTTCAAGAGCTTTTTGAGTAAAAATCGTTTTGTCGATATCGGAACCTTGAACCGTGTACCCCATATCATGGAGAATCTGTGCCAAAGCACTCATTCCTGTTCCTTTAATTCCAACAAAATGATAAACAGTCATAATTGAACCTCCAGCAACGTCGATCTATCTGTATGGTTGGCAGGAGCAGCCGCCATCGTAAAGCCAGCGCGGTCTCAGTTGGCCGTGCAGGCAGCTGCCCTTGATTTTTGTTATACAGTATATGACGTTCATCTAAATTTGCAACCGCTCCGTCCATCTGGATTAACTCTCCTGATCCGGGAGGGGCATGTTTTATCTTCTTATATTTTTTATTCTTCTACGTTTAGAGTAACCTTAATTACTATAAGCCTCTTTTTATACAGTGTCAATTTACTTGAGGAACATCGATTGACTGTTCTGGCTGCCCGGTTAAAGGAGATTGCTTTCCTGTATGTTCAACAGATCATCTTCAGATATCAAAACATCTCTCGGTCTGCTTCCCTTGGCCTCAGATATAATTCCCTGCTCTTCCATCATATCGATCAAACGTGCAGCACGGTTATACCCGATTCGAAAGCGGCGCTGAAGGCTGGAGGTTGAGGCCCCGTTTTGGGTCACAACAAACTCGCACGCTTCTGCAAACAAGTCATCTTCTTCAGCCTGAATGGTAGATTTTTTCAAAAACTCTTCCTGATTAAACAAGTAAACAGGGTCCATCTGTCTTTTCACATGTGCCACAACCTGCTCCATTTCTTCATCTGAAACAAAGTTACCCTGCACCCTCAGATGCTTGGACGTACCGTTCTCAAGGAAAAGCATATCGCCTCTTCCGAGAAGCTTCTCAGCTCCCCCGACATCAAGAATCGTTCTCGAATCGACTTGAGAGGAAACCGAAAAAGCAATTCTCGTCGGAATGTTTGCTTTAATAAGACCGGTAATGACGTCAACAGAAGGTCTCTGTGTCGCTACAATTAAATGGATGCCGCACGCACGCGCTTTCTGTGCAATCCGGCAAATTGCTTCTTCTACCTCACCAGGAGCCACCATCATGAGATCGGCAAGTTCGTCGATGACTATAACTAAATATGGAAGATGCTCTCCCTGCTTATGCGTTTTGACAAGCTCGTTATACCGGTTAATGTCTCTCACTCCGGAATGGGCGAACAATTCATATCGCCTCTCCATCTCTTCCACCGCCCATTTGAGGGCTCCGGTTGCTGCTTTAGCATCTGTAATGACCGGACTGACCAGATGAGGAATCCGGTTATAGGGAGCCAGTTCAACCATCTTCGGATCGATCAGCAGCATCTTCACTTCATGGGGAGCGGCTTTATATAAAAGGCTGATCAGCATGGAATTGATGCATACACTTTTACCGGATCCCGTTGCCCCTGCTATAAGACCATGCGGCATTTTTTTCAAGTCCGTTACGATGGGCTGGCCTGAGATGTCGAGGCCAAGCGCTACCGTAAGCGGAGATGGGTTGTTCTTAAATTCCTGGCTCCTTATGATTTCCCTCAAAGAAACCGTTTTGCTTTGAAGATTCGGCACCTCAATTCCAATCGCATTTTTTCCTGGAATTGGTGCTTCAATTCGAATATCTTTAGCTGATAGACTTAACTTAATATCATCTGATAAATTGGTAATCTTGTTTACTTTTACACCGGGCTCAGGCTGTACCTCAAATCTTGTTACAGAAGGGCCCTGCGTCACATGAACCACCCTGGCTCTGACATTAAAATTCTTTAATGTATTGTCCAGAAGCTCTCTCTGTGATTCCAGCCACTCCCGGTCATCGGAGGCTTCTTTTGGCGGAATACTGAGCAAATGGATAGGAGGAAAATGGTAGGATCCTTCCCGGACATGTTCCTTCATCCGATTGCGATCCCGATTGAGCATCAGGACATTGTACGGGACATTCGACGGTTTCGGCTTATCTGTCACCGGCGCTTTATGTTCCGGTTCAGCAGAAACTGGGATTTCCTCTGCAGCAGGATCTGAAGTAAGCTCCGCCTCGGTTTCCTCCATCGCTGCCTCCCTGTCACGTCCCGTTTCTTCTGTGTACACGGACTCGTAAAAAGGTTCCTCTGGCGGCAATTCAATGCCTGCGGTTTCTTCCGGCAATTCAATGCCTGCGGCTTCCTCCATGAATACGGGCTCGAAAGATTCTTCGCTAGACTCGTTATGCTGGGGAGAGTCTTCATTTTTTAATAGATCCTCCGACTTTACTAGATCCTCCGAGTCCTGCTCAAGATCTAGCATAGCAATGGGCTCTTGATTTTTTTGCCGCTCAGTATCCATGCTGAAGGTAACGGATGGCTTCCATTGACTGTCTTCCGTTCGAACAGCAGGCGGAACATCTGCAATAGGATTGGTTCCTTTCGCAAAAAATTCCTCTTTATCTGAAGCTGCTTGTTTCTGTGCCGCCTCCGCTGCTCTCTTTTTGTAAAAAGAAGAACTGTGCATAGACAGTTTTCTAAGGGTTTCTTCTTCATATTTCCTGCTTTCAGCGATTGTTTTTTCCCTTATTTTATAAGGAAGAGATTCCATCTCCGACCTTTGCCGGAAACCATAAATGGGAGAAGGAATAGCAGTCGGCTGAAATGGTTTTTTCGGCACAGAGGGATCCGGTTCAATTTTACGGGGTATGCCCGGCTTCGGCGGAGAAGGCTTGCGTATGTGATTCCCGGCCGCTTTAGGTGTTTCCTCTGCACGGCTGGCAGAACGCTCTCTTTGTTGCCTGGGCTGCCGTTTTCTTTCATCCGGTATGGCCGGAAACCGGAATTTCCCTTCTGGATACTGGTAGGCAATTTTCGCTTCAAACTGATTACCGGACGCCCGGACATTCGGAGCCGGCATTTTCGTTTCATTGCCCTTTCTCTCAGGCTTGATTTCTTCTACTTTCTCGTTATCATCCACTCTTACATATTCTACGATTTCTACGATTTCTTCTGTTTCACCAAAAAGAAATTGTTTGAATTTTGACATCCAGCTCATTTCATTATCACTCTTTCAGCATCTTGTTGTTTTCATCAATTAGAAGCAGAATCCACAGACACACTTATTTTTTCTAACATCAAGCTCCATGAAGGAGATCATCAAACCTGGTAAATTCGGCAGGGCGCACGGGAGCACTCTCCGCTTATCATAGCAAAAAGCCACTAGAACCTTTCTAGTGACTTTTATCTTATCATAATTTACGGTGAATTTTGCTGTTTTTAGTGGGTCTTAGCGTGATTCTATGGATGATTTTATTGAAAAAATGCTTCTCCCGGTGTGCGGTTTTCTTCAAGAACGAGAATTCCTTTTTCCTGAGGCGCATCCGGCAGATCCAATTCACGTGCAGAACAGATCATGCCGCTGGATGCAACGCCTCTCAGCTCGGCATGTTTGATCATCATTCCGCTTGGCATAACAGCACCAACTTTTGCAACAACGACGTTTTGCCCCGCTTCTACATTTGGTGCGCCGCAGACGATTTGAAGAACCTCGGTCCCTGTGTTTACTTTGCATATATTCAGCTTATCTGCGTTCGGGTGCTTCTCTTTGGAAAGAATATGCCCTACAACAAATTTTGGTGAGAAATCTACTTCGAGACGCTCTTCAAACCCATTTTGAGACAAACCCTTGTTAATATCTTCAACTACCGCCTCTGTCAGCTCTACAGGGCCTGTTCCTTCAGCAGCTATGTATTTGGATGCGTTGAATAAATTGTAGCCTGCAAGCTCATGTGTTTCTGCATCATAAATTTTTACGGCATCCTGTTTCCGTTCAAATGTCCTGTTTTCGAGAGGAATATCTTTAATAAAAACAAGAAGTGTGTCGCCTACGCCTTCGCGGTTGTAAAAAACGTTCATTCTATTCTTCCTTTCCGTCCTTCGGTGTATTTGCTCTATTTTTGCCTAAAATAAAAATCGGCTCCAGTTCACCCTCTTCATATAAGAAAGAGAGAGCTGTGACGGGAACCCGGCCGCTCGCAAAGAAACTCATTGTCATTTGGGCGAGTATATCGTATCCGGTCTCATTCTGAACATCTGCAATAATTAATACGTCCTGATGAGGCAGGGCCAACGCCATTGTACCAGAAATCCGCTCTTTAAACGATTCCAGCAGGGACTCATTCAGCACCCGGCTTGCATCATATCCGTCATTGGCTCTGAAAAAATAAAAAACATTTCCGGCAACCCGATCCTCTTTAAAAGATGCAGGCAGCGATCTCAGATTAAAAAGAGCGGTCTCTTTAATCCTCTTTTTTGTCCACCCCTCTTTTTCCATCATCGCCTGATCGATCAGGCGGTATGTTTTCCCCATATCAAGAGCATAGAAAATCCGCGTTTCCGCCGTATGCTCATCAAAAATCAGAGGGATGTCCTCACTTGTCTTTTCAGGAAATGAGGTAGAGCGGATGACCGGAAAAACCGCCTTTTCTTTTCCATCCAGAGTCCCTTCTTTTTTCATGGCAAGAAGGGCCTCTTCTGCATGGTAAACAACCTCGTCTATTGCCTGTTCTTTACTTGTTTCATAGCGGGCGGCAATTTCATTTAATCCGATTGTAATCCCTTTTTTTGAAAGTGGATCTTCAATTCTAAATGTTTCCTTTTCACGGTCATAGTGAAAATTCCAGTCATGTCCGCTCATGCGTTCTTCTAATATCTGCGAAATTTTTCTGGGCTTCATCCGCGTTTCCCTCCCTTCAGTTATGATTGAATTGAGTTCAGGAATTCCTGGATTTCTTCTTTTGTTTTACGGTCCTTGCTTACAAACCGGCCTGTTTCCTGACCTTTATGAAAGCCGACAAAGCTTGGAATTCCAAAGACATTCAAATCTGCACATAAATCGATAAATTTATCACGGTCAACATAGTAAAAGGTCACCGCTTCGTTTTCTTTTTCCAGATCTGGAAGAAAAGGATCGATGAAGCGGCAGTCAGGGCACCAGTCTGCTGAAAACATCAGCACGGTATGCTCTCCGTTTATGATTTCTTGATATTGGTCCATTGATTGTAATTTTTCCATTAGTGGTTCCTCCGATTTCTAGATTTCACATAATTGCATCATACCAGAAAAAAGAGGCTTAAATCCATCTGCATGTTTCATCGGATGGATTTAAGCACCTTCATCATTTCGCTTGCTGCAGCCGGCACTGCTTCTCTCTTCAAGATGGAGGTTAATTTATTGCCGCCGACTCCGCAAGTGATTTCATATTCGTTCTTCTTCAATTTATATAGGAGGAGGTAGCCGAATTCTCCGCCCTCTTCAAACGTTTGGTCAACCAGCCTGTTCTTGTATTCCTTTTTCAGCAGCCGGTAGGACTCTTTGCTGTCTTTTCTTTCTTTCGTATTTATAAAAAGCAAAAATTCATTTTGATTTTTCTTTAGAATGGCATTATTTTTCTTTTTTGAAGAGATGCTGAACCCGCTGGGCATATAAAAGGATCCGCTCTCCATTTTTTCATTCGGTTTTTCCGGCTTCGCCTCAAAACTTTTGGCTGCATTCTGCCTTGCCTGGGTTTTCATCTCCTTTTCAGAAATCCCCCCGCACCCGGCAAGAATCAGAATTAAAGCAAAAGTGAAGAAGCCACTCCATATTTTCATCCTTTCGTCCTCCCATTGATCCTGGATTTTTTTTAATTTTTAAGACTTTCAAGCTTTGTGTATGTTAATACGGCTGTACCCTAAACAACGATCCCGCTTTTGTACTATTCCCAATTTAAGGGTAAATCTTTCTGTTTCCGGTTTTTTCGATGAACACCAGGGGTAAGAAGGGAAGAAGAGTCACATTTTGAGGAGGGTGAGAAGAATGAATCTTACGGTTTATCTCGCAGGGGAAATTCACAGCAGCTGGAGAACAGAATTAAAAGAAAGGGCGGCACATTTGCCCATCACCTTCACAGGTCCAATGGAAAATCATGAACGATCCGATGCAATAGGGGAGGAGATTTTAGGAATACAGCCTGATCCTATCGCAAAGGACGAAGCTGCATCCCGAATCAACAATTTAAGAACGACTCTTCTTTTAAAGAAAGCAGATTTGGTCATTTCCCTCTTCGGGGAATCGTATAAACAATGGAATACGGCCATGGACGCAAGTGCAGCGATTGAATTGGGGAAGCCTTTAATCCTTATCAGACCAAAGGAATTGCACCACCCTCTTAAGGAGCTTTCAAGCAAAGCAAGCGTGACGGTAGAAAGTGTCGGACAAGCCATCCAGGTTCTTTCTTACGTATACGACAAGGAATAAGGAATAGAAAAAAGCAGACCGCTCTCTATGAAAGAGAACGTCTGCTTTTTTCGTACTGATACCTTCCTGTAAGAAGTTTGACAACATGGGAAAACATTTCCGTCCGGTCGACCGTCCCATTCGTAAAAATCCCCATCGCCCCTTCGTTCTTTCCAACCTCTGAACGATCCGCAAACTCATCCATTACTTCACTTAGCTCCCTGCCTTTAACAAGCTCTGCGCCTATTTCAAGAGGAAGCTGAATTCTGGCGCCTCCCGCAACTATCGGAGACCGCTTCCCATCTGCTAATGCTCCCCAATTGCAAAGAAAAAATCCGGATGAGGTTTCTACTACCCCTCCTTCAAGACCGATTCCAATATCAGCGCCTGTTTGCTTCAAGGAAGCTTCTGCCCTGTTTATCGCACCTTTCATAGTCTCCTCATCTGAAAAAGGCTGGCTGGAAACGCCGGAGGGAACATTCACTTCTCTGAACTCTTTGATGATATCTATTTCTCCGAAGGCCTTTTTAACTGCCTTTACTTTAGCAGGATTCGTTGTTCCGATACTTACAATCATTCCGTATCCTCCAGATCTAAGAAATTAAGAGTTGGCTTTAATCGATTCGACGGTTGATTTGTCGCATGCTTTTACAAGTTTCACGAGCAGTTCTTTTGCAGCCGCATAATCATCCACATGTACGATGGATGCATGGGTATGAATGTATCTTGAACATATTCCGATAACAGCAGACGGAACGCCTTCATTGGATGTATGAACACGCCCGGCATCCGTACCTCCCTGTGAAACAAAATACTGATAAGGAATCTTGTGTGTTTCAGCCATATCCAGAACGAACTCTCTCATGCCGCGGTGTGTAACCATTGACCTGTCCAGAATACGCAGGAGGGTTCCCTTCCCTAAGTGGCCAAACTCCTTTTGATCCCCTGTCATATCATTTGCCGGACTTGCATCCATTGCAAAAAACAAATCCGGTTTAATCATGTTTGCCGCAGCCTGCGCTCCGCGAAGACCTACTTCTTCCTGAACAGTCGCACCGGAGTATAGAATATTCTCTGTCTTTTCATCCTTCAGCTCTTTCAGCAGTTCAATGGATAATCCGCACCCATAGCGGTTGTCCCACGCCTTCGCCATAATTTTCTTAGAATTGGCGAGAGGTGTAAAAGAACTATCCGGTATAACCTGCTGGCCCGGTTTAATTCCGATTCCTTTTGCATCCTCCAGGCTGTCTGCCCCAATATCGATCAGCATATTTTTAATCTCCATCGGTTTATTGCGCTGTTCTTCACTAAGAAGGTGTGGGGGAATGGATCCAATCACTCCGGGAACCGGACCATTATCCGTATAAATAAGGACTCGCTGTGCAAGAAGGACTTGGTTCCACCAGCCTCCAAGCGGCTGGAAGCGAATCATGCCGTTTTTCGTAATCGACGTGACCATAAATCCGGTCTCATCCATATGGCCGGCAGCCATGATTACCGGACCGTCCGGATTGCCTTTCTTGACTCCGAAAATTCCGCCAAGCCGGTCCTGTACTACCTCATCGGAGTATAGCTCAAGCTGGCTTCTCATAAATTTCCTTACTTGATGCTCGCTGCCCGGTGCACCCGGCAGTTCAGTCAGCGTTTTAAAAAGATCCATTGTTTCCTGATTCATTTTTAACAACCTCTTTTCGAATTTTGTATGATTATGTAATCGCTCTGCTTAACAAGCCCTCATAACTTCGGTATACTAAGATAGAAAAAGCTGAAGGAGGCAGATAGTCATGAAATGCAAAGGGTTACTCGCAGGGATCGGAATAGGCTTCGCAGCAGCGTACCTTTTACGAGACCAGCTCAAATCACCATTTATTTCGTCCGATAAAGCACTCCAGCTCGTTAAACAGGAATTTAAGAAGAAGGGGCCGATTGAAGGTTCCTGGATCTATACAGTTCCTGAAGATTATCCTATCCATGAATCGAATCACAAAGTGTATAAAACCGGAATTACGAGAACCATCGAAGGCTCCCTTGAACAGTTTGAAGCCATTGTTCATGCAGAAACCGGCCTTCTTCTTGAAGTCAACCAAGTATCCTAATCCTTTAGCTCTGTTAAACTTGGCTGTTGATTTCCGCTGCAGATGTTAAAAATCAACAAATTGCTTTAACATAGCCAATCCTTTAAAAGAAACAGAAGGCAGCCTTCTGTTTCTTTTATTTTACTCTATTTACAGTGTTCACGGTTTCCTTAGAAGCATTCCATTTGATTGCCCTGTATTTCGCATCATGATAAAACGTCATCCAAGCTTCTTTTTCAGCTGCGAAGCTCAGCCACTTTTCTTTCTGCTCTATGGACGTCATCGGATAATCATCATAGGCCAGTACCCAAAGAACATTGTCATGGGCATGGGTCGGCATTAAATCCGCCATATGCACGGCAGTCTCTCCCTGGTCCTCCAGGAGCAGAATACAATGTCCGCTGCTGTGTCCGCCTGTGTGAATCATCGTAATACCCGGAATGATTTCAATTTTTTCCCGGAACGGTTCCACTTGCTGTTCAATCGCTTTCCAATTTTCTTTCCAATATGTATTTTTAGACCGGATGTTCGGATTTCTCATTTCATCCCATTCAACGTCACTTGTAATAATCCTCGCATTGGGAAATACAGAATGCAGTTGACCGTCTATATCCCTCGTTAATCCTGTAATATGATCAAAGTGCATATGCGTGAGCAGGACGAAATCAATCTCTGCCGGAGCAATTCCTAAACTTTGAAGAGACTCCTCAAGCTTTGACTCCTCTGATACCCCATAGTTTTTGAGCTGTTTTTCGGTCAGCCTGCCTCTCCCGATTCCAGATTCAACAAGAAATTTTTTTCCGTTTGCCTGAATCAGAATGGGATCCGTCCTGAGCTCAATCTGGTTCCGCTCATTAACAGGATATTTTTTAGACCAAAGAGCCTTAGGCACAACCCCAAACATGGCGCCCCCATCAAGATGAGTAACTCCGCCGTTTAGCCAGGTAAGTTTCATTTGACCGATTTTCAGTTCTTCCATTGAATAACCCCTCCCTTTATCCATTTTAACAGGATTTTGATGATTCTGAAAATCAAAGGGGCAAACATTCCTGTTCATCAAAAAAAAGAACCTGATCCATCTGCCTGCTTCTTCTGGATGGAAGCGGAGTATGATCAGGTTCTTGCTCTTCAATCGTTTTGATATTTCGCTTCACAGCGGTATATTCTTTGACCTTTATTGGAGAATTTTTCTTCATATTCTGTCATGATGTTGCCTTCAAAATCGCTCTCATGCAGATCTAGACTGACATACGTAAGAAGAAGTCCGTATTCGGAGAAGCTTCTCAGCGAAAATTCAAACAATCCTTGATTATCCGTTTTGAAATGAATGTCTCCGCCTTTTTTCAGCAGACGTTCATACAGACTCAAAAAAGTCTTGTAGGTCAGTCGCCGCTTTTCATGACGCTTCTTCGGCCATGGGTCTGAAAAATTCAAGTACACCCGGCTGACTTCTCCATCGTCAAAAATTTCGGTTAAGTCAGCGGCGTCTACATTCAGCAATTTAAGGTTGTCCACCCCGGCTTCAAGTACCTTCTGTACCGCGATCACCATCACACTTTCAAAAAGTTCTACGCCCACATAATTTATATCCGGATTGGCTTTTGCCATACCAGAAAGAAATTGCCCTTTTCCAGTCCCTACTTCTATATGGATGGGATTGGAATTTCCAAAAAACTCATTCCATTTCCCTTTCAGCTCAGATGGCTGTGCGATGGCAATGTGGCGGTTTTCAGCGATAAAGTCACTGGCCCACGGTTTATTTCTTACTCGCATACAAACACCTCATACTATTTTTTATTAAAATTTACCCGTTTAAAATTAGCATGTCCCGCTTGATAAGACAATGGCCTGGCGCTTCTTTAACAGACAAAATCCGGCAGCTTCTGCATGCCGGAGCGTTACATAAAAAAGAGACAGTTGAACATGTTATTAGATATGGAAAAACATGAAAGGAAGATGCCCGATGCCTCTTGATTATCATCACCAGGTTACTTTGCTCAGAGATATCTTGTCCGAACATCAGGCTGATTGCTGCGGAACAGCGGCTGAATGCGAACAGATTGAAAGGCTGATTAAATCCTTAATGGTAAATGCAGAAGTAAATCAAAATGTTAAAAATGTGCTGCAAAACATTTATGATTACAGCCATAAAGGCCTATCCGCTCCGGAATTGAATCAGCATATTACATCTCAGCAGCAAAATCTTACCCAATGGATTCAGGATATCGATTCCTTTTCCTGAGCTAGATTTTACGCGCAAGCAGCAGGGACAGATTTTCAATCGCCTGATGCATTTCCTTAATATGATTCTTGGAACGATTCCACATGAGCGAAACGATAGTTTGTGCCAGGACATACCAGTACATCCGCAGACGTAGATGCTCTGTCAGTTCAAGACCATACTGGGAAAGCCAATCGCTCCAGCGGCTTTCCTCCATATAGGAATAGAGAAGATTTCCCAAGTCTATGGCAGGGTCCGCAATAACAGCACCATCCCAATCAATCAGATAAAGCTGGCCGTTCTCCGAGAGCAGCCAGTTATTATGATTTAAATCACAATGGCATACAACCTTTTCTTCCACCTCGACATCCGGCAAGCGTTCCTCCAAATATTGGAGTGCTTCTTCTATATCAGGCAAAAAGAACTTTTCGAATTCAAGTGTGTCGCGGATCCCTTCGAGAATGGAAGATGGTGTCAACGGCTGCTTTTCCAGCCTTTTCAGCATATCCAGAAGCTCTTTTGAGTGATGGATCTTATGTAATAGCGCCGCTACATGATCACCATCCATGTCTGCAGGCTTTAATTCGCGGCCATCCAGCCAGTGCTGTGCCGTTATAACATCGCCGTTTTCCATTCTTCTTGTCCAAACCAGCTTTGGAACAATTCCTTCTGCTGAGAGAACGGCAAGAAATGGCGAACTATTACGTTTTAAGAAAAGCTTCTGTTCCCCATTTCGGGCATAATAAGCTTCTCCCGTAGCCCCTCCTGCAGGAGAAAGCTCCCACTCTTGTCCGAGCAGATGTTCCAGCCAAATTTGATTCAATGTCAACCCATCATTTCATGTTAAGATTTTTATCTTTCTTACTCTTATATAAACAGATGATAAAGCAAAGGAAGATGGACCATTCATAATCCAGACTAGTGCATCCCCTCAGCCATTCGTTATATTTAAATACCGATTATTTCATAGAAGAAAAGCAAAAAGACCGCTAATTGAGGCAATCGCAAAGCAACTTCCAATAGCCGTCCTTTTAAATTTTATCGTTTACTGGTATTTCCCGTCAAGAAAAACTAAGGCCTAGGACTTAAACAATACATACGTTCCTATCTTTTTAAGGGTTACTTTTCCTTTTTCAAGGTAACAATTTCCGCCTTGATCTCCCGGCTCATAAGCAATTGCCCACTCATCCTCATCAGGCAGGGCAAATTCCGCTTCCATTTCCCAAGCCTGATGAATAACCGCGATATCCGACCAGGTTCCATACTCCTTCACATCTTTCAAATGATAAAAAATGGCGTACGGCGGTGAAGGAAGGGTATGAAAATGACGCTCTGCTTTTTCCTTGCTGCCCAATCTGAATGCACCGTGCGATTTCCGCAGGGCAATAAGCCGTCTTATTTCCTGAATATCCTGTTCATGCGCTTCTCTTAAATTCCAGTCAAGCTGATTGATTTCATCACTTTGATTATAGCTGTTTTCGCATCCTTGTTTTGTCCTGTAGAACTCCTGTCCGGCATGCAGAAAAGGAATCCCCTGAGATAGAATGACCATGGAGGATGCGAGTTTCTGATACTGGCGAAGCTTTTCATCCGAAGCTCCCGGAACCGCTATTTTCAGTTTATCCCAATACGTATGGTTATCATGTGATTCTACATAATTGACGGATTGAGACGGATCCTCGAGCCATTTCACAGAATCCTGGCTATATTGAACAATCCCTTTTATAACAGATAAGGTTTCATCCTTTTTGCCTTCATCACCCATAGAAAATCCTCTGTCTCCATGAAGGAATGTGCTTCCTTTCACCATATCGCGGAAACGGTCATTGAAAAATGCAACACCCGGAATTTTTTTCGCGTTAATAATCGTCGTTTTTCGGTCTGCTCCCAGAGGAGTTGATAAATCCCAGCCCTCTCCGAGAAGAATAGCATCTTCTTTAATGAGAGCCGCTTCGGTTCTTACCTTCCTCATCGTGTCCAAATCGAGAATTCCCATTAAATCAAAGCGGATCCCGTCCACATCGTATTCTTCCATCCAATACCTGACAGAATCGAGGATATACTTTCTTGCCATTCTTCTTTCTGATGCAAAATCGTTGCCCACTCCGGTTCCATTTGAGGGGTATCCATATTCATCCATCCTGAAATAATAGCCGGGAACGAGCTTTTCAAAGGACGACCGGTTCATATCGTATACATGATTATAGACACCGTCCATAATCATTTTCAATCCATTTGCATGGAGGGCCTGAATGGCTTCTTTTAATTCCCTGATACGGGCAAGCGGATGATCCGGGTCAGTTGAATAGCTTCCCTCAGGTGCGTTAAAGTGCACCGGATTATAGCCCCAATTGTAGCCTCCATTTTCTTCCCCTTCCGCCACTCCTTCAAAATCATAAACCGGCAGCAGTTCTACATGGGTCACTCCAAGACTTTTCAGGTAGGCCATTCCGGATGAATATCCTTTTGCTGTAGAAGTATGGTTTTCAGTAAACGCTTTGAACTTTCCTTTTGCTTGCATCCCGCTGTTTTCATGAATGGAGAAATCCCGGACATGCAATTCATAAATAATCGCATCCGTAACTTGATTTAAAGGCGGAGCCGGAATTTTGTCCACTTGCGCATCAGCAGGATTCAGCAGCACACCCCATTCTCCATTTTTAGATACGGCTTTAGCGTATGGATCAACTGCCTCTCTCCAATTTGAATTGATCAGAGCTTTGAAGCGGTAAAATTCCCCGTAATGGTCCATCCCGGCCGACACACTCCAAACGCCCTTGTCTTCCTGGTTCATGGCCCATTCTTCAGCTTTTCCGGCAGGATCGGCCAAAATCAGCTTTACCTCCACTGCCGTAGGAGCCCATACGTTTATATAAATACTGTTTTCGCTGAACCGTGCTCCAAGTTCGTCTTCATAGCTGTACAATTCATCAAATTCCGGTGTACGGATCACCGCACCCATCATAAGCTCAGCAGAAAGTCCGCTGGAATCGGTAATTGTCTGCCGTTTTCCGGCTTTGAGCTGAATGCTTGAATGGCATATGCATTTTACAAAGTTCTCAATTTCATAACAATCCGACATGGATAGAGGAGACTGATTCCCCTCATCATCTGTCACGTGAAACGATTTATTAAAAGAATGCTTCCTCTCAATCGGCAGCAAAATGGTAATGGTATGAAGATCATCTAAGTAAGCATCAAATGGGCTGTTTACACTTGTCATTGCTCTTCCCCCCCGGAGAAACGATAAAAAATTGAATTGAATGAATGCCTGCAATTGTTCAGTCTCTCCATAAATTACCGGATCTATAATTTATTTTATGTGCAGACGTCCTTCTTGTGAGAGGACTTCCCTTAATTCCCGCCGTCTTCCTCCCAGCCGCTCCGGATTCGGGATCGGGTATGAGTGTGTGTGAGAAGTGCTTTTACCGACCTCAGCTGATCGTGTTTAATGGGAGAAGAAAAATTTCTCATTTTGGTAAACCATTCACTGAAACCTCTTTTATCGATTATACCCAGATTGTAAGGTTCATTTTGAAAATCGATATAGCCGTTTTGAAAGATCAAGTTTTTCGTGACGGGGAAATCAATCTCTTTTTTCTCCAAAATCCCATTCACAATAGTAGAAGTCCGATTTAACGCTAATAAGGGATTCAATATCTTCATCGAATCCCTGCCTCTTTTAATCGTCCAGAACCGGTCATGGGAGGCAGTCAGTATATCCTCTTTTTTACCCGGAATCCAGGCGATGCATTGAATTCCAGTCGGAGTAATAAGAACAGGGCCGGTTTCAACGGTGGCATTTTTTAATTCAAATACCGCGTCATGCATGTACATATTATGATCTGGAAGCCGTTTCAAGAAAAACTGGAGGCTTTCATCGTAAAAATACCGGCGGTCAAAGTCTGATTGCTCCCTGATTGTCGAACTTGCCCATTTGAGCTGAAAGCGGTAAATTTTATCCAGGAATTCATGCTTCAATTCATCATTGGATGAAGGAACATGGGTAAACATCAAGTCAGGGCTATCCTCAGCGATCTCAATGTCCGGATAAGACGGACTATCTTCTTCGGTTTTATTCTTTTGCAGGGTCCACTTCCCCCAAAAAGGAACCTTCGTCTCTTTTTCGGCCTGATCGGGAAGCCTGACGATAAAAGGATCAAATTTTCTTTCTTCCCAAGCTTTATTGAGCCGGTCCCATTGATGTTTTTTTAACCGGATAAACTGACTTGTATAATGATAGGGATCTGTTTCATATCTGGATATGTAATCTTTCAATTTTATTAGCTGACCCATCATTGGTCTCCTTTATAAAAGTATGGATGCAATCTGCGGGCACAGCAGCGAAGCAAAAATAGCACTGAACGTCATGGCAGCGGAACTGACAGCTCCTGCCTCTTCTCCGTATTCCAGCGCTTTCGCTGTTCCGACTCCGTGGGATGCGGCTCCGAAACCTATTCCAACGGCCATAGCGTGCCGGATTTTAAGTTTTTTCATCACATATGGTCCAAACATGGATCCTGATATTCCGGCTGCCATTACATAAACAGCGGCGAGTGCCGGGATTCCATGAATGAGGGATGCAATATCCATTGCAACCGGAGCAGTCACCGATTTTGGAAGAAGGGATCGGACGATTTCAGGATTCATCCCGAATAAAATGGCCATATACATCCCGCTGAACAGACCCATCAGTGTACCTGCAAGACAGGCACCTGCGAGCAGCAGGATATGCTGTTTTAATCGGTCCCATTGTTCATGCAGCGGAAATGCAAGTGCTGTCACTGCCGGACCGAGAAACATGCTTATATAGGATCCGCCCTTCATATAGGACTGGTAGGAGGTTCCTGTCAGCAGCAGCACGATGATCAGCATGGCTGTGCTTGTTAAGATAGGAAGCAGAAAAGGGCTCGGAAACCGACTGTGCAATTTTTGCAGTAACTTGAAACAGAGAATAGTACCTGCAAAGGATACAAGGGCCGTCATCATATTTCGGTCCCCTCTTCCCCGTGTTTTGCTGCTTTTCTTTCAAGAAGCTGCTCCGTCCCCCATGAGGAGAGGGACATGACTAAAAAGGTGCTTATGAGAGCAGCTGCCAAGCTTAAAATGCCTTTTCCTTCAAAAAGGTGAAGATATTGAATAAGCCCGACCGTACCAGGCACAAACAAAAGAGTTAAATTCTTCAGCAGAAACGAACTTCCTTCCCTGATCCATTCCGTTTTCACCCACCCTGCTCTTAAAAGGGCGAAAAGCAAGATCATTCCGATAATACTGCCGGGTACTTTGAGGTGTGTGAGCTTTTGAATCAGCATGCCAGCCAGGCTAAACCCAAAAAGAACCGCAGTCTGCAAGGCGATGGTTGAATATTTCATTTGGAACCCGCTTTCATCAGCTGAAAGGAACGAACCGTTTCATACTTGGGGGTTCTTTCTGGATGTGTTTGAAGCAATTCAAAGGAAGCTGCTTCAAACGGGGGAATTTTTAACCCATCCCCTGCCTGCACGCCTGTATAAGGAGCTTTGCTGTCCCATTTTCTTGCCAGAGTAATATGGGGAACGAACGGTTTGGAATCGAGCTTGAACCCATTTTTTATACATTGGGAATAGATTTGTTCCCTTAAATCCGCTAAAGCATCGGATGCCTGTACCCCGAGCCATAAAATTCTTGGGGAATCCTGATGACCGAATGTATGGATGCTTTCAAATTCCAGAGAAAACGGCGGGAACTTCCCTTCTATTTTATCGGCTAAAGCTCCCATTAAATGAATCAGATGCGAATCTTCAGGCGGTTCTCCAAGAAAGGCCAGTGTAATATGGTAATCAAGCGGGTGAACCCACCGCTTGAACGATAACCGGTCCTTCCCGCGGATGAAATGGTGAATGGCTTCTGACTGCCGGACCGGAATCCGGACAGCTAGAAAGTAATGTATACCCATCTTATACCCTCTTTGCTATAAACTCTTATGAACTATTCTAACAAATGAATGGACGGGTTACACAATCCAAAGACTAGGTAAAGGATGATTATTTTTGATATGATATCTTTAAATAGTGTCTGGAGGAATAACATATGGACGTGGCAAATAATATGGCAGATTTAATCGGGAGAACGCCTCTCGTTAAGCTGAACCGTCTTGCACCGGAAGGCGGAGCACAAATTTATCTGAAGCTCGAATTCTTCAATCCAAGCAAAAGCGTAAAGGACCGTGCAGCTTTTCAAATGATCTGCGAAGCGGAAAAAAACGGCTTGCTGAATGAAAAGTCGACCATCATTGAACCGACTAGCGGCAATACCGGGATTGGACTGGCCATGAACGCGGCAGCCCGCGGATATAAAGCAATATTGGTTATGCCTGACACGATGTCCCAGGAACGGATTAACCTGTTAAAAGCATATGGGGCAGAGGTTGTTCTAACTCCCGGAGATGAAAAAATGCCCGGGGCCATTAAAAAAGCACAGGAACTTACTGAGCAAATTGAAAACAGCTATATGCCCATGCAATTTGATAATGCGGCGAATCCGGATGCGCACAGAACGACCACCGCGGTTGAAATTCTGGAAGCCATGAAGGAAGCCGGCATGAAGCTAAGTGCATTTGTCGCGACATCAGGAACAGGGGGGACCATTACAGGAACGGGAGAGGAGCTGAAAAAACAGCTGAAGGACCTTACTGTTCATGTAGTAGAGCCTGCCGGTTCTCCTGTTCTATCCGGCGGAAAGCCGGGCAAGCATAAACTTGTCGGAACAAGTCCGGGGTTCATTCCATCCATATTGAATGAAGACGTTTATGATGAAATTTTCCGTATCGAGGACGAAGAGGCCTACACGACAGCGAGAAGACTGGCGAAAGAAGAAGGGATTCTTGTCGGGCCCTCATCCGGTGCAGCATGTTTCGCGGCAATCGAGGTAGCAAAACGGCTTAGCCCCGAGGATACCGTTGTATGCATCGCCTGCGATACGGGGGAACGGTACTTGTCGACTGATTTATTTTCTTTGTAATCGGGCATGAAAGATGCCAGACTACAGACCCATGCACCAGGCTCTTTTTCTTTTCTTACCCCAGCCTGCGCTGCTGGCAAACGAGGTGCGTGAAAAGTCCTGAAGAGAGAAAATGATTGAACTCAAAACCCCCTGATCGCATCGTGTCTGAGCATCAGGGGGTTTTGGTTTTTTGAACAATCCTGGTATAGGCTGATTGGAGCGGAAGGTGGCTGACTCCGATGGAATTAGCGGGACAGCTGAGACCCCACAGTCACGGAGCAGGCTTCTCATAGCCTGTGCTCAAGGATGAGAAAGGCTGCCTGGAGCGGAAACCAGCCAAATAAAACGAGATAAAAAGGCTGGAAGTTTTTAATGTGGCTTACTGGACAGCCCCTTCGCCTGTTTAGATCTTCAAGCGTTCTTCCACAAAATTCCCCATCCACAGACAGACATCCCATAAATCAGCCAATGGCTCCTGCGTGAAGGGCACGGTATGCATGTAACCTGGAGGGCCGTATTCAGGCGTAAAGCTTAAGAATCGTGCTTCTCTTTGTCGGTGTATTTCCGCAATCTTCCTCCACCATCCCGCATGGAGGTCAAGCTCTTTCTTATATTCCGGTGCTCTTGGATCAGGTATTTGCGGGCCCTGACTGAAACCCACCCGCGTATGGATATGGACCGTTCTTTGAATGGCGAGCTTTAGCCGCTCCGTTTGGTTCTCGAGCAATGACTCACACACACATGCCCAATGACTGAAATCCGCCGTTATGCTTAAGTCTTCTACATCCTTAAGCAGCCGCTCTGTCGTCCAAGGGGTGAACATAGCTCTCCCCCGGTGTGTTTCATGTCCAATCAGAATTTGTGCCTGTTTTTCAATTTGGACAGCCTTCGTAAAAAAAACCAGCTGGTCTTCATATGTCATATCATCCTTCGCACTTTGAGCATTGATTAAGAGCGGCTGAAACTCCATTGCATCTGTGACCTGCTTTTCAAATTGACTTAGATCCTCTGCAAAAATTTGAGCAACGTAATCAAGCTGATGCTCCTGAAGCAGTTCCCTAAACTCCCTTTGCTGTCCTGGAGGAGGCAGGGGGGATTCAATCCCGCTGTAACCTGCCTCTGAGACAGCTTTGAACTGCTGGCTGAGCGAACCATTCATCCCCCACAGAGATTTGATTTTTTTCAACTTCATTTTGACTTGGAGTAAACAAGGGGGTTCAGCGGGCTATCTACTAAATCGCCTGTTTTCAATCCAGGCATCCACTGCTTTAAATCATTTTCCCTTGCTTCATGATCAATTTCCGAAACCGTCGTACCATCAGCCATATAAATTATGGTCATAACTTCTCTTGTACGGTCCGTTGGATTGCCAGGCGCACTGTGAAGTGTCCATCCATAATGGAAGGTAGCATCGCCTGCGTTCATTCCACCGTACGTCACTGTTTCTAAGCCCTCTGCCTCAATATAATCGCCAAGCGTCCGATGAGACTCGTCCGAGATTCCAAGCTTGCTGATGTATCCGCGTTTATGGGATTCCGAGGCGAACGACATAGAACCCATTTCATCTGATACATCCACGAGCGGCATCCACATGGTAATCGTTTTATTCGTGTCAATCGGCCAGTATGTCTGATCTTGATGCCATGGAGTATGTCCGCCGCCCGGCTCTTTAAACAATGCCTGGTCATGATAAATCCGGACCCCGTCAACACCAAGCAGATCGGCTGCGATTTTGGCAAACCTGCGCGCCATGACAAACTTCTTAACATCCTCTGATTGCTCCCAGAGATTCATAACCTGTATAAAGGCTTTGCCGTACGTATCCCTTTCAGATAAAGGCGCAAGCTTTTCAGTATGCTCAATCGTACTTTGATAAATTACATCACGATAGGCTTTCATTTCTTCCTGTGAGGCAGCTCCCCGCAGACAAATATGTCCTTTATCCTGGTATTCCTGAATTTGATTCTGAGTAAGTTTGTAATCTCCGGTTAGGTCCGGAAGCGTTTCCAATTGGTTTTTCAAAACAATCCCCCATTTCATCATTTTACAGACCGTTATGCCTGTTAATGTCATCATAAGGCATGATGAATGGGTGAAGTTCTTTATTATTGCGCGTGGATGTGCGTTTTCTTGATGTTTTTGATTGTCTCTTGTTTTACACTAGTATAATGACACCCAACCTGGAAAGGATGATGTATCTATGGATGCCGTTAGAGAGTCGCACAGCTTCGATCCGCTGTTTCCTTTTGTATATTTTCACCACTTAAGAGGAAATCCGGAGCAGGAGCCGCGTTTATCCCATTTTCACGATTGGTATGAAATCGTATTTGTCCTCGACGGACAAGGTACCTTTTTTATCGATAAAGAGTTTTTTCCAATGAAAAAAAATGACCTTTTCCTTATACCGGGAAATGTCATTCATCATCCGAATCCTTCTAAGAGGAATCCTTTTCTTTGCAACGTGATTTTATTCCACCCTGCACTTATACAATCCATGGAGCTTGGTGACTTCTTTTCTTTTCTGTCTCCCTTCTCCCAAAAAGAATATCATTATCTTCTTCCAGCTGAACACATAAGAGAGCACACAGAATATTTAATGCGTATGCATACGGAGCTTGAAAAGAAAGAAACAGGATACCGGCATGCTCTTCTCATTCATCTTAAAGGGATTCTCCTGCTGATTGCCAGACAGCAGCCGGTCGTTCCGGAACCATTCAGAAAGCTGTCAAAAAGTGAAGTATGGATGCAGGAGGTATTATTGTATATTGACTTGCATTATACAGATCATGAACTCACTCTGCCTGCTCTTGCTGAGCAGGCTCTAGTCAGTCCCGAACATTTCAGCCGGATTTTCAGGCGGGTAACCGGCTTGACACTCCCCGCCTATCTGGGAGTGAAACGATTGTTTAAAGCGAAAGAACTATTATTGCAAACGGACTTATCTGTTTCGTTTATCTCTGATGCCTGCGGCTATAAAAGCGTATCTTATTTTCACAGCAAATTTAAAGAACAGCTCGGCTGTACCCCCGGAGAGTTCAGGAAGAAAGAGGCCAGATAACTAAAGGGCTGCCTCGTTCCCTTCCTTCCATTTCCTTTTTTCCTTCATTATTCGGTTTAATCTTTCAGAGCTGAACATCATTGCAGCAATCGCAGCGACGATAAACAGCGGGAAGATTCCAATGGTCGTATGCGCTGAGACCATTCCCAGCAGCGGAGGCAGAAAGGTATTACCTGTAAAGGCAAAGGCCATTTGATAGCCTACTATATTCTGAGAGTGCGCCTTCCCGAAATGGACCGGGGTTTCATGCATCATGCAAGGGAAAATCGGCGCCAATCCAAGACCTGTCAAAACAAATCCAGCGAGTGCATAGCCTGCCGGCAGCGGAAGCATCAGCAGCGCTGCTCCTGCTAACGCAACACCCTGTCCAGCTAAAATCAGTACCCGGTTGCTTACCTTTAAGGTGATAAAGCCTGTAATAAACCGCCCGATCGTAATTCCTCCATAGTAAAGGGAAACCCATTGGGCAGCAGTTGCGGCCGGCAGTCCCTTCATATTGACAAGAAAGCTGCTTCCCCACAATCCCATTGCAGCCTCAGCTCCGCAATAAAACAGGAAAGACAGCAGAGCAAGATAAACCCCTTTTATTTTATAAGCCTTGACCTGTTCTCCGGTCGGCTGTTCCGTTTCCCCTTCTGCTCGATCTGCAGACTCACTCTTATCGGCGGCCCGTTTCCATAAAGGAAGAGTAAAAAATAGAACGGCCGCTAAAGCAAGCTGTATCAAGGCAATCATGAGATATCCGTTTCTCCATGAATGATCCGCAGAAATGGACTGTGCCATAATAATCGGACCGAGCGTTGCTCCTACGCCCCAAAAACAATGCAGCCAGCTCATATGGTGCGCTTTATAATGAACGGCCACATAATTGTTCAAGCCGGTATCAATCGCTCCCGCCCCAAGGCCAAGCGGAATAGCGCAGACCATCAGCCAAATCAGTGAAGGGGCAATGGAAAAACCCAAAAGGCCTCCAGCTGTCATCAGGCAGCTGACGAAAGTGACGGGACCGGTACCAAACCGGTTAAGGATTTTGCCGCTTGCAAGACTGGATACGATCGTTCCTGCTGCAATCGTCATGAAAAGCAGCCCGGCCCGGTCCATTGGTTCACCCAAATCTCCCTGCATGACAGGCCAGGCTGCACCAAGAATGGAATCCGGCAGTCCTAAGCTGATAAACGCTAAATAGATAATCAGTAAAAAGAATGTTGCCATGTCTATAAAACCTCCCTCACTTTATCTCTTAATCGAACCATTGGCCATTAGCGACAGCCCCGGGCTCTCAAAAAATATTACTCACAGCCGCAGGGTTTCTTCCCTTTTGTAATAGGCGCTTCTCTGTTTATTTCGCAGATTGCCCCGCAATATCCAAATGCCATTTTTAACAAAGAATTAGCTTTTCTCCGCTCAAATCATCATTTTTTTGTTTCGGTAATGATTTGTTTATTCTATAAAAATCAAAGGTGCAGTCTGAAAAACATCATCTATGTAAAAAGCTCTGAGGATGATGGTGATTTTTAACATCTGGAGCGGAAGGCGCGACATTCCTGCTTAGAGCAGCGGCACAGGTGAGACCACGCAGGCGCCAAGAGGCGAGGAGGCTCATCTCCTGCCGAAGTGAACCGAGCTATAAAAAAAGGGAGACGCATTCTAAGCGTTTCCCTGTTTTCATTTGTTGGTTAAATAAAGCCGTGAGTTCACCATTCCTTCGTCAGCAGCTGGAAGCTCACCGCCCGCCCAGCGAAGAGCGAACGCCTGATAGCTGCATTCAACAGCCAAGTTTAACCAGGCTTTCTGTTAAAGAAATGACTTGATTCAAGATACAGAGCCCGGCTCCTGTTTCACAAACAGCAGCAGGATAACGGCTAGCAGGGATAATATGCCAAAGAATAGATAGACGGAAAAGACAGAGTACGCTTCCAAAATAAAACCGCCAAGAAAAGTGCAAAACCAATTGCCGAGGCCATTCCCTACTGCAGAGTAAAGACTGATTGCCGTAGCTCCGGCGGAAACCGGAGCGAGATCTTTTACATACTGAAGGGCGGCCGGAATAAACAGCCCTGTTGAAAAGCCTTGTGCAATCGTCGTGGCGTAAACGATTGCAAGAGGCGGTTCGAAGAAATATAAAAACCACCTGGCCATTGATACAATGGCGGCAAGAAGGAGGATCTTTTTCATCCCGAATTTCCCAATCCAGCGGTTTGCAAATTTCATAACGGGGGCCTCGCTTCCAGCAGCAAGCATAAATGCCAGTCCAATCCCGGCAAGCCCTCCTCCTAAATCATCTACAAATATCCCAAAATAAAAATTGTTGGCGAGAATCGGCCCTAAGACCAGAAAAGCGACTGTGAGAAAAATAAAATAGGATGGAGCTTTCACAAGGTCACTCATCCCTTTTTTAAAGCTCACCTTGATTGGTTTGCTTTCTCTCGGAAGCTGCCAGGCAAAAATCATCCCTGCCCCCATAACAAGAGTAAATGTATAAAAAATGACGGACAGGCTTGTGGTTTCCGCCAGTTTTCCAACGGCTAGAACCGATACGGCAAATCCAATGGCTCCCCATAGCCTGATTGAACCGTAATCCATTTTTGTCTGCTGAACATAGTTAATGGATATGCTGTCCGACAAGGGGATAATGGCTGCCTGAAATATTGCAAGCACGGCTGCGGCTCCAATGATGAGAGTATAGCTGGATACGGCTGAATAGGCGACTCCCATCAAAGCTGTCACTGCCAGTGCAGCTGTGAGAAGGAGAACAGGTTTTTTGGTTACATCGCTCAGAATTCCCCAGACAGGCTGAATGAGAATCATCACGACCGGACTGATCGACAGAACCATTCCGATTTGACTGCCGGAAAGACCGATTTCATCCCTTAAATAAACGGAAAGAAGCGGGGAAAGCGCCCCAATTCCGAAAAATACAAGAAAATAATACATATAAAAATTCCATTTTACTGAGCGTTTGTTTCTTGCCAGAGAAGCTTCCAATCCAATGTCCTTCTTTCTTTATCGTACTTAAAATCAGCTCCTCTAACTATACCATTTATAAGGAGATACCGGCTTCTAAATTCCATGAATATTCATATAAAAACGAGGCTGGGACAAATAAGGTTTCCGGCTAATAAAAAGCTCTGTTGATTTCCGCTGCAGGCGCTCGCTTCAATCAACAGGGTTTAAAAAATCAACACCATGCTATAACATAGCGAATAAAAAAACCGAACGATTATTTGAAACTCCGGTATAGAGCTTCGTAATCGTTCGGTTTTATTGTTTTGCATGCTTTTCTCAAAAGAAATATTTAGCTTAAGGACAATAATTTTAGTTATGTCCCAGCCTCCTCTTCTTCATTATCTGCGATTCCGTTCTGCGTAAGGATAAATTGGATCCTTCAGTTCGAAATCATACGTTTCTCCGTTCACAAGCCCGACTGTTTTTTCACTGTCATACAGATCAAGCATGAAGCCGGCCATTTCCTTCGCTGTATGGAATTTTGGAACGGCTCCTTCATATTCAAAGCTGTCGAGGTCCATCGAACGCTTCGCAAACTCTGTTTCTGTTGCAGCGGGAGCCAGAACTTTTGCCTGCATAGGAGCACCTTTTGATTTCAGTTCCTGAGCCAGACCTTCAGTAAAAGCACTCACATAAAACTTGGTCGCACAGTAGGTAACGGCATCGGCTACGATGGTATACCCTCCTCCTGAAGAAACGTTGATCAGCTGTGTACCCTCTTTATCCGAATAGTCTCTTGCGAAAAGGGAAGATAAGATCGTTAGTGCCTCAATATTCAAGTGAAGCATCGTCTGGATTTTATTTAAGTTCTGCTCGCCTACAGCAGCGAAGTTCCCGAACCCGGCATTATTAATAAACGTTTCAATGTCATATTCTTTAAGACCTTCATAGAATTTGTGTACTTCTTCTGATGAAGATAAATCAGCCGTACGGATCACAACTTCAAGATCAGCGTTTATGCTTTGAACTTCTGATTTAAGCTTCTGAAGCTCGTCCTCTCTGCGCGCCGTAATAATTAGGTTTTTGCCCCGGGCAGCAAAGGCCAGTGCTGATTCATATCCGATTCCTGAGCTAGCACCTGTGATAACCGTATACTTCATATAATCTCCTCCTATTTTTTTGCATTTCTTTATTGTGATTCTTTTACGATTTCATTATACTGATTAGAGTTCACTCTAAGTCAAATTCGGAGGTTTTTATGTTTACAATCAGCGAGGCTGCCAAAGCTTTGGAAATCAGTACGCACACATTAAGATATTATGAAAAAGAAGGAATCATTGAACCGGAACGCAAATCCAACGGAGACCGGATATACAGCGATTTGCATATTAAATGGCTGCAGTTTGTTCTAAAATTAAAAGAAACCCAAATGCCTGTAGCGAAAATAAAAGAGTATGCCCAATTATACAAAAAAGGCGACCATACAAATTCCGCAAGGCTTCAGCTATTGGAGGAACATCGGAGAAGCATCCAGGAACAGCTCGCTGTCCTGTCCGCTACCGATCAGCTGCTTGAAGATAAAATCGAGGCCTATAAAAAGAGCCATCATTGAAGCTTTATGTTTAACTGTTCTGCCTGACAGCAGCGGGCTTTTTCTATTAAAATAAGTTTTTATCGGGTTGAACGCAAAGGAGACTCAATTATGGGAAAACAATCCTCCTTAGTCAGATGGGCTAAGATTTTGATCCCGTTTATCATCATTCTTTTTATTTATATAGAAGGGAAAAAGGAAATCACCCAGATTGATCCTTCAGAGCTGCTTGTGCAGTTAAAATCCCTTGACCCTCTGCAAATCGTTTCCATGTTCTTGATCGGATTAGTTGGAGTCGCAGCCTTAATGGTGTACGACCTCGTTCTGATTAAAAAATTAAAGGCGGCATTGCCTTGGTATTCCTTCTTAAAGATCTCATGGATTGCCAATACATTTAATGGGGTCATTGGATTTGGGGGACTTGCGGGTGCAAGTCTGCGGGGATTATTGCTGAAAAAGCATGTGAGTGATTCAGCAAAGCTTTTATCATCCATCGTTTGGCTGATGCCTGTAATGCTGACCGGAATTTCAATTCTTGCATGGCTGCCTCTTTCTTCAACGGGTTATTTGGCCCCGCTGTATCACAGTCATCCATGGATAAAATGGGCGTTGTGGGGGATGGCCTTCTATTTGCCTGCTTACCTCCTTGTCTTTTTTCTCTTTAAGAATAAAAAAGAGCTGTTTCCTTTAGACCGCTGGACAGTATGGGGGATTGCCGGCTCCCTTCTCGAATGGCTTGCAGCCGCTCTTGTACTTTGGGCCATTGCCCTGCTTACCGGGACATGGATCCCTTTTGTTTCCATGCTGGCCGTTTTTGTTATTGCATCAATAGCCGGTATCATCAGCTTAGTGCCGGGGGGAATCGGTTCTTTCGATTTAATGCTTCTGGTCGGCTTAAATCATGCTGGTGCAGAAAATAGTGAAATCTTAATCATCCTGCTTTTTTACCGGGTCTTCTACACGCTCATTCCTTTTTGTTTAGGGCTCTTATTTACTTTACCTGATGCTTATTCCCGAACAAGAATAATGGCTGATCAGTTCAAAAAAAATAAATGGGTCACCCGATTTTCGTTTATTCCAAACTCGCTTATTCCTAATCTAAGCTTTTGGGCACTGGCTGTTTTGATTTTTCTCAGCGGTGTTCTGCTTCTCTTATCTGCTGCAACACCGGGAATCCTTGAAAGGGTTAAATTTGCCGAAAAGCTTTTATCCGAGCCCGTCATGAATATTTCGCATCTCTTATCGGTTACAGCCGGAATTTCACTTATTTTGCTGTCCCGGACCATCCAGCTTAAAGTAAAAAGCGCCTACATACTAACCTATATCGTCCTTGTGGGAGGAGCGCTGTTTACATTCTCCAAGGGGCTGGACTATGAAGAATCTATTTTTTTGATCGCGATTCTTATGCTTTTGAGACTTTCCAAAAATCAGTTTTACCGGGAGCGTCTTCCTCTTACCTGGAAAGCCTCTTTGTTCATGATTGCTCTAACTCTGGGGGCCTTGCTTGCTTACGTATTGATCGGATATTTGGACCAGCCATTTCAGCGCTTATCCCTGCCCCCTGCTGTGAGAGATGTACTCATAAAAACGCCCGGCGAACTGGTTCTTACGGCTGCAGCAGGCTTTATTCTCGCCATTCTTTTCAATACCATCGGCTTTTCCTTTTTAACGAAAAAGGAAGAGCCGGCAAAGAATCATGATGAGCTTCTGGCTTTTTTAGAACATACAAAAGGCAATGTTTTAACGCATCTGGCACTAATGGGTGATAAAGAATATTTTTGGAACAAAGACCATAACGTCTTTATGATGTATGCTGTCTATTCAGATAAATTGGTTGTGCTGGGTGACCCGATTGGCGCTCACGAATCTTTCAGCAGGGCGATTATGGAATTAAGGGAATATGCCGATATAAGAGGGCTGACACCTATTTTTTATCAAACAGAAAAAGACTGGCTCTCTTTGTACCATGAAAATGGCTACCAATTTTTCAAATTAGGAGAAGAAGCGTATGTGAATCTGGATGAATTTACGCTGACCGGAAAGAAAAAAGCTAATCTGCGTGCTGTGAAAAATAAATTTGAGAGAGAAGGATTTGTCTTTACGATTGCCAAGCCCCCTTTTTCTGATTTGTTTATTGAGGAACTGGAAGCGGTCTCTTTCAACTGGCTTAGAGGAAGAAAAGAGAAAGGATTTTCTTTAGGTTTTTTTGACAGAGATTATATTCAGCAGGCCCCCGTGGCCGTTTTAAGAAACGCCGCAGGAACGATGATGGCATTTGCGACCATTATGCCGGTATACGACTCGGAAACTATATCTATTGATTTGATGCGCCATTCAAGCGAAGTCCCGAGCGGCACAATGGACATGATTTTCATTTCCATTATTCTCGATATGAAAGAACAGGGCTATAAATGGTTTAACTTAGGCATGGCCCCTTTATCGAATGTCGGCCAAAATAAGTATGCCTTCTGGAGTGAGCGGGCAGCGGCACGGATCTATAAACACGGCCAATATTTTTATCAGTTTGAAGGGATCAGGAAATACAAAGAAAAATTCGCCAGCCGCTGGGAACCTAAATATCTCGCTTTCAGCGGCAGATCCACCCTTCCTGTTACGATGCTCCAGCTATCGAGACTCATCCAGACTAAAAAACAATAGTTAGAGAGACTAGTAACGATTAGTCTCTTTTTTTTTTCACAATTCCGGATGATATAAAAAAAACCGGCCCATTATAGGCCGGCTTCTGCTAGACAATGTCCGCTCCCTGTTTCTGAAAAAAGAGCTGCCGCGGATTTTTTGTCAATAAGTCTTCCAGAGCTTCCTCTGTAAATCCCCGGTCCGAAAGCTTAGGGAGAATGTTCTCAAATAAATGAACCGGATGCCAGTTTCTCATTTGTACGGCAAGCGGGTCAGGCAGTTCCAAAGGTCTTCCGAGCCAGATATTGACGGTATCGTGCGAGAGCATAATCTGATCTCCGAAGCCCTCTTTTAACAGAACACTCAAGGTCTCTATTCGTTCTGTATCAGGCGGCGCTCCTACCATACCCTGAATGCCAAACCGGTCAAAGCCAATAAAGACTCCTTTTTCCAACACTCTCCTGTGATAGGCAGGATCCGTACTGCCGCACATGTGTCCGATGACGATTTTATCTGGAGAGGCACCTTCCGACAGCAGAAGGTCCACCTGCTCTTCTCCCATCGTACCTTCCTGTGTATGGGTAAGAATAACCGCTCCTGTTTCCTTTTGCGCTTTAGCCGCTGCACGGAAAAACATTTCTTCATAAGGTGTAATTTGGTTCTTGCCCGATGCGACTTTAAGGATGCCTGCTTTTATGCCTGTTGCCCCAATGCCTTCTGTTAACTCGGTCATGAACATCTCATAGATTTCTTCCTCCGCGGTTCCCAGCTGCTGTCGGAATTTAAAGTATGGAGTCGCTCCCTCACCTTCGTAATAATAGCCTGTCGCACATACAATCTGCAGTCCCGTACGCTCTGAAACTTCTTTTAAAAATTCAGGATCCCGTCCGCATTCATTCGGAGTGGGATCGACCACCGTTTCCACTCCAAAACTCCGAAGGGAAAGAGCGATGGTTTCGGCTGTTTCAAGAGCCTCCTTCATATTTAAGCTCCCCAGGGTTAAATCGCCGCTATAGCCAGGATAGCCAAATAAAAAGTGCTCGTGCATTAACGTTTTGCCGAGATCATCCGCATGGATGGCACCTGTTACTGTTTCCAATGTCCGATTCATTGCTTTATTCCTCCGCTCAAGCCTTGGCGTTCCTCTTCCTGCAGCTGTCTCCACAAAAGTTTTCCGCTCGCGGTCATTGGCAGAGCATCTCTAAACTCTATGACTCTCGGATATTTATAGTCCGCCATGTGCTGCTTCGCCCATTCCACAATTTCTTCAGCCGTTGTCCCCCGATGATCCTGTGCCAAAACAATGAAGGCTTTTACCGTCTCTCCTCTTCTCTCATCCGGAATGCCGACAACACATGCCTGCTGAACCGCAGGGTGCCTGTAAAGAAAAGATTCTATCTCTGCGGGCCATACTTTAAACCCCGAGGCATTGATCATCCGCTTCACTCGATCGACCATAAAATAGTAGCCTTCTTCGTCCCTCTTGCCGATATCTCCCGTGCGGAAATACTTTTTTCCTGCTATATCAATGAATGCCTGCTCATTCTCTTCCGGCCTGTTGTAGTAGCCGAGAAAGACTTGAGGGCCGTTTACCACAATTTCTCCTTCGCTCCCAACGGGCAATTCTTCCAGCGTGACGGGGTCCACAATCTTTGAATCAACATCAAAAGACGGAATGCCCAGACATTGCATCTTCGGACGGTCAGGCGGATTAAAATGAGTTTGGGCAATTGTTTCCGAAAGGCCATAGCCTTCTACAAATTTCAGGCCCGTCATACTGTATAGCTTCTCGCCGACAGCGGCAGGAAGAGCTGCTCCGCCACCTGCAAGTCCCTGCAGTGATGCCATATCTTCTATTTTCAAGTTCGGATTGGCCAGAAAATCAATGAGCATGGTACTAATGTTCACCCAGTTGCTCACCTTTTTTTCACGGATGATCTTTCGTGCGTATTCCCGGTCCCATCTTGTCATTAAAACCATGGTCGCACCCGACATAACCGGAATGTGCATACTGTGAATCATCCCCGTAACATGGAAAAGGGGGAGAGTCGCCAGACTTACTGCGTCTGACGTCGCATTCAGCCAGTGATAGCCGCCATACGTATTGGCCTGCACCGTTCGGTTTGTATGCATACATCCCTTTGGCATCCCTGTAGTCCCTGATGTATAAGGCATCACAGCCAAATCATCAGGCCCCGATACGGCAGGCAGAGGTTCATAACCGGCTCCAATCGCTTCTCTCCATAAATAGTGCCCTTCTTCGTCAACCTGCTTTCTTTTCTCCCGGACTTCCTCCGGCAGCAGACTGTTTGACAATTCCCCTGCATAATCTGAATAGGCAGCCAGCACCACCTGCCTGATTAATCCCTCTTTTACAAGGGGAGCAGCTCTTTCATAAAGCTCCTGGCCTATAAGAGCACTTTTTATGCCGCAGTCTTTCACATAAAATCTCAGTTCGTCTGCCGTATTCATTGGATTAATTGGAACGACCACCGCATCCGCTCTGAGGATGGCATAAAACCCGATAATAAACTGGGGAGAGTTCTGCATATAGAGAAGAACACTTTCTCCCTTCGTAACGTTCATTTTCTGCTGAAGGAAGCCAGCCAGTTCATCTGCTTCTTCTATTAAATCGGCAAAGCTCATTTCATTTCCGTAATAATCAATGGCTGTTTTCCCCGGATATCTGGAAGCCGTCACCTCTAAGTTGTTGTAAAGGGTTGTTTCCGGCAACGTCAGTGTTGTGGAAGTTCTTACCGGCCAATACTTAAAATGATCCTGATTCAATTCAACCACCCCATCCCTTTTTGTAAACGCTTACTTTTATGTTTTTCTATAAATATCCTGATTTCCCTTTAAATCATATCTCTATTTCTTCGTCCTCATTCGACACGTACAGTAACTGGCTTCAAATCTAAAGGAACGGCGAACCAGTGCACATTTATTTAGTCAGCAATGACTAGGTTCTTCCAAAATGGACCCGCGCTCTGTCCCGAATATGCGGAAATATTCAAAACCGCACTGCGCATATGCAGAAAAGGCCCGGTTCTTGAGCCGGGCCTCTTTCCTTTTATGGGACTAAAATCAATTTTCCTTTTGTTTTCCGCCCCTGCAGCATCCGGTGAACCTCCGGAGCCTCCTTGAGAGGATAGACTCCACCGATGGTAAGAGTCAGCTTTCCTTCACTTAAATAGGCAAGCAGCTCCTGAAGGCTTTGCGTATACAATTCTTTCTTCCTCATCATTTGCGGCAAAAAGAAGCCGATTACCGATAGATTTTGCCCCATTAACGAGGATGGATACAGTTTCGCCTGTTCTCCGCTTGCCACCCCATAGATGACGAGACGGCCAAACGGGGCCATACAAGAGAGCGTTTTGCGGAAAATATCTCCTCCTGCCATTTCAAGCGCCACGTCTATTCCACGGCCTTCTGTCAGACTAAGGACTTCTTTTTCCCAGCCATCTTTCGTGTAGTCAACGGCTTCATCGGCACCAAGTTCAATGGCTTGCGCCCGCTTTTCCTCTGTACTCGCAGTGGCAATGATTTTTCCTGCACCGAACAGCTTTGCAAGCTGAACAGCAAGTGACCCGACCCCTCCTGCAGCCGCATGAATCAAAACCGTTTCCCCTTGTTCAAGCCTGCCCATCGTTTTTAAAACATGGTAAGCACTCAAGCCCTGCAGCGGCATGGCGACGGCATGATGAAGGTCGACTCCTTCGGGAATCGGAATCAGTCCCCGTTCGTCTGCGACTGTATATTCCGCATAACCTGTTGCTCTGGAAGTGCCAAGCAGGGTCACCACTTTGTCCCCTTTTTTAAACCGCTTTACTTCTCTGCCGACTTCCGAAATGGTCCCTGCTACCTCTGCTCCCGGGACAAATGGAAGGGGAGTATCAACTACATACTGTCCCTCGCGTCTTGCTGTATCAGCATAGTTGACGCCAATCGCTTCAATTTTTATCAAGACTTCTCTGTCCCCCGGAACGGGTGTCTCAAGATCCACAAGCTTCATGACATCCGGTCCGCCGTATTCGTTCAATTGAATGGCCTTCATCTTCTTCTCCTCACTTCCCCTGGAATACCGGTTTTCTTTTTTCTTTAAATGCTGCGACACCTTCCTGGTGATCAGCCGTTTCAATCATCATGGGCTGTGTCAGCCTTTCCTGCTCGAGAATATCCTCTAAGCGGGAGTAAGAGGATTGCTCCATAATCCGCTTCATCTGGCCAAAAGCCTGAAGGGGTCCCTGGGAAAGACGGAAAGCATAGGAGCTTGCTTCATCCTTCAGCTGTTCAAGAGGCACCGTCCGATTGACAATTCCGTAAGACTTCGCCGTTTCGGCATCAATCGGCTCTGCGCTGAAGAACAGCTCTTTCGCACGCTGAGTCCCTATTAATCTCGGAAGAAAATACAGTCCGCCTCCATCTGAAATCAAGCCAACCTGAGCAAAGCTCATCACAAATTTACTGTCTTCCGCCGCAAAGATGAAATCACAGGCAAGAGCGAGGTTAAATGCTGCACCGGCAGCAAATCCATGAACCGCTGCAATCACGGGCTTGCTCAGATTTTTAATTGTCAGGATGCATTCATTCAGTTTTCCAAGGTGCTCATAAATCTGCTGTCCGTTCACCTGTCCCATTGTTTTGACATCACCGCCTGCACTGAAGGAACGGCCTGCACCGGACAGAATGATCACTTTTGTTTCCTCACTCTCTTCCGCATTACGCAAAGCGCTTGTCAATCCGGTAATCATTTCTGCACTGAAAGAGTTTAACGATTCTGGGCGATTCAGCGTTACATATAAAACAGGTCCGCTCTGTTCAACTAGTAAATGAGACATGTGATCTCCTCCATTCATTTAATTAACCATCCTCCGTCTACGAGCAGATCGGAGCCCGTCATATAGGACGCTTCCTCAGAGGCAGCAAATGCAATAACATTTGCTATCTCTTCTGCTTTCCCCACCCGTTTAAGAGCTGTATTTCTCTCAATCGATGCGGCAAACTGCGCATTCTGAAGCCCATCTGCAGTTAAAGGGGTTTCTGTAAAACCCGGTGAAACCGAGTTGACCCTGATTCCGTATGGAGCAAGCTCCAGAGCGAGCGCTTTTGAAAAATTGATTACTCCCGCCTTTGCAGCACTGTAATGAGGGATATGTGCCCCAGGTTTATAGCCTGACAGGGAGGCTACATTCACTATAGCCCGATCCATTTTCTGCTGCCTGCTGCTTTCCATCATTCGCTCACCTAAAATTTTACTCGTAAGAAAAACGCTTCTCAGGTTGAGTGACTGTACTTCGTCCCAATTTTCCAGGGACGTTTCAAGAATTTTTGACTGGCCGGATCCTCCCGCATTATTGATTAAAAGGTCGAGCGATCCGTATCCATCCACAAACTCCCGTAAGCGCTGAATCTCATTTTCCTTTGTTACATCCGCAGGAAAAACGACTGCGGTCTCCTGAAGCGTCTGTTCATTAATAAATCCGGCCGCCTTTACAAGCTTTTCCTCGGTTCTGCCAACGAGGATTACTTTAGCTCCCCCTTTGGCAAGCTTGCAGGCGGTCTCCATTCCAATTCCGCTGCCTGCACCAGTAACGACAGCTACTCGGTTTACAAATCGCATTCTCTCTTCCTCCCTAACTCACTGTGTACGCACCCTTTTCCAGAAGGGCTTCCGCAATCGACCGGTTTCTTATGACACGATCTTCCGTTCCCAGTGCAGAGAAATGCTGACTTAGTTGACGGATAAGTACGGGCTTCCGTTTATGATCCGCCAGCTGGTGGATGAGCTGTTTTGCAAGGGTTTCCCCTTGATAAAGGGCTTCTTCTGCTGCTGTCCGGCTGAGCTTCAGTATCAAATCGGCTTTTTCCTGTCCTTTCTGTTCCACAGCTTTTAAAGCGCGAAGATAAGCTGATTCAGCCGAGAAGAGGGCAGCAGCAAGGTCCGAAAGTTTTATGAGCGTTTCCTGCTCTTCTCCCAGTTCGTTCCCGTATTTCTCAACCGCTGAACCAAAGCAGACAAGGAGGGTGTCACGGAGAAGAGAAACGATTTGCTCTTCATTCCCAAGAACCGTTTCCTTTTTCTCCCTTTCCTCGTCAATGGCCGCATTGGCACTATTGACCAGACGCTCAAACTCCACCTCTCCTTTAGCTGCCTTGCGAATAAAATGAACCGGCAGCAGCAAGCGGTTAATTTCATTCGTGCCTTCGAAAATCCTGTTGATGCGGGAGTCCCGATAAACTTGTTCAATCGGATATTCTTGAATAAATCCCGCTCCCCCATGCAGCTGGAGCGCTTCATCCGCTGTATAATCAAGCGTTTCCGACCCGAATACTTTACAGACGGCACATTCTGCTGCATATTCCATCAATCGTTTTCCGATCAGCCCATGATCCTCTGTTTCGTATAAATCACCGAGAGCGTCTTCTAAAAGGCCAGCCGTTCTATACTGAATAGACTCAGCCGCATAGATTCTGGATGCCATGAGGGCGAGCTTTTCTTTTGTAGCTGGAAAGTCAGCGATGCTCCGTCCAAACTGAAAACGTCCTTTTGTAAATTCAATGGCAAGCTTCAGAGCATGTTTTGAGGCTCCCATACAGGCAGATCCGAGATTGAATCTTCCTAAATTCAAAACGTTCAAGGCAATGACATGCCCTTTCCCCGGCTCTCCCAGCAGATTTTCCTTTGGAACGAGGCAGTCTTCCAATAAAACGGATCGCGTGGAAGACCCTTTAATCCCCATCTTTTTCTCCTCAGGGCCTAATGAAAGCCCGGGAAAATCTTTTTCTGCAATGAACGCGGAGAAGTGCACCCCGTCAATCTTGGCATAGATAATAAAGGTATCCGAGAAAGCGGCGTTCGTAATGTAGAGTTTCGTCCCGTTCAGAATGTAATGCGTTTCTTCTTTATTCAGTACAGCTGTCGTTTTCGCAGCCAGAGCATCCGATCCGGAACCCGGCTCCGTCAGGCAATAGGCTCCAATGTATTCACCTGATGCAAGCTTAGGAAGGTATTTTTCCTTTTGTTCTTTTGTGCCAAAATAGGTAATAGGGAGCGTCGCTATACATGTATGGTTGGAATGCGCCACTCCATATCCGCTCGTCCTCCCTATTGCCTCACCTACAATTCCTTTCGTGATTTTATCCAGCCCCAGTCCTCCATAAGCTTCAGGAATACTGTGTGCAAGCAGTCCAAGATCTCCTGCTTTATGCAGCAGTTCAACGACACGTTCAAAATTCTGCGCCTCGATTTCCTCCCGAAATGGATCCACTTCTCTTTGAGCAAATGCCAGCGCTGTCTGAGCCATCATTTTATGTTCTTCCGTAAAATCCTCCGGGGTAAAGCAGCTGCGGTAATCGGAAGCTTCATACATAAAGCTTCCGCCTTTCACTTTTACAGAGGCTGTCTGCATGTCTCTCACTCTCCTTTTATGCCTTTCAATGATCTTTCTTTCAGTACCGGGAGGACATCATACACATTCGTTTGGCCTGCATAATCGATTTCTCTGCCATACCCATACTTGTTCAGCATTCTGCCAACCCTGGAAGACGCCAATAGCTCGTTTTTTTTTGCTTTTAAATTGGAATAAAAAAGCTTTGCAGCTAATGCAGAATCGGTTAATTCCCATGGGGTTCTCTCTGTCAAAAGCTCTATTAAACAGCCGGCTCCAAGGAAATCCTCTATACAAAACTGTCCCGAAGAACCTGAACAAACAAGAATAAGCGTTTCTTCCGGATATTCTGACAGCAGATAGTCTGCCGCTGTCCTTGCATTGAGGAGACTGGCTGCGTATACGGCTTTGGCTGAAGATGATTTCCGGATGGCAACTGTTCCATTTGTCGTAGAGAGAATGGCAATTTTGCCTCTTACTTTATTTTTTAATGCAGAGGGGCCGGGATCTAGAAATCCCTCAATCGTTTTGCCTTCATATTCACCGATTAAGACAAAGGCATTGGGTTCAAGCCCGGCTGCCGCTGTTCTCGCCTCTTCTGCATTCATGACGGGAATGACTTCCTTTGCTCCATTGAACAGCACACTGGAGATGGTCGTCGTCGCCAGCAACACATCAAACACGACCGCGATTTTGCCTTCCATTTTATTGGGGTCTATTTCTTCCTTTTTCATCAAGACATGGATTTTACCCATGACTTGTTCCCTTCGCTGTTGAGAGCGCCTGGTGAATAAGGGTATGGACAAATGGAGCAAATTTTGCAAAACGTTCATCCTTTGTCTGGCCTTTTTTATACCGGTAGTAAATCTGCTGGCAGATTACAGCAAGCTTAAAGTAGGCAAAAGCCAGGTAATAAGGGAACGAGGAAACATCCCGGCCGCTCTTTTCCGCATACCGGTCAACAAACTGCTTCCGCGAATAGAAGGAAGGCTGAATGGTAATCGAAGGCTTTCCAAATCCAAACTTCAGAGAATCCGGATCTTTCTCATCCGTCCAATAGCTCATCGCCGCTCCCAAATCAGCGAGCGGGTCACCAATGGTTGTCATTTCCCAGTCGAATAAGCCGGCCATATCCGTCAGGTCTTCCGTAAACAAGGCATTGTTCAGCTTGTAATCATAGTGGATGACACTTGGTGCTCCAGATGAGGGCAGGTGCTTTTCCAGCCAGCTTGTCAGGATGGCTACTTCTTCGATTTCATCCGTCTTCGCCCGGTGATACCGCTCGATCCAGCCTCCTACCTGTCTTTCCATGAAGCCTTCGGGCCTGCTCAGATTCACCAAATCTGTATTTTGGTAGGGAATCGCATGAAGCTGAACCAGTTTATCCACCATAAGCTCTGACAGGATCCGCCCTCTTTCTTCTGTCAGCTCGATCCCTGCAGGCAGTGAAGTATCTACGATTACCCCTTTTCTTCTTTCCATGAGAAAAAACGCACTCCCTGCAACTGAAGGATCTTCCTCATACAAATAAGGCTTTGGGGCTTCAGGGAATAGAGGATGCAAAGCTTTTAATATACGAAACTCCCTTTTCATATCGTGAGCTTTCGGTGCAACAGGTCCGAGTGGCGGCCTTCTTAAAACGGCTTCCCATTTCCCCGCTTTTAAAGCGTAGGTGAGATTGGACGCTCCCGTTCCAAACTGTTCAATCCGCAGGGAATCATCAGAAATGGCCGGGAACCGTTCTTTTAAATACCTCTCCAGTTCCTGTATCTTCAGTTCCTCTCCCTCTCTTACAGGAATCGTATAAGACATTCAGGCATCCTCCTTTCTTAAACATGAACGATGTAGGTTTCGAGCTTGCTCCGAAGATCATCCGGAATTTCTTCGCTTTTTTGGAGTTCGAAATTGAAATACACGATGGCCGCTTTTCCTTTTGCAATCGGTCTTCCGCTCTCTGCATCTTCGATAAGATGCTCCAAGTGAAAGCTTTTTCCGCCTACTTTAGAGATGGCCGTTTTCACGGTCAGCATCTGATTAAAATAGGCCTGTTCCATAAAATCACAGGAGGCAGAGGCGAGGATAAAAGGAAAATTATCCGACGTCATGGCGCGTCCGAGTTTCCCGAAAAACTCCACCCTTGCTTCCTCCAAATAGATGAAATAGCTTGTATTGTTGACATGTCCGAGCGCGTCGGTTTCACAAAATCTCACTTTAACCTGAATAGCTTCCTGCATTTCTCTGTTCCTCCTCAGCGATGTAAAAATTCCGGCTTTCTTTTTTCAATGAATGCCTGGACCCCTTCTTTAATATCCTCTGTTTGGAAAACCTCCTCGAACAGCTCCGCCTCTCTTTCCAACCCATCCTTTAAGGAAACGCCAAGACCTTCATCGACTGAGCGTTTGATTCTGGAAAGCGCCGGCAATGAAAAGCGGCTGATTCTTTCAGCAAGCTTCAAGCCATACTGCAGTCCTTCTCCTTTTGGCGCCACTTTATTGACCAGGCCGATTTCCTTCGCCTTTTCCGCATCAATCGGGTCTCCGGTAAACATCATTTCTTTTGCACGCGCTTCCCCAATCACCCTTGGCAAACGCTGAGTACCTCCGCCGCCGGGGAACAAACCGAGTTTTATTTCAGGAAGTCCAATCTGGACATGATCCTCTGCAATCCGCAAATCACATGTTAGCGCAAGTTCGCAGCCGCCCCCGAATGTCAGTCCATTCAGGACAGCAATCGTGGGCTTAGGGAAATCGTCCAGTTTATTCAAAACAGCATGGGATTCCATAAATTGCGACTTAATGCCCTTTTTGCCTATTAAGCTTGGAAACTCTTTTATATCTGCACCTGCCATAAAAGCCCGGTCGCCTGCACCTGTTATGACGACACATACTGTTTCCGTGTCATCACGCAGCTCGTCCAGCAGAGAATCCAGTTCGCGAAGGACAGCCTGGCTCATCACATTAAGCGGCGGATGGTCAATGGTTAAAATGGTGACAGCACCCTGCCTTTGCTTACTTATCACATTCCCCATCATTGTTTCACCTCTTCTTTCGAATAATCGTACCAGCCTTTTCCTGTTTTCCTCCCAAGGTTTCCTTCTTTAACTTTTTCTTCAATACAAGAAAATGGTTTGTCTGCCGGATCTCCGGTTTCTGCATACCGCTGCTGCATCACATAATAGCCGACATCGATACCGGATAAGTCCATTAATTCAAAAGGACCAATCGGATGGTTTAATGCTTTCCGGCAAATGGTATCGATGTCTTTGAAATCGGCATAGCCGTTTTCATAGAGGTAAACAGCTTCTCTTTGAAGAGCGCCAAGAATCCGGTTCGCGATGAAGCCTGAGATTTCTTTTTTCAGCAGGACGGCTGTCCGGTTAATGGTTTCACACACTTCCATTGTTAAACGGGCTGTTTCTTCAGACGTCTGTTCACTCGTCACCACTTCTACGCAGTCCATGACAAGGGCAGGAAAGAAAAAGTGCATATTGATTACTTTATCCGGTCTGTTTGTTGAGTCTGCGATATAAGAGTTCATAATGGTCGAAGAATTCGTCGCTAAGATGGTATGCGGCTTTGCATATTCATCGAGTTCGGCAAATACCTCCTTTTTCACCTCCAGTTTTTCAACGACAGCTTCAATAATAAAATCTGCTTCTCCTGCGGCATCCCTTAAACTGGTCGTCATGCTCAATTTTGCAAAGGCCCTTTCAGCTTCCTCCTCTGAAAGCTTATGTTTCTGAACCCGCTTATCCATTAATCTTTGAAGAGTAGATTGCGCCTTTTTTAAAGCGTTTTCATTTACATCCTGAAGAATAGTTTTATATCCTCCGAGCGCACACAGCATCGCAATCTGATGCCCCATTTGTCCTGCTCCAATAACGGCAATTGTATGGATATCCTTTCTATTCATCCACTATCTCTCCTTCCCCTTACTGACCGGTTGGTATGCTGAAAGCAAAGGAAGCTTCAGTTGCTTCCTTTCAGTCCCTCCAGCAAAATTTTCAAAAAGATTTCCGAGACATTTGAATCGGTCTCGCGCCCGGATGGATCGAACCAGAAATAACTCCAATTGGCCATTCCTAATACACCGAGTGTGACGATATCTACTGGCAAGTCATCTCTAAATTCCTGATGATCCATTCCCTTGCTTATAATCTCCTCAATTTGCTTTCGAAATTGATTCCTTTTTGAAGCAATAAGGCTGAGATGGGGTTCGCTCAAATTACGCATTTCCCTGAAATACACTTTTGCACTCAGCCCTTCTTTTTCAATATCATGAATGAGCAAATAGACGACGTCATACAATTTTTCCCGATAATTTTTAAGCGGGTCATCGAGAATCGTTTTCTGCTTTAACAGCAAACTGTCAATATAGCTTAAATGGATATCCATCAGCAGCTGTTCTTTGCTTGTAAAATAATAATAGAAGGTTCCCTTCGTAACACTGAGCGCATTGACGATATCCTGAATCGACGTTTCCTTGAAGCCTTTTTCAGCAAACAGCTGAATGCTTGCTGCTCTGATTTGTTCTTTCATTCTTATGTCCTCTCCATCCTGCCGGTTTTGCTCGATTATAGCATAGCCGTTAAAGATTAGAGTTTCTTTGCTGCTTCCTCCCTTAGAGCCCGCCTCAAAATTTTCCCCACATTTGTTTTAGGCAGCTCTGAGCGGAACTCCACTTCCGTCGGGACTTTATAGGCCGCCATTTGTTTGCGGCAAAACTCGATTATATCAGCCGGATCGGCACTGATGCCTTCTTTGCATACGAGAATCGCTTTTACCGTTTCTCCACGGTAAGGATCCGGTACACCTATAACAACCGCTTCCCTTACAGCGGGATGCTCGTATAAAACCTCTTCTACGTCGCGTGGATAAATGTTATAACCGCTCGCTATAATCAAGTCTTTCTTTCGATCCACAATATACACGTAGCCATCTTCATCCATTTTCGCCAAATCTCCTGTGAAGAGCCAGCCATCCCTTAATGCGGCGGCCGTTTCTTCCGGCATGTTCCAGTACCCTTTCATAACCTGCGGGCCTTTGATGATCAATTCGCCAAGCTCTCCTGACGCCAGCTCGTCAAGCCCGGTTGCGACATCCACAATTTTATAAGCGGTTTTCGGAAAACCCATCCCTACACTTCCCGGTTTTCTTTCACCGAAGTTCGGATTGCAGTGGGTACAGGGTGAAGCTTCAGACAAGCCATAACCCTCCAGAATTCTGGCACCTGTTTTCCTTTCAAACTCTTTCAGCAGTTCAACCGGCATCGGCGCACTTCCGCTATTGCAGATCCGGATGCTTCCAAGTCCATACTCTTCCGCCTTAGGGTGACTCGTGAGTGCCACATACATGGTGGGCACTCCTGGAAAGATCGTCGGCTGCTCCTCCTTAATGGTCTGCAGAACTTCTTCGAGATCGAATCTCGGCAGCAAAACCATACAGTTTGCAGTCAAGACAGATAAATTCATGCATGATGTCATGCCGAATACATGAAAGAACGGGATGACCGATAAACTTTTTTCCTCTCCAATTTCTATATCATTTTTGAAAAATTCATAGGACTGGTATACGTTCGCCACAAGGTTACGGTGGGAAAGCATAGCCCCCTTGGATCTCCCTGTTGTTCCGCCGGTATACTGAAGTACCGCGATGTCATGATGGGGATCGATAGGGACAGGAACCGGCATGCCTTTTGCTTCGGCCAGAAACATATCAAAGCTGAAATTGGCCCCTTCAGGTTTTCCCGTGTGGCCGGGAGTAAGACTTACCGTGATGATTTGCCTTACGTTTGTTTCATTTTGGATGGCTTCTGCTTTCGGATACAGGAGATCATATACAATGAGCGTTTCTGCCCCTGAGTCCGTCAAGATATGACAAAGCTCTCTTTCCATCAGCATGGGATTGACTTGAGTAACAATTCCTCCTGCAGCAAGAACACCGTAATAAGATATAACAAATTGAGGGCAGTTCGGCAGCATGATGGCTACCCGGTCCGCTTTTGTTACCCCGTTATTTTGCAGAGCAGCGGCAAAGGCATCAGCCATTTTGGCAAGTTCCTCATAGCTGAATGTTTTTTTGTAAAAAGATATAGCCGTTTTTTCACCGTGCATTTCGGCTGCAGTGCGAAGCAATTCATGAACCGGTATATCAGGTATTGAAACATCATGGCCTATTCCGGACGGGTACTTTGCCTGCCACTGTCCAGTCGTTTCCATCTCCATTTCCATCCCTCCATTTCATTGTTCAGTAAGTCAGAGTGCCGCCATCCACAACGAGTGTACTGGCTGTAATAAAGGAAGCGTCATCGCTTGCGAGGAAGAGTGCGGCTTTTGCGACTTCGTCCGGGGTTCCCGGTCTTCCCAGCGCGTTTGCTCCTGAAATGATCGGCCAGTTTTTCTCATCCTGCTTCCAGTCTTTAATAATGTCTGTATCAATGACACCCGGAGCAATCGCATTGACACGGATTTTTTTCTTCCCGTATTCAAGCGCAGCATTTTTCGTGAGCATGATGACACCCGCCTTGGATGCGTTGTAAGGAGCAAGAAGTTTCTTTCCCTTGAGGCCGAGGATACTGGATGTGTTGATTACACTTCCGCCTCCGCACTCCAGCATTTTCGGTATGCCATATTTCATCCCGAGAAAAACGCCGGTCAAATTAATGTCGATGACCCTTTGCCATTCCTGAAGCGACATGTCAGCAAGCCTTACACTTTCATTGCCTACCCCGGCGTTGTTGAATAAGATATCGAGTGTGCCAAAGGTCTCCATGGTCTTGTCCATTAGCTGTTCAATTTCTATCTCAGAGGTGACATCTGTTTTGAAAAAGACGGCTTCCCCGCCTACATCACGAATGTGCATCACTGTCTGCAAGCCGCCCTCTTCCATGATGTCTGCCACCGCTACTTTCGCGCCTTCTTTTGCCAAAAGAATGGCCGTCTCCCGGCCGATTCCCCCGGCTCCTCCCGTCACGACTGCTGTTTTACCTGCCAGCTTCATCCCTTTCCCCCGCTTTCTTTCCCCTTTGAAAACAGCTTAGGCGAAACATTTCCAATTCCTATAAAACGTGTGTACCGCCATCCACTACCAAGACATCTCCCGTCACATAATCAGAGGCTTTTGAAGCCAGGAAAACAGCTGCCCCTTTTAGATCCTGCTCTGTTCCAAATCTGCCGAGCGGCGTCCCCTGAAGAAGACCGTCCTTTCCTTTTTCGATAATGACTTTTGACATTTTAGTCGGGAAAAAGCCCGGTGCAATGGCATTTACATTGATATGATACTGTCCCCACTTGGCAGCGAGATCCTTTGTAAAGGTGATGACTGCCCCTTTACTCGTATTGTAGCCGATCGTATCCATAAATTTCGGATCCGCTCCGCCAAGTCCGGCAACGGATGAAATATTGATGATTTTTCCGCTTCTCTGCCGGATCATGTAACGGCCGGCTTCCTGTGACATCAGGAAGGTGCCCGTTACATTCACATTCATGACTTTCTGCCACGCATCAAGCGGCATTTCCTCTGCAGGGGCCCCCCATGTCGCACCGCTGTTGTTGACAAGTATATCTATGGCGCCAAACCGTTCATAGGCGAGCTGAACGGTCCGTTTTACATCTTCCTGTGAGGTAATGTCGCATTCAAGGGCCATGGCATGACAGCCGGTTTCTTTCTCTAGTCTTAATGCCGTTTCTTCACAGGCTGCTTTTTTTCTTGAACAAAGAACGATATTTGCCCCCGCCTCAGCAAGCCCCTCCGCAATTTGTTCACCAAGACCTCGTCCCCCGCCCGTAATAATCGCGGTTTTGCCTTTTAAATTGAATAGCTCATTTACATGCATCTACTCCACCTCATACCGTCTGCGTCTGCAATGAGACGTCGTATTTTTTCAGTTCAAGCCTTGCAAGCTGTGCTTTATGCACTTCATCCGGTCCATCTGCAAGTCTGAGCGTTCTCGCGTTCGCCCACTGCGCGGCAAGGGGAACATCTTCACTGACCCCAGCTGCGCCGAAAGCCTGAATAGCCCGGTCAATCACTCTCAAAGCCATGTTCGGTGCTACCACTTTAATCATTGCAATCTCAGGCTTTGCAATTTTGTTGCCGACGGTATCCATCATAAAAGCGGCTTTAAGCGTCAAAAGCCTTGCCTGCTCAATGTCAATCCGTGATTCGGCAATCCAGTCCTGCACAACACCCTGCTTAGAAAGCGGCTTGCCAAAAGCTTCCCTCTTTTGTACACGCTTACATAATTCCTCAAGCGAACGTTCAGCCGCGCCGATCAATCTCATGCAATGATGAATTCTTCCCGGTCCGAGTCTCCCTTGTGCAATGGCGAATCCCTTTCCCTCTCCCCAAATCATATTGGCATTAGGAACGCGAACATCGGTGAATGAAATTTCCGCGTGTCCATGCGGTGCGTGATCATATCCAAAAACCGGCAAAGTCCGTTCGATTTTCACTCCGGCTGTATCAAGCGGAACAAGAATCATGGACTGCTGCTCGTACTTCGGTGCTTCCGGATCGTTTTTCCCCATCACAATCGCAATTTTGCAGCGGGGGTCCCCTGCACCTGAAGACCACCACTTCGTTCCATTGATGACATACTCATCCCCGTCCCTTTCGATGCGGCATGAAATATTGGTCGCATCTGATGAAGCCGCATCTGGTTCCGTCATGGAAAAGCAGGATCTGATTTCCCCTGCAAGCAAAGGCTCCAGCCACTGCTTCTTCTGCTCCTCGGTTCCATAGCGGACCAGCACTTCCATGTTCCCTGTGTCAGGAGCACCGCAATTAAACACCTCGGGCCCGATCAAAGACCTTCCCATAATCTCGCATAGTGGAGCATATTCAACGTTCGTCAGGCCTGCTCCGTATTCACTGTCCGGAAGAAACAAATTCCACAAACCCTGCCTCTTCGCTTCTTTTTTCATCGTTTCCATAATTTCAGGAACGGCTGACCATCTGGATGATTGGCTGTTTAATTCCTCTTCATACCGCTTTTCATTAGGATACACGTGCTCCTCCATAAATTCATTGAGCCGCTTTTGCAGATCCTGTACCTTTTCCGAATACGAAAAATTCATGAAATGGTTCCTCCTTCAGCTTACTAACTAACCGGTTGGTATGTAACGTAACTCTATCATATACTAAATATTCTAAATTATCCAACTCACAATCTAAAAAGTGATAAATTCATGTGAAATAAGTACTGAAATGGACATGAGGAATCAAAAAAAGCCGCAATCTGCAGCTTAAAGAGTTCAGCGATCCGATTTTAGCCAAATCCGCACGGGCCCTAACGATTTCCAGCCTGATAATTGCGCTTGAATAAGGTCATCATCATGTTCGTATCCTGCCATTGGAAGTCCTGGGAACTCAGCTGCTGCTAATCCAGGAATCTCCCCCCATATCCTTCCATCTGCAGTTTTTGGGGAGAGTACATTTGATATCCCTACAACATCATGACTTCTATTCGCTATAAATCCGGATATTTCATCGTTTGTCTCATGCATAAAAATTTTTACGTCTTTATTCTTTAATAATCCGGGTTTAATCACATTCTCAAGGCCATTCGTTAATGTCCATTTCTGCAGATCATGTTCAGTCGCAATGACTTTCCATCCACTTTGCAAGGCAACCCTGTGAGCAGCAGGTTCCTGATAAATCCATTCTGCCTCAAAGAGAATCTCAAATCCAAGTGGAGACAGATTAAGATCAGCATAGCTATCCTTCATACTGGATACATGTCCTTTTTTTATAAAATCATTAACTTCAGCCAAATCTGCATCCCTGCAAAAACTGATTATTTCAGGGTAAAAGTCAGGTGCCTTTGAGTACAGGCCCCAAACAGAATCTGCCGAAGCGGCAATTGCCCCATGCGATTCAGATACAATGCGGCACCAGTCGATATTATTTAAAATGGCTTTGGATAAGAACGATTTCATTGGTTTCCCCCATCCAATATGTCTTTTAAGTACTTATTTTTTTTACGTAAATTATGTTCCATTAAAGTAGTTCCATTTACTACCGGCTGAATTTTGAACGCTTTAAATAACCCGCTGAGCGCCATAGCCATTCTAACTGGCCGAAATGCTTCAGCCACCACTTGCTTAAGAGGATCTAAATACAATAGCGACCCTAGGCGACGAAAATTCTGTAACATCAATTGTCAAAATTCCGAAAAGGCGAAACCGCGAAGAATAACGATTATTTCTAATCACTTATGATTGCTTTTTATGCTGTGAGGATTCATCGCTTTTTCGTCCTTATTTATGAAATGATTGACAATCCTGTTTTCGCATAAAGCTCCCATCCTTCAAAATGCTCGCTGTCGTGAAAAAGATCAAGCTGGTATCCTTCGCTGAATTCCAGACTTAATACGTTTACCTGTTCATAAAATTTGATGCCCAGAATAATTTTTCCCGATATGCAGTTGAATTTCTCGTAGACTTCCAGGATGGATGATACATACAAATAATCGGTAGAACCGACAGCAGTTACTCCATTTTTATGTAGCCTCCATGGACATTCGGCACTAATCCCTCCATTTTCAAGGAAAATCTCAAGAGGATAAGGCGTGCCATGCCTGTAATCTATTATCTTTTTCCCAATAAAAAAAGTAAACAGACTATTTTGATCATCCATCTTCAACACTTCCTTTTTCTAATCCTTAGTATCACCACTTTTATGCTGAACAATTAAAATCAACAATCCTAAACTAATGATAAGCGCCGGAATCCAGACGGTAATGCGATCAGAATTTGCTATCGCTATGGCAATGTACGCCCAGACAAACACACATGGAAATAGAAGATCTTTATTTTTGCGGATAAACAGGATGGACAATCCGCCTCCCGAAACTAGCATAATAATCGTCCACACTAGTTCACCCATCCCTAGAAAGGAAGAGATGCCATACCCTTTAACCACTTGAAAAATATTTAATATAACTGCGACCGACAGCCATCCTAAATAGATAGAAAAAGGCCATCTGAAAAAGGAGGACTTTCTTTCTTCCCGAATAATGACTCTATAGATCTGTGTGCTAATGACCAGGGCAATAATCAGATAAATACAAGCATAAATTCCCCCTGTCAGGCTTGTTAAGGCTGTAAAAAAGATACCCGCCGGGAAAAGAAATCCTATTTTTTCATACAACTCCTCATCCCTATTTTCCCTTGAAAACTGCCTGGCCAGCCAAACGGCAAAAAGCCCAAAAATAATAAACCATATAGCGAATGCGTATGGAGAAGGCATAAATAAAGGCATTTCGGCATCTGAATAAGAAAAGTCCTTTTCTTCTCCGCTAAAAAATGAAACATAAAGAAAGAAAACAAAGCTTGCTATATTGCTAAACCGGATGACATAAAACCTTACATTTTTCATTACATGTACAGCTCCTTTTTCTGATTTTTATAAAATCTATCAAATGATAGGTTTTGATCAAAAAAAAAGCAAAGTGCTTTTTTTTGTTGTTTTTACTGTTCAGAAGAAAGTAAACCATATAAAAGGACGTTGGTATATAATGAAGCTTGCTCTTTTGCAAATTTGATGGATTCCTCTTCAGTTAAACCCGGTTCAACCGCAAACTGGTTAATTAAATTCAGCAACAGCTGCGCTGCTGTTATAGGAGGGGTATTAAACTGGGCCGGATTTCTAACCTCTCCCTTTTTTATGCCCTCTTCAAAAACCGATGCAATTGGCAGTAAATACGCTTCTTGCCACCACTTAATGATGGTTCCTTTATGCCTTTCATCCAGCTCAGTTTCAATATCTCTGAACATCTGGCTTAAATCCTTAGGACTTTGATGCAAAATCGTAAATGTTACTTGAAACAAGCATTCTGGAATTTGATCATGGTAATGTGTGACGATCTTTTCAATCCGAATTTGAGCTTCATACAATTCTGTCCGGATCACTTCCAGATAAATCTCTTCTTTATTTTTAAAGTAATGATATAAAGTCGGCTGGGTAATACCGCACGTTTCCGCGATTCTTCTCGTTGATACGGCTCGAAATCCGAACTCCATAAATAATTTTCGTGACACTCTGATAATTTCCTGTCTCGTTTCCTTTTTGTATTTTCTGAACTGGGTCATGTAAACACCTTTCCCTATCACTTGATAGAAATATACCCGTTGATTGGGAAACTGTCAAGAAACCTTTATTGAGAATAAAAAAAGAACCAGACATCCAGTCTGATTCTGCTTCCTCTTATCCTTTACTTCGCCAACTCATAAATCGCCTGCGCGTATATCGCGGTTGCCCGTATTAAATCCTCTATTTCAATATATTCGTCCTTTTGATGGGCGATGTCCGGTCTGCCTGGGAACAGCGGTCCAAAGGCAACTCCCGCTTTCAGTGAACGGGCATACGTTCCGCCGCCGATTGAAATGAGGCTCGCCTTTTCTCCTGTCTGCTCTTCATATACTTTTGACAGGGTTTGGATCAGCGGATGACCGGCTTCTACGTAATGGGACGGCGAGTCATTGAACATAGTCAGCTCTGCACCTTGAATGGATTCAAAAGCAGCCCTGACCGGTTCGGATGACGCGGTTACCGGATAGCGGACGTTGATGCCAAGTTCACCGGTCTGATTGGAAAATTTCATCGTTCCAAGATTCACGGTTAAATCTCCGCTTACATCGTCGTTCGCTTTAATGCCAAGCGCTTCTCCTCTTGTATCCCCTTTAAAGTGTTCTTTGATAAAAGATGTAAACCTTTTTCCTGCTTCATCCAAATGAAGCGTGCTTAAAAATGAAGCTAAGCTCACTCCGGCATTCTTCCCATTGTTCGGTTCCATTGCATGTGCCGAAACCCCTTCAATTTGAAGTACGGTTTGTCCGCTTGCTTTTTTAACCGAACCTTTTAGTCCTTCTCTTTCAAGCCATGCTGAAAATTGTTCCTCGAAATCATCTTTTCCTTTTACTTCAGCTTCAGCAAAATCAGGCACCATGTTAAACCGGCGGCCAGATGAGAAGGAGACAAGTGTTAATGGTCCGGAATCAGCTGTTTCTTTCCCATTAAACCGCAGCTTTGCATCAATAATCCCTTTTTCCGCATGAATAATCGGGAAATCCGCATCAGGGGCAAACCCAATATCCGGCATTTGCTCGTGTTTGAAATAATGGTCTACGCAGCGCCAGTCGCTTTCTTCATCTGTTCCAATAATCATACGGACTTTTTTATTCAGCTCCACACCTGAATCTTTAACAAGCTTCATGGCATGATAGGCAGCCATAGTCGGACCTTTATCATCCAGCGCACCGCGGGCAAAAATTTTACCATCGCGGATTTCAGCGCCATAAGGATCTGAGCTCCATCCGTCTCCTTCTGGAACCACATCGATGTGGCAAAGAATGCCCAGGATTTCATCCCCTTTGCCCATTTCCAAATGGCCTGCATAGCCTTCCAGATTTTTTTTAAGGAAGCCATCCTTCTCGCCTTTATTCAGCAAGTGTTCAAACGCTTCCTGAATGCCTTTTCCGAAAGGAGCCCCTTCTTGTCCGCCATCTTCATCGAGAACGCTTTTAATTCTCAAAAATTCCTGTGTGTCCTTAATAACCTGTTCCCGTCTTTTTTCCGTTTCTTCGATCCAGTTGAACATGATCAAACCCCTCTTCTGCTCTATGTATGATTTACCTCTATATATGATAAGATACCAAACGAATAGGTTCTATGAAAGAACGGTTCGAAAAAACCAAACACAGCCCTTGCATTTTTGTTAAAAAACGAATATTATTAATAAGGTTTTGAAATAACGTTCGTATTATTTGGAGGTTTCCCATGTTTAAGCTAAAAGAAAACCAGACCACATTGAGAACAGAAATTATCGCTGGCTTTACGACTTTCCTTACCATGGTCTACATCGTGGTAGTTAACCCGCAAATTCTCTCTGCTGCAGGAGTTCCGCCGCAGCAAGTATTCACAGCAACCATCATTGCTTCCATTATCGGAACGCTCTGGATGGCTTTTTTCGCTAATTATCCAATCGCGATTGCTCCGGGAATGGGACTGAACGCGTATTTCGCTTTTTCGGTCGTTGGAGGAAAAGCCAATATTTCTTATGAAGTAGCGTTTGCATCTGTATTTGTTGCAGGTATTATTTTTGTCATCCTATCCTTGACACCATTCAGGAAAAAGCTGATTGAAGCCATTCCTGCAAACTTAAAGAATGGAATCACTGCCGGAATTGGATTATTTATTGCTTTTATTGGTCTGCGCACTTCAGGAATCGTGGCCGACCATCCCGAAAACTTAGTTGCTCTTGGAAATCTTCATTCTGCACCAGTGGTGCTCACTTTAATCGGACTTGCTATTACCCTTGTCTTGATGGCCCGCAACGTAAATGGCGCGATCTTTATCGGAATGATTATAACCGGCCTGATTGCTTATTTCACAGGCCAGCTTAAAATTAAAGGCATTGCAGCAGCTCCCCATCTTCCAGAAGGCATCATCATCAATCCGTTGACTGCCTTCGGCGATGTCATCCATTATGGACTGTATGCTGTCGTGTTCTCCTTCCTGCTTGTGACAATTTTTGACACAACGGGGACTATGATCGGAGTAGCCCAGCAGGCTGGGCTGATGAAAGGGAAAGAACTCCCGAATGCAAGAAAAGCTCTTCTTGCAGATTCTTCGGCTACCACAATTGGAGCCATTTTCGGAACCAGTCCTACAACGGCCTACATCGAATCTTCAGCCGGAGTGGCTGCTGGAGGCCGAACAGGTTTGACTGCATTGGTCGTTGCCATCCTCTTCGGCATTTCGTCTTTCTTTTTCCCGCTCGTCAATGCCGTTTCAGGAATTCCAGCCATCACTGCTCCCGCGCTTATCATCGTTGGAAGCTTAATGATGGGATCTATTTCCAACATCAACTGGGGTGAACTGGACGAAGCCTTTCCTGCATTTCTTGTTATTCTGACAATGCCTCTTACATCAAGCATTGCAACAGGAATTGCGCTTGGATTCATCTCTTATCCAATTATGAAGGCTGCGAAAGGAAAATGGAAAGAGGTTCATCCTTTTGTCTATATCTTTGCCGTTCTTTTCTTTATCCATCTCGTCGTCATTGGCTCACATTAATCATTTAGGCTCTGTTAAAGCCTGATGTGATTTTTAACACCTGGATCGGAAGGCGCGAGACTCCTGCTTAGAGCAGCGGGACAGATGAGGCCCGGCCGGCGTTTACGCCGAGTAGGCGCACCGCCGGCCCATGGAAAAAAAAGCGCCTGATAACTGCAAACAACAGGCAAATTTAACAGAGGTTAATAAAAAAGGCAGCGCAGCCCCTAAACGGAACCCGCTGCCTTTTTTTATTATCTTTAAGTCGTTCTGCCGGCTGCCCATTTGTGAGGCCTATATGTTACAGGACGAAAAGGGAAGGATCGGGCAGACAGTAGTCTCCAGGAAGAGAATGGATGATGACATCCCACATCCCTTTATCTACGACCACAGGAGGATACGGCTCTGCTGCCGTAAACAAGGGTCTGTAAACACTACCGAAAATAACATTCCCCTCTCCCGTCATCCTCGACTGAAGGTATTCCCTTATCTCTCCCTTTTTGATCCTCTGTAAGGAATCGTCTCTTCCGCTCATATTTATTGCCTCATGATACACTTGCAGGACATTCATGGTCCCTTTTTCCAGCGACCAATGATTTACAGCCTCCCTGGCAGCGTTTGCCCCCAAATAATTTCGGTAAACATCATCTGAAATAAGAGAGTACAGATAGCCGCTCAATTCATTTTCGGTCGAGTACACAATTCCATTCAATTGGTGCTGAACCATTTCAGGCAGTCCTCCAGCATTGTTTACCAATGCCGGCAGTCCTGAAATTTGGGCCTCAATTAAAGATAATGGCTGATTTTCAATTAAGCTTGGCTGCACATATAGATCCGCCTGAGCCATTAATTGTGGAACATCCCCTTTAACATCCCTTTCAATGCAATGTTCCTGGTTACCACAACTTCCCTCCATTCCAATTTGCCTATGAACTCGACAAATTAAATAAAAATTTAAGAAGAATGGTTTAAATAAGAATAAATAGTGGAATAGCACATATGTAGTAAAAGACATATGTTTTTCAGAAGGAATATGTTAATATTGTGTAAATTCACGACTCAAGGTGGAATTTATCCGCTTTTATCGTGTAAAATATAGTTGTAGCTTAAACTATACCAACTAAATAGGGTAATACGAAGACATCTTCAGTGGTTGACATCCCAGATTGTGCCAGGTCAAAAGACCTGTTCAATCCAATAATGAGGAGTGGTTTTTTGAAACCTTCAACTAATCGTATGCTAAACCGTATCAAATCTATCTACATGTACATCATGGAAAGAGGTACAGTTACGACACAGCAGCTTGTTGACGAATTTGGTATCACACCAAGAACCATTCAGCGTGACTTAAATGTGTTAGCATACAACGAGCTTGTCAAAAGCCCCGCACGAGGTAAGTGGACAACTACAAAAAAGAAAGTGAAACTCTCATCTTAACAAAAGCATGGTACGAGCCTATACATAAAAAGGAACCTGGAAAGATCAGGTTCCTTTTTTTTGCGTTTATATTTCATCAATCGGCTCCGCCAGACACCAGATTCATGGAGCCCCTACACAGCAAAGCGGTCGGCCCCGTTTACAAAAAATCAGCCGGCATGCTATTGCGGAGAATTTCAACTTCCTCTTCTGTTAAATCGCGGTACTCACCCGGCTCCAAGCTCTCATCCAGCTCAAGATCGCCCATCGTGAGCCGCTTTAAATATGTCACTTTCTTTCCTACAGACTCGAACATTCTCTTAACCTGATGAAACTTCCCTTCTGTAATCGTCAATTCAATTTCAGACGTTTCTCCGCTCTTTAAGATGGTAAGTTTTGCAGGCTTCGTCACATATTCATCATCCAGCGTGACCCCTTTTTTGAAGGCCGTGATATCTGTCTCCGTAACCTCGCCCGAGATGACGGCATAATAGGTTTTCGGCACGTGCTTTTTCGGAGAGAGCAGCTGATGGGATAACTGGCCGTCATTTGTGATAACGAGCAGCCCTTCCGTATCTTTATCCAGCCTTCCAACCGGAAACGGTTCCCGGATGGCATCTTCCGGAGTCAAAAGGTCAATGACCGTATCCTGGGCGAGATCCTCTGTGGCAGAAAGAACGCCCGGAGGCTTATTCATCATGAAATAAATAAACTCCTTATACTCCACCTGTTCTCCATGAACGGTGACCTCCTGTTTCTCAGGATCTACATGCGTTTTTGCATCCTTAATAACCTCTCCATCCGCGAGCACTGCTCCGGTTTTCAGAAGCTTTTTCACTTCCTTGCGGCTTCCATAGCCAATCGTTGCAAGCAGCTTATCAATTCTCATCCTTGTTCCACCTCATTTTAAAAGGAAAGGCCTTTTAAGCCTTTCCCTTAGTTTTTCTATTTAAAAACGAAAACCTGGATCCCAGAAGCTTTTCAAGCAAGTGTGATTTGTGAGCGGCATAGAGGTAGGCTGCTGCCCCGCCTCCAATTGAAATAACCAGAACAATTGCGGCTTCCACCTTTCCCGCCTTAAAACCAATAAATATACTTGTAATGGATTCAAGAACAGAAACAAAAATGCTCATTACAATCGTTAAAATGAAAATGAAAACCGCTCTTTTAAAGAACATCTTAAACGAAAAGCCGGCATGTCTTTTAATCATAGCAAATCCGTAAAGAATGGAAACAGCAAAGCCGAGAGCCGTTGCCATAATGGATCCTTCCCCGCCAAACAATACGACTAAAGGATAATTTACAGCCGCTTTTACAATTAAACCAGCGGCAAGACTGATGACAGCGAGCTTCTGTTTATTGATTCCCTGCAATATAGCGGCATTCACAGTAAAGTAGCAAAACAGCAAGGCAGCAGGCGCCTGCCATTGGAGCAGAACTGCGGCCTTTGGTTCATAACCGAAAAAGACTTCATAGATTGGACCGGCAAGCACCATCATTCCTGCTGTTGCAGGCAAAATTAAGAACATGATGATTTGAAAAGCCTGATTAGTCTGCTTATGCACCTGGCGCATATCACCTGCTGTAAAAGCTTTTGTAATAGACGGCACGAGCGTCAAACCAAACGCAGTTGCAAGGGATACAAGAATCATAATTAGAGATCGACCCTGAAATTGAACATAGGCAAAAATATCAAATGCCTCTTTGTGTGATACTCCAGCCTGCCTTAATGCCCCGTACATTGTCTTTTGGTCAATTACCTGATAAAGCGGGATAGCCAAACCGACAAAAACAAACGGGATCGAGTAGGTCAGCAGCTCTTTAAAAAGCACGCGCATCTTTACATCTGAAGGCTGCACGGTATTTTCCTTCATGGCCTCAAGCGTGTCTCTCCGTTTCAGCCAGTAGATGTATAAAACAATTAATCCTCCGGCCGCCCCTGCTGCGGCAGCGATTGTCGCAAAGCCGATCGCTGTCACAAGCGAACCGTGCTGAATATAAAGAACTGTATAAACAGATACAAGCAGGAAAATAATCCGGACAAGCTGCTCAACCACCTGCGATACAGATGTAGGACCCATCATCTGATGGCCCTGGAAAAATCCCCGGATGAGCGCCATAATCGGTACGATGATTAAAGCTACACTAAGCATTCTGATGATATAAGTGACATCCTCAACTTTGCCGGCAGGAGCATCATTGGAATCAAGTGATGCGGCCGCTATATCAGGAGCCAGATAATACATCGCGCCGAAGCTGAGCAAGCCCATCAGCAGCATAACGAACATTCCGTTTCTGAACATTCTCAGGCTCGTCTGGTAGTCCCCCATCGAGTTGTACCTTGAAACGAACTTGGAAACAGCCATCGGAAAGCCTGCTGTTGCAATACTGAGGAAGATCACATACGGTGTATAGCCCATTTGGTATAAAGCAGATCCCTCAGTATCAACCATATCCACGAACGGAATCATATAAATAATCCCGAGTAATCTTGATATGTACGTTCCTAACGTTAATATAAACGTTCCTTTTAATAATTTATCCGACATAAAGGGTATCACCATTCTTGTTAAAGATAAGGTTCCTATTTTATTTGAACTTTTCTATTTTACCACACGAACGCGCGAAGCGGAAAAGTTGTTCGGATTTGGCATTTTTTATTCTCACTCTTTCGGCTATAATGAATGAAGATTTATGGATGAAAATAAAGGTTGTGAAAAGATGAAATACGATGTAATCGTTATTGGGGGAGGACCTTCAGGACTGATGGCTGCCATTTCTGCAGGCAGCAAGGGGGCTAAAGTTCTCCTGATCGATAAAGGAAGCAAGCTTGGCCGGAAACTCGCTATATCCGGAGGCGGACGGTGTAATGTAACGAACCGGCTCCCCGTTGAAGAAATAATCAAACACATTCCCGGCAACGGCCGTTTTTTATACAGTGCCTTTTCTGAATTCAGCAATGAAGATATCATTTCCTTTTTTGAAGGACTTGGAGTCGGACTGAAGGAAGAAGATCATGGCAGGATGTTCCCTGTGTCAAACAAGGCTCAGTCTGTCGTAGATTCGCTGCTAACCGAGCTGAAAAGATTAAAGGTTCAAATCAGAGTCAACGAGCCGGTTAAGCAAGTCGAATATGAAAACCATCAGGTGAAGGGAATCACCCTGAAAACCGGTGAGTTTATAGCGGGCTCTGCCGTCGTGACTGCCGTCGGCGGAAAAAGCGTTCCTCACACGGGAAGCACGGGCGATGGATATGCCTGGGCCGAAAAAGCCGGACACACCATCACCGACTTATTTCCGACCGAAGTTCCTGTCACATCAAGCGAACCCTTTATCAAAAATAAATCGCTTCAAGGTCTCGCTTTAAGAGATGTGGGCTTAAGTGTGCTGAATCCAAAAGGAAAAACGGTCATTACACATAAAATGGACATGCTCTTCACCCATTTTGGTATTTCAGGACCTGCGGTACTCCGCTGCAGCCAATATATCGTGAAAACGATGAAGAAGTTCAATGCGCAGTATGTCAGAGTCTCCATTGATGCTTTGCCTGGCCGAAAAGAAGAAGAAATTTTTCAGGAGCTCGTGAAGCTTGGAAAAGAAGAACCGAAAAGAGCCCTTAAGAATCTCTATAAAGGGCTGCTGCCTGAACGATATTTATTATTTTTACTGGAACAGCAATCCATTGATCCGGGTGAAACCTACGCACAAATTCCTCACGACAAGCTAAGAGCATTCGCTAAATCATGCAAGCAGTTTGAGTTTAAGGTCGATGGCACTCTGCCGCTTGATAAAGCATTCGTTACAGGAGGCGGGGTCTCCGTTAAGGAAATCCATCCAAAGGAGATGGCCTCCAAGCTGATGCCGGGCCTTTACTTCTGCGGAGAAATTCTCGATATTCATGGCTATACAGGCGGATACAATATTACAGCGGCACTCATTACCGGAAAACTTGCCGGACAGAATGCCGCACTATATGCAAGACAGAAGGACGAAAGCCCGGTATAATACCGGGCTTTTTGTGGTTTGAATAAAGGGAACGGCGGGAATTAGCGAATTTCGTCGAAAAGTCGATATCTCTCAGGCCCCCTAACTAGTTTGGACACCTCCACTCATTCTAAATATAATGAGGGCAGAGGAGATGAGGCCAAGATGAAGAGAAAGAATGGTCCGATTGAGGACGTAAAGAAGAAATATGTCAGAATGGCATTAGCGTCCGGCACTACGGCTTGCCTAGCCAGGAAATTATCAGTAGCTCCTTCTACTCTGTCAGGGTGGGTGCGCCAGTATCGGGATGAAGTCGAATTAGAGATGAAAATGGAGGGTGTCTCTCCCCTTTCTGAAAACTCTGGTACGGATGAGATCCAGAAAAAATATGATCAAGCCATGAAACTGTTAGGGGAAAAAGAGCTAGAAGTTGAAATGCTTCGAGAAATGATAAAAAAAAAATCGAAATGTTAACCGATAAAGTCGAATTCGCAAAAGAATGGGTAGAAGCCGGGTTTGCGGTCACTCGGGTAATCAACATTGTGGGAATATCTAAGTCCACTTACTATTATCAACAGGCCAATCCCATTCCGGCGAAAAGGGTAGCTGGCGGAAGGCCTATCCCCGGTTTTTCCTTAGACTCAAAAGGAAAACGTGTATCTGACGAGCAAATCAAAGCGTACCTGGTCAAGCTGATCGGTGGTATGGAGGCGGTCTATGGGTATCGGAAACTGACAAGCTGCCTAAAACGGAAGCACCATCTGACCATCAGTAAAAAGAAGGTGTACCGTCTGTGCAAGGAAATGGGGATCCTGTTCCCTTTAAAAATTCGAAACAATAAGTACCCCAGAAAGATTGCCAGGAATCGAATCGTCACAGGTCCAAATCAAATGTGGCAGATTGACATCAAATATGGATACATCCCAGGCATAGAGCGTTTTTTCTACCTGGCAAGCGCGATAGACGTGTACGATCGGAAGATTGTCGGCTTTTATTTAGGGAGAACATGTGGCGGGAAAGATATCACAAAAATGCTTAAGACGGCTCTGAGAGCCCGTAAAATAGAAAATTCCGGCGAAGAGAAGCTGGTGCTTAGAACCGATAATGGACCCCAGTTTATCGGGATCCAATTTCAAGAGTTCTGCCTGGAAAACAAAGAAAGGCTGGAGCATGAACGAATTCCTCCAAAGTCACCTAATTTGAATGCTTATATCGAGTCCTTTCATAGCGTCCTCGAACGAGAGTGTTACCAGCGGCACGAATTCCAGACATTCGAAGAGGCCAATGAAGTCGTGAAGGAATACATTCAGTTTTACAATAACAAAAGACTGCATGGAAGCCTTGAGGACTGGCCTCCAGCTGTCTATTTTCAGAAACATAAAAAGGGTGAAGTAAAACCTAGAAAGATCGCTCTTTGAAAAACGGAGAAAACATTAGAATTCGGAAGAGCGTGTCCAAAATTAGGGGGCTCAACCGATATCCTTAAATAATAGCAGATATATTCTGATTTTCGTCGATATATCCAAATTTCCGTCGATATCCTGAAATTTCAAAGAGAGTGCTCCCCCAACCCGATCCGAAAGCATCCAAATTTCAGCGAATACATCCGTCTTCCCGTCCATTCTGTTCGAATATAAACTAGCCCCATCTATATTCCCAGCCAAATTGCCTACTAAGTAATCACTTGCACCCCAATATTCCGCATAAAAAATAAGCAAGCGGCCTTTTCTCACGTTCGATATAAGATCATCGCAGAGAAACAGTACACTTGCTCTCCTTCCGCATCACAGGAAGCAGCAACTGAAAACTTTACGTCCACAAGCTGTTCATCATCTAATTTGGATAAAAAATGATTAACCTCTTTTTCCAGGTCTTTCTCGTGTTCTTCATCAAACACAGCCACCTTCATTGCATCAGCACCACCCTAAATCGCAGCCCTCCGCATACTGCTGCTGGCCGCAGTTTCGTTCATACAATTTATAAATCCGTCCTTCTTCAAAGACAAACCCTTCTATTAAATCATATTGCTTGCCCTCTTCGTTTATGACAAGCCAGCCGATTGGATTTTTCCCGCAAAATAATTCAATGAGGTCCTCACTTACCTTCGCCGTAACGCGCTTCGTGATATCGAGCATATGGTATTCACTCATCGCCCATCCCTCCCTTACCTCAATGTATGAAAAAGGGGGTTATTTATGTTAACGCTTTCAATATCCGTTTTCCTGAATCATTCACGAATAGAAAATTTATTAATGAGATTCCTTGACAAACATCCAAATCCATTGTAATTTGTATGTACAAACAAAAGGAGTTTTTATCATGCTGATTGATGAATATTTTAATAATTGTCTGTACTTCACAGTTAATAAGCTGTCCCGCGCAATCACCAAGATGGCGGAGGATGCCTTTAAAAGGACCGGGCTCTCTCCGACCCATGCCTTCCTCATGATGCTTGTCATAGAGAAGCCCGGCATTTCACAGTCGGAGCTCGCAGAAGCGCTTCATTTAAAGCCATCCACCATCACCCGTTTTGTAGATAAATTGGTGGAAAAGGGATACACTGAACGAAGAGCAGATGGAAAGAGATCGCTGAATCACCCGACTGCAGATGGAAAAGCCATTCTGGAAGACATTAAAGAAGGCTGGAAAATTCTCTTTCGTGCGTACTCAGATATTTTAGGAGACGATGAAGGAAAAGCATTGAATCAATTAATCCATGAAGCCGGAAACAAGCTCGAAAGGTAATGATACACAATCTCTTTAGTGAATAGGATAAAAGTTCATTAAAGAGTTCCGTTTATAGTTGCATGTACAAACAAAGAAACAAACCATTCTTCATCAGCCTGTAAAAAAATTTACCCTTTCATTTGTATATACAATTAATAATATTATGAGGAGGTCGCTACATGTCTGAAAAAGTCATGCTGATAGCAGGAGCAGGAACAGGTATCAGCCTAAGCACAGCACGAAAATTTGGTAAGGAAGGATTTAAAATTGCCCTCATTGCCCGCAATGCAGCGTCACTTCAACAGTACGAGAATGAATTGAATAGCGAGGGCATTGAGGCAAACGGATTTCCTGGAGATCTAGCATCAGAACAATCCTTAAAATCAGCCATCGGTTCCGTCATTAAAACTTTTGGAAAAGTGGATGTTCTATTGTATAATGCTGCTTCAGGAAAGCCTGGGAAACCAACAGAATTAACAATAGATGATTTGATGTCTGATTTTAAAGTAAGCGTTGCTGGAGCACTTGCCAGCGTGAAAGAAGTCCTTCCATTTATGAAAAATGGGGCAATTCTTTTGACAGGCGGCGGCCTGGCACTTCAGCCTTATGCCGATCTTGCCTCCCTGTCCATCGGCAAAGCCGGGATAAGAAGCCTGGCCGGCAGTTTGCATCAGGAATTGCAGCCTAAAGGGATTTATGTGGGCACATTGCTTGTTAATGGCTATGTGCAAGAAGGTACATGGTGTTCAGCTGATCATATTGCTGATGCATTTTATGGCATGTATGAAAATCAAACCGAGCAGGAAGTTTTCTTCCAGGAAAAATAAATTGATTTTAATACTAACATCAGAAAGGTGATATAAATGAAAACATTAGTTTTAACCGCCCATCCAAACATGGAGCAATCAAAGGTCAACAAAGTATGGATGAACCGTCTTCAGCAAGAAAAACAGGTAACAGTCCGCGATTTATATGCTCTTTACCCTGATTTTAAAATTGACCGGGAAACAGAACAGCAGCTCTTATTGGAGCATGACCGCATTGTTTTTCAATTCCCATTCTACTGGTACAGCTCCCCGGCTCTATTAAAAGAATGGCAGGACATGGTTTTAACATACGGGTTCGCTTACGGGTCTGAAGGAACGAAACTGCACGGAAAAGAGTTTATGCTCGCCATTTCTACAGGCGGACCTGCTGAAGCCTACCAATCCGGAGGCTACAATCACTATTCGATGAGTGAGCTGACTCGTCCCTTTCAGGCGACAGCCAATCTCTGCGGAATGCATTTCCTTCCATCCTTTTTACTGCAGGGGATGATGGCACTGGACGAAGAAAAACTTCAGGAAAGCGCAGAAGCACTTGCTGCGTATGTGATAAAGCCAAATATACGAAAGCGCTAAACACAGCCTGTATCAGGATGAAATCATCTATGATACAGGCTTTAATTTTGCTGCATGTCCAAGAAGACTATGGATTCAAGATTAAACATTTTATAAAACGGTTCTAAATAACACGGCTGACCTATACGATTTAGGAAGGAAATCATTAAAAAATCCATTCTATGAAACAGGTGAGGCCGAATGTTTGCCGTTCATTTCATTGAAGACAAAAACATCGTATTAAGCCAGCTGCTTACCGCTGTTCCTGCTGCAGGGGATGATTTAAAAATCAAAGGACGCAAAGGACAGGTTGCGGAAGTGAGAAGTGTGGATGACAGAAATGTGAACGTGTATGTGGTTTTCGAAAGCGTTGTCAAAAACAAAGCTGCTGCAGACGATAAGAAAAAGAAAAAAAGGTAAAAGAAAGTTGTTTTCGGACCCTTTTCATGGATTAATCACCCGTGAGAGGGTTTTTTCGTTCTTACTCATCGGGAATTTCATTCGGGAATTAATAAGAAAAAAACAAACAGGCCAAAATACAATCATCAGCAGCTACTGGAGCTGTGAACTGATTTCAGCATAACTTGGAACAGGCTTTAAAAATTGCAAAAACTATTGGCGGTGAAAATCATGGAAAATAAAGACTTTCAAAAAATTTATGAAGAATACCTTCATAAGGGAGCTGCCATGGCTCAATCGGAAGAAACCCATTCAGAAAAAGAACACATTGCCGCTGTCCGCAAAAACGATGACGGAGATCTCATCGCTTTTAAGACGAGCAGCGGGAGAGAATTGGATTATATTAGTGCGCTTAATGAAGCAAAAGCAGGAAAGCTTGCTCATGTGGATGTCTTTCATAAGTATGGCCGGGATATCATTCGAAGTGAGCCTGATGGCATAAAAGAAAATAACCTTGATCACTTGCCCTCTTTTTAATGAGCAGTCCTGTAAACCCGTTTTACTGCTTCCTCCCCTTTTTACATTTCGTCTGTTTTGGATGATTTCCGCTCCCTAACCCGTTCCATGAGGACACAAAAACCCCCCGGCATGCCGGGGGGATTCCATTCCACTGTTTTCTTACTGCGATACTTAATGCTTAGGGGACGTTTCGCCTTTCCAGCTGAGCATGCCGCCTGTCATATTGACCACTTTATAGCCCTGTTCCTGAAGGTAGGCTGCAACGTTTTCGCTTCTCTTACCGGAGCGGCAGATGAAAACATATTCTTTTTCTTTATCCAGCTCGCCTGCTCTTGCAGGAATATCGCCCATTTTAATATGTTTTGCTTCGGCAATCATGCCCTCAGCTACTTCGTCATCCTCGCGCACATCGATTAATTCAAGTTTTTCACCGTTCTGCAATTTTTGACGGACTTCTTCTGGAGAAATTTCTTTGATCATCTTCTGTTCAGCTCCTACATTCATAATGATTTTATTATAGCAGGGGAAGCCATCCCATGCTAATTTGCCGGATGGCTGCACAGACCGAGAAAAGCACCCGGATGAAATCCGGATGCCTTTCTTTTAATTCGCCACAATATTAACCAATTTTCCAGGAACGGCGATGACTTTACGGATGGTTTTGCCTTCAAGCTGCTCTTTTACTTTAGCATCTTCAAGTGCAAGTTTCTCCATTTCTTCTCTCGTTGCTTCAGCAGGAACGAGAAGCTTTGCTTTCACTTTGCCGTTGAATTGAACAACGACTTCGATTTCATCCTCTACAAGCTTGGACTCATCATACTCCGGCCATTTTTCATATGAAATGGTGTCTGTATGACCAAGCTTTTCCCATAGCTCTTCTGCAAGATGGGGAGCAATTGGAGAAAGAAGCTTCACAAAGCCTTCCATATATTCTTTTGGAAGTTCATTTGCTTTATAGGCATCATTCGTGAATACCATAAGCTGCGAAATCGCCGTATTGAAGCGGAGCCCTTCGATGTTTTCGCTCACTTTTTTCACGGTTTCGTGGTACACCTTCTCTAAAGAAGGATTTCCGCTGTTTGTAACCTTCGGAGTCAAGTTTCCATCATCTTCAATCATCAATCTCCATACGCGGTCAAGGAAGCGTCTTGCTCCGTCCAGTCCTTTTTCAGACCAGGCAATGGACGCTTCAAGCGGCCCCATGAACATTTCGTACAGACGAAGCGTATCAGCGCCATGGCTCTCCACAACTTCATCCGGATTGACAACGTTGCCTTTGGATTTACTCATTTTTTCATTATTTTCACCAAGAATCATTCCTTGGTTAAACAGCTTTTGGAATGGCTCTTTCGCTGGAACCATGCCGATATCGTAAAGGAACTTGTGCCAGAAACGTGCGTATAGAAGGTGAAGCACCGCATGCTCAGCTCCTCCGATGTACGTATCAACCGGCAGCCATTGTTTGATTTTTTCCGGATCGGCCAGATGATTTTCGTTCGCTGGATCGATGTAGCGCAGGTAATACCAGCAGCTTCCCGCCCATTGCGGCATCGTGTTTGTTTCTCTGCGACCTTTTTTCCCCGTCTCAGGATCTGTTACGTTCACCCACTCAGAAATGTTGGCAAGCGGTGATTCACCTGTACCGGACGGTTTGATTTCCGTTGTTTTCGGAAGCACAAGCGGAAGCTCTGCTTCTGGAACAGCGGACATGGTGCCGTCTTCCCAATGAATGATTGGAATCGGCTCGCCCCAGTAGCGCTGGCGGCTGAACAGCCAGTCACGAAGGCGGTACGTTACTTTCTTTTCGCCTTTGCTGTTTTCTTCAAGCCATTCAATCATTTTTTGAATCGCTTCCTCTTTCCCCATTCCGTTCAGGAATTCAGAGTTCACGTGCTCCCCGTCGCCGGAGTAAGCTTCTTTCGTTACATCGCCGCCTTGAACAACCTCTTTAATCGGAAGCTCGAATTTCACAGCGAATTCATAATCCCGTTCATCATGGGCAGGCACCGCCATAATTGCCCCGGTACCGTAGCTGATCAAGACGTAATCTGCCACCCAGATCGGCATTTTTTCGCCGCTTACAGGGTTGATGGCATATGCACCTGTGAAGACACCGGTTTTATCCTTGGCAAGATCTGTTCTTTCCAGATCGGACTTGGATTTCATTTGATTGATATAAGCATCCACCGCTTCTTTTTGGTCAGCTGTAACAATCTTGCTCACCAGCGCATGCTCAGGAGCAATGACCGCATACGTTGCACCGAAAAGAGTATCCGGTCTTGTTGTAAAAACGGTGAAGCTCTCGTCATGTCCATCTACTTCAAAATGGACGTGAGCCCCCTCTGAACGGCCAATCCAGTTGCGCTGCATTTCTTTAATACTCTCCGGCCAGTCTACTTCATCCAAATCCTCAATTAATCGATCTGCGTAGGCAGTGATTTTCAGCATCCACTGCTTCATCGGACGGCGTTCAACCGGATGTCCGCCCCGCTCGCTTTTCCCGTCAATGACTTCTTCATTCGCAAGCACGGTTCCAAGCGCCGGACACCAGTTCACTGCTACTTCATCAATATATGCAAGGCCTTTTTCATAAAGCTTAAGGAAAATCCACTGTGTCCATTTATAGTAATGAGGATCCGTCGTGTTGACCTCGCGATCCCAATCATAAGAAAAGCCGAGCGCCTGAATTTGGCGTCTGAAATTGTTGATGTTCTTTTCCGTGAATTCTGCCGGGTCATTTCCTGTATCCAGGGCAAACTGTTCGGCAGGAAGTCCGAATGCATCCCATCCCATTGGATGAAGAACATTGTACCCCTGCATCCGTTTCATGCGGGAAAGAATATCTGTCGCCGTAAATCCTTCCGGATGCCCTACGTGAAGACCGGCTCCTGAAGGATAAGGGAACATATCCAATGCATAAAATTTAGGGCGGTTCGGTTCCTCCCCTGTCTTAAATGTCTTGTTGGCAAGCCAGTGCTTTTGCCATTTCTGTTCGATTTTCTTATGACTGAAACTCATATACATCCTCCTTATTTTCGCTGAACGGACATCGAGTACGCGGCCGTGAACAATAAAAAAAGCTCCGTCCCTGTAAAAAGGGACGAGAGCTTTCTCCCGCGGTACCACCCAAATTAGTGTATACAAACTACACTCGCTTGACATTCGTAACGTGAATGCACGGCAGACACTACTGATTTCTTTCGCATCTGCAAACTCAAAGGCGAGTTCATGAACATTTGCTGCTGACTTCCACCTGCCGTCAGCTCTCTGTGGTGCATCCTGTTCACTACTGCTCCTTATCTCCGTTCGACTATTCTACTGCTATTTTATAAAAAATTTGAGGGATATGCAAGCTGGTTAAGATTTTTTAGGGAATGCTGCCTGAAAAGAGGCAGTCCTTAAGGGAGGGGCGGCTTGTGACTTGGACAGTTTTTAGTTGGGGGACCTTCAGGCTGTTCTTGCTGAGTGGAGAATTCAAAGCTTCTTAGTACCGCTTCCCCGCTGTATCCAGCGATGATGGAAAGCAAAACTAGCTGAAAAGAGGATTGCGGTTCTGAGGAGAGAACGAGCATGATGGCCGCGATCGTTCCGACGGCAAAGTCTTCATAGAAGCCAAGATAAATAAAACGCTTCGTCATTCTCGGTTTTTCAAGACGCCCCCTTTTTTTTATGTGGCTCACAATCCCCATTATGCCTCCAATGATACTGGCAATTAAAAGTTGAGCTGTCAATTACACCACCATTCTTTCTTTTTTATTCTGGCAAAGCGGAATAAAAAATACAGACCGGCAGTCCCACGGGGATGGGAAAGGCTTTTTTATTTCCATTATATAAAATAAATGTTTATACCGCCTGATTAATTGGAATTATTTTCTATATCGAACAAATGTACTAATTAGAGAAGACCGACTTAAAACAGGAATTATGCTGGTTGATTTCCGCTGCAGGTGTCCGCTTTCCGCGTGGCGGCCAATGAGCCTTTTCAGCGCTCTGCGCCTGAGGGGTCTCACCTGTCCCGCTTCACCCGAAGGAGTCTCCCCCTTCCACTCCTATCAATTTAAAAAAGGTTTGTTAAAATCTGAGATCCTTTGTAAAAATAATGGAGTTTCACCTGACTTTTTCTCAGTAAGATTTATAACTGTATACGAAATAGGTACTTCACCTTCAGCCCAAAAATCTTTACCATTGTAGAAATCCAAACTTCCTTCTCCAAAATATTTTATAGGGGGTGCAACTGGCGCCATAATTCTCAACCAGCCCCCCATCAAAAAAAAGCCCAAGAAGGATCAAACATCCATCTCAGGCTTCTATTTACCCTTTTGCCGAATCGGCAGAAAAGTCTTCGTTTGTAAGGTATTTAATATGGCGGTCGTATACGATCGTAATGAAGAAGCTAATAACAAGCAGTCCGATCAGAACAGCGAACATGACCGGCATGTTGAACACGTCTACCAGAATTCCGCCGAGCAGCGGTCCCACCATTCTTCCGGCGGTTGCTGTACTGTTTACAAACCCCTGATAAAAGCCTTCTCTTCCTTTTGGGGCCAGGTCATTTGCGATGGTAGGCACAGCAGGCCATACAAGCATTTCTCCAATGGTCAAAATGATCATCGCGGCTAAGAATCCTGTGAATTCTTGAACTGAAGCGGCAATGACAAAGGACACCATGAAGATTCCCATACCGATCAGCATTTGGGATTTCAGTGTTCTGGCAAATCGCTTCACGAAAGCAGCAAGCAGCGGCTGGCCTAGAACAATCAATAAACCGTTAATGGTCCAGAGAAAGCTGTATTGCTTCAAATCAATATTCAAGGTTTGTGTGTGCGCTGCAATCGTAGACTGCCATTGCACGTAAGCTACCCAGCACAGCAGGTAGGCAACAGACAGCGTGGCAAGTGCTGTAAATTTGGTTCTGTCTTTTACAGCGGGCTTTTTGGTCACGACGGTTGAAGCATGAATGGTTTCCCCCTGAATATTTCGGTATCCGAAAAATGCCACCAAAAAAAAGAGCACATACAACAGGCCGTTCGCTGTAAAGATCCACTGAAAGGAAATCGATGCAACCAGCCCTCCTAAAGCAGATCCAATCGCTACTCCGGCATTCTGGGCCACATAAATCGCATTAAATGATTTTCTGCCTCCCTCAGGCCATACACTTCCAGCCATCGCATACATAGCGGGGAAAACAATCCCGGACCCGAATCCGATAACCGCAAGCAAAATAACATAATAAGGCCAGGAATGGAAGAAAATCATGACGATAAGAGCTGAAAGGGTAATCACAATTCCAAGCAAAATCGAGCGGAAACCTCCCATTTTGTCAAAAAGGACTCCCCCTGCAAGATTCCCGACGACGCTTGCCCCCGAGTTCAGCATTAGAACCAGTCCGGCCACAGTCAGAGATTTCCCCAGCTCTTCGTGTATATATATCGTATTAAGAGGCCATAAAAAAGAAGCCCCGGTTACATTAATGATCATCCCAATTACGAGAAGCCATAGGGAACGCGGCATACGAACCCCTCCTTCTATATAAATCTTTCTTTTCCACTAAGTAGTGTATGGGGTTTTGGCGCGTTTTTCAACAGAAGTTTACCGGAAAAGGAATTAAAAGACATTTCAGATAATTGGTTTGATAAATAATCCATTTAACAGAAAAAAACAGGCTGCACCCTGCTTACGTTTTTTCAAGATAATAGGCTTTAGTATGCATATGCTTGAATTGCATTCCTAAAGTATGGAATTCGCAATCGGATGGAAAAAAATCTATACTTAATAGATAGAGGGCAGCAAAAAGAAGAAAAGAAGGAATGCAACCGTGCAAAACAAAAAATGGTTTTCATTTCTGCTGACACTGCTTTACGCTGTAGCGGGAGGAATCCTATTTCAGCTTATTCATATGCCAATTCCATGGCTGATTGGTTCAATGGTCTTCGTTTTGGCCGGCTCAAAAGTCTATCAGCCTGTTCAACTCCATTGGCCCCAGCAGATACGAAATACCGGAATGATCATCATAGGATATACGATTGGATTATCCTTTACAATGGAGGCTTTGCAGCAAATCGGGCAGCAGCTTCCATCTATGATTCTGCTGACGGCACTTTTATTGCTCTTCTCTTCCATCATTGCTTTTACTATATCCAGACTATCCGGGATTTCTTTTCCCACAGCCTTAATGGGCAGTATCCCCGGCGGACTCAGTCAGATTGTTACGCTCGCTGAAGAAACGAAGGGAATAGACATTACGGCTGTCACCTTCCTGCAGGTTTCACGCCTTATGATGATTGTTTTCTTTGTTCCGCTGATTGTTTTCAGTCCGTTCATTTCCCAACCGGGAAGTAATCCGCTTGGACCTGCAGTAAACCATCCGGCAAGTTGGGACAAACTGTTCCCTCACATTTGGGTATTTGCTTTTATTTGTATAGCAGCTGCGCTGATCGGGAAAAAGGCAAAACTTCCGACAGCCTTCTTGCTTGGACCAATGATTGTGACGATTATTCTTAATCTATCAGGCTATGACGGACCGCCTCTCCCTCAGGGAATGCTGAACCTCTCCCAGCTGATGATCGGCGCTTATATCGGACTGATGCTGAAGCCTGAAAACTTAAAAAACAAGGGAAAGATGGTTATCCTCTCTTTCATGAGCGGCACCCTGCTGATTGCAGGCTCAATCGGCTTAAGTATTTTGCTTACAGCCCTCCACCCCGTTAATTTTGTGAGTGCGTTTTTAAGCCTTTCCCCAGGCGGTATGGACCAAATGGCGCTCATTGCAAGGGAAGTAAATGCGGATCTTTCCATCGTCGTCTGTTATCAGCTGTTCCGGATTTTGTTTATCTTCCTTGCCGTGCCCCCGCTGATCAGGGTTATTTTCAGGACTATACTAAAAAGCAGTCTCGCCTCAGAAGCGTCTAAAAGCAACGAACAAAAAACCAGTTAGGCTGCCCTAACTGGTTTTTTTCTTTCATAATGGTTAAATTTCGCGTCTTAAAGCAGACAGTACATCAATGTTCGTTGCCTTAACAGCCGGCCGGAGTCCCGAAAGAACCGCCACGCCAATACTGATGGCTGAAGCAATGAGCACAAGGGAAACCGGGATGTAGGAAATCTGCATATCGAAGCTTCCTTCTCCCCCTCCAGCTGTCGACTGCAGGATAAGGGGAACAATTTTATTTGCCGCCCAGCTTACACCGTAAGAAATGGCGACTCCGATCACAGAACCGGCAACCCCGATCCACGCACTTTCCATCAGGAATAACCGGCGGATCATGTTTGGCTGTGCACCAATGGCTTTCATGATGCCAATCTGCTGGGTGCGTTCCGTAACGGCCATTGTCATCGTATTGAAAATTCCAATGGAGGCAATCAGTACAGCAACCGTGCCAACGAAAATCAATCCGATTTTAAAGGCTGTAAAAAACAGATTGGTTCCTTCAAGCTGTTCAGTAATGGAAAATACCTGATATCCTTTTTCCTTGAGAGATTTTGTCAGCCCGTCCACCTGATCAATCGAAGAGGCGTACGCATTCACCTGGTTATAGGTCACCTCTTTATTCAGGTCAATGGGTGGATCGACAAGCGGGGCAAGTTCTTTCAACTTATTCTTTCCAATCATTACATTCGTATCTTCCATATAATCACGTGCTGGTTTTTTCGCAACTCCTGAAATGATGAACGAATAGGACTTTTCTTTGCCGTTTTCTGCTGTATAGATGAACGTTACTTCTTTATTAATTAAATCTCCCTTGTATCCGGCAGGCCTTTTTGCACTGGCCGGATCCGTGTTGTACTTTTCAAGCTGGAGCTTTTCTTCCTGTGATAAAAGCTGCTTTCCGAAGTGATAGCCGACCACGATTTCATTCGGCTTTTTCGGCATTCTGCCGCGGTCAAGAGATAAGTTTCCTTTTTTCTCTTCTTTCATATCAGTAATGATAGAAGTAAAATTCTCCCCGGTTCTCCCATCAAACTCCGCTTTGACCGGTACATTTATGATATTTCTTCTTACAACGGCCTTCACATGGTCCTCTTTTTCTATTTCCTTTATCATCTGATCATTGATTGGCCTTGAAGCATCTCCGTCCTGCTTTCCTGCAATCTGAACTTCGGTCAGGATCTGCTGCTTCTTGATTTCGTCTGTTACGGACTTTTGAAATCCAAAACCTACTGAAGCAAGGACAATCAAAAACGAACAGCCCATCGTTGTGGCTAGTATCGTCATAAATACCCGGAGGCGGTTCTTCTTAATATTTTGGCGGACAAACCCGATCTGATCTTTAAACTTCAACCGGAACACCCCCGTTCAGCAGAACCCCATCATGCAGATTAAAGCGCTTATGGCTGATTTCCGCCACTTCATCATCATGAGTAATGATAAAAAATGTAATTCCCTTTTCACGGTTAAGCTGCTGAATCAGGGCAAGAATTTCTTTTTCTGTCTCCGAATCCAGACTCCCCGTCGGCTCATCGGCAAGGATAATCTGCGGGTTCAAAATTAAGGCTCTTGCAATACTGACCCGCTGCTGCTGTCCGCCTGAAAGTTCATTCGGAAAATGATTCGCCTGTTCCAAAAGCCCGACCCGGCTGAGCATCTCATTTACTCTCATCTTCCGCTGCGCTGCACTTACACCCTTTAACGTTAATGGAAGAGCAATATTTTCAAAGGTTGAGAGGCTTGGGATTAGCTGAAAATTTTGAAAAATGAAACCGAAATTCTCCAGTCTAAACTCCGCCCACTGCTTTTCATTAAACGCTGTTACATCCTGCCCATTAATGAGAATACTGCCATCCACCGGCTTCATAAAGCCCGAAATCAAATTCAGAAGCGTTGATTTACCCGATCCGCTCCGTCCGACAATCGACGCGATTTCTCCTCTTTTTATATCCAGGGAAACTCCGGTAAGGACCGGAATCTCCCGCTCTTTGCCCTTCTTTCCCACAAAAAAGGAATGGGATAGGCTGCTGATCTGAATCATCTTGTACTCCCTCCCTTTTATCTTGCCTTTTTATAAATAAAAAAGTAGCCCAGGGCTGCTCCGAAAGCTGCACCTATTACTAACCCTGAAAAATAACCGACGAACGATTCATTGCCAACCATATATCCGAATCCCGCAAATCCGAACGTACCAAGGAAAAGCACGATGAGGAAAACAGGAAGATTGAGTTTCTTCCATAGAAAGAAATAGCCAGTTCTCTCAGCCGGGTGATAACGAAAAGTAAAATATCCCACTGCCGTATAAAGAATGGTCAGAAGAAGAGGAACAACAAAATCTCCATAACTCCCCTTATCTTGATATAGAAAGGTAGTGACCCCCGAGAAAAGACCCACACGTTCCATCAAACGATCGCTATAAATAACTGAAGCATCTCCAAACACTTCTAAATTCATCCCTACAACGGAAAAAACCAGTACAGGCAGCAAAAGCACACTCACCGCCACCAGCCCCTGAGCAAAGGATGTACCTGTCAAACACCCTGCTGCAAACACAAGAGTATAAATCATCACGGCAGATAGAAATGTATAAAAATAATACCTGGTCATACTTCCGTCAATAACAGCATCGGTAAAGAATAAAATACCTGAACTGATCAGATAGGAGATAGCCAGACCCGCAAAAATGGTCCCCAATCCTATCAGCCACTTCGTCCAAAAAATAGATCCTCTCGAATAGGGAAGAGATAAGGTGAAATCCATGCTGCCTCTTTGCTTTTCCGTTCCGATCTGGCTAATGGCGAGGATAAATGGAAGAATCATGACAAATCCGTTAAAACCAGTATCCATCAAACTGACATGAAAAACCTCATCACCGTATTTTAAATAGGCTGAATAAGAGTTTAAGAGCATCCAGGGCAAATAAATTATAAGAACAGCAGAAGTTGTAATAAGGCCTGTAATCGATTGCCTCATTTCCTTTAATAAGAGTCCGTTTGTTACCATCTGCGTTTCCCTCCAAACTTTGCAATAAACACTTCTTCCAGGCTGACCGGAAGCTCATTCCATATTCTAGGATTCAGCGACTTAAGCCAAAGTCTTTGTTCCTCATTCTTTTTCTCCAGCAAAACCGTATAAAACACACCCGTATGGTCGAGAACCGGCAGTCCCTTCTCACGGATTTCAAGATGATGATCCTGTTCAAAGGCAAGCTGCACCTTCAGATAATCTTCTTTGACATCCTCCATATCCACCATATTGGACACCGTATTATCTTCCAGAAAGGCAATCCGGCTGCAAATCCTTTCGATATCTTCGAGCCTGTGCGACGTGATCACAATCGCCGTATTATGATTCGCTACCTCATCAATCATCAATTCCAAAACATCATGCCTCGTCACCGCGTCAATTCCATCCGTCGGTTCATCCAGCAAAATCACTTCCGGCCTCATCGCAAACGCCATGATTAAAGCAAATTGCTTCTTCAATCCGGTTGACAGATCGCGGTATTTTTTCGTTTCCGATAAGTTGTAGCGATTCATCAATTCATTCGCATACGTTACATCAAAATCCGGGTACATCGGTTTTAAGATCCGGACGAGCTGTTTATAGTTATACCGCTCATAAAACCCATTCCGGATTGGGACATAGGTTATTTTTCTCTTCACATCCGGATGCTTTGCAATCGATTGATTATCGTATAAAATTTCTCCCGCATCAGGAAGAAGAATCTGCTGTATCAGCCTTAAAAGAGTCGTTTTTCCGGATCCGTTTCTCCCCAAAAGACCAAAAATCTCCCCGGCCTCAAGGCTGAATGAAACATCATCAAGAATGCTTTCCCCATTCATTCTCTTAGACAGGTTCCGTATTTCAAGCATCTTTCTTTCCCCCAACCTCTTTCTTAATTTCATCGATCCACTCATGGAGCTCGTTAATATCCACACCTGCGTATGCCGCATCGATAATCAAAGTTTTCAGCTGCTCCTTAAGCATCTCCATCTTCCCCTTATCCAGTTTGATTTTCACGTTTTCTGAAACAAACGTACCCCTGCCTCTAAGCGTTTCGATAATTCCTTCTCGTTCAAGCTCTTTGTAAGCCTTGCTGACTGTATTTGGATTCGCAATAATAATCGTTGCCAATTCACGAACAGATGGAAGTTTATCTCCCGGTTTAAGAGCTCCTTTTAAACACAGCTCCTTCATACTCTGAACCACCTGCTCATAAATCGGTGTCGAGCTGCGAGGATCAATTTGTATCATGATCTCCCTACTTTCTTAAATTGAATGAACTGTATTAGGTGTACTACAATAATTAATACACTTATTACAATATACAGCTGAAGAACATTTGTCAACGGTGATAGAGGATTTTTTTGTAAAAAATGAGGGAGAGAAGGATATCGCATACTTTTTTTTCGATGATGCCGGTCTGCGGGTGATTTTCTGGTGCCGCGGACATCGCACGCTTTTTCCGGTGTTCCCGGACATTGTTCCCGGACATCTCACCCTTTTTCCGATTGTTCCCGGACATCGCACCCTTTACCGGTGTTCCCGGACATTCTTCCCGGACATCGCACGCTTTTTCCGGTGTTCCCGGACATTGTTCCCGGACATCACACGCTTTTCCGGTGTTCCCGGACATTGTTCCCGGGCATCACATCCTTTTCGGGTCTTCCCGGACATTGTTCCCGGGCATCGCATGCTTTTCCGGTGTTCCCGGACATTCTTCCGGGACATCCTTCCCGGACATCGCACGTTTTTCCCGTGTTCCCGGACATTCTTCCCGGACATTGTTCCCGGACATCACACGTTTTCACGGCAATCCCGGACATCACACTCCCCTTCCACAACCAATCAATCCAAATAAAAAAGCACCTGCCAAGGTGCTTTTCCATTACTCCCGATCAAGCTGGATGTCATTTTCACTTTCGACGGTAACGTCCATATGGCCTTTTTCTTCGAGCTTTCTTTGCATTTCCATTGCCTCGGCTTCGCTGCCGAAAGCTGGGCCGTCAAATACACGTTCCCCTGTTTTTTTATCTGTATATTGCACAACGTACGTTTTCATCATTGTGATCGCCTCCTGTTATGTTCTTCCCCGTTTTTATTGAATAAAAACGGGGAAGGGTCAGGGAGCGCTTAGTTTTCAGGATGCTGCTTCGATTTAATGGGCTGGCCCTGTTTGGCATATTTTTGTTTTGCCTTTTCTACAGGGTCCAGTTCCTTTGAAAATTCAGTTTTCGTTTGACCGGCGATTTTGGTCTTCTGCTCCGGGTTGTTCTGGTCTGAACGGGTTGCCATGCTGGACAGCCTCCTTAATGTTTTTGCAGGATCATTTCGTTTTGAAGCTCCTGAAGCTGGAGTCTCATTCGGTATAGCTGTTCTTTTTGCTGATCATCACAGCTTAATGTTAGTTTATTTAGATCGTTTACAGCATTTTCAAGCATGGTTTGAGCTTCGGTGTATTCAATATCATGATAATGATTTTGCTTAGCGCCGCTCTCAAATTGCTGTTTGGCATAATTGTACGCATCGACGGATTTTTGCATATATTCTTCTACTGATTGACGGGTTGCCATTTGCCTCGCTCCTCTCATGGTTCAAGCTTTTTTAGGGTTTACCATGACAGCATGATTACACCCGAGAAAATTTGTCATTCCAAAAAGGGGCGTGATAAAATGGCAGAATGACAATAATTTATTCGGGAGGCTTTTCTGACTTGATTCAGTCCAACCCTTTTCCATATGCAAGTGATACAAAGCGGTATCACACCTGGAATTACCATTTGAAAAACACATTTGGCCATAAAGTATTTAAAGTTGCGCTTGATGGCGGATTTGATTGCCCGAACCGTGATGGGACGGTTGCTTTTGGCGGCTGTACGTTTTGCAGTGCCGCAGGTTCAGGGGACTTTGCCGGCAATCGGGCGGATGACCTCACGACTCAATTTCATGAAGTGAAATCAAAAATGCATCAAAAATGGAAAGACGGAAAGTATATGGCTTATTTTCAGGCTTACACCAATACCCATGCCCCGCTCGAGGTATTAAAGGAAAAGTTCGAAACCGTTCTCGGCTTTGAGAATGTTGTGGGACTATCCATCGCCACCAGACCTGATTGTCTTCCGGACGATGTGGTGGAGTATTTGGCGGAGCTCAATCAGCGCACTTACCTTTGGGTGGAGCTTGGCCTGCAGACCGTTCATGAACGCACGGCTCTCCTGATTAACCGGGCTCATGATTATCCTGCCTATGTGGAGGGAGTTAGTAAGCTGAGGAAGCATGGCATCCGGGTTTGCACCCATATTATTAACGGTCTTCCGCTCGAAGACAAAGATATGATGATGGAAACAGCCCTCGAGGTGGCGAAACTTGATGTTCAGGGAATTAAAATCCATCTTCTGCACCTTTTGAAAGGGACGCCGATGGTGAAACAGTTTGAGAAAGGAATGCTTGAATTTTTATCCTTTGATGATTATGTTCAGCTCGTCTGTGATCAGCTTGAAGTCATTCCCCCGGAAATGATTGTCCACCGGATTACCGGTGACGGGCCGATTGATTTAATGATCGGGCCGATGTGGAGTGTGAACAAGTGGTCGGTCTTAAACGCCATTGATGCAGAAATGGAACGGCGCGGCAGCTATCAGGGCCGACTGTTTCATGAAAAAGGAGCGGCTGCGAAATGATACTGACCAGAATCCTTCCTTTTTGCCGGAATTTATTATCAGAGGCCGTTCAGCCTGGCAGCATCGCGGTTGACGCGACAGCGGGAAACGGGCATGACTCGGTTTTCCTTGCAGCGCTTACGGGTGAAGAAGGGCATGTTTTCAGCTTTGACATTCAGCAAGAAGCGATTGACGCAACGAGGAGAAACCTCGAGGATAAAGGGTTAAGCAACAGGGTGACGCTTTTTCATAAAGGCCATGAGTTCGCAGAGGAGCTGATTCCTGATGAATATCACGGGAACATTTCAGGAGCGGTCTTTAATCTTGGCTATTTGCCTGGCGGGAATAAAGAAATCGTGACTTCCCCTGAAGGGACGATCGAGAGCATCAGGCAATTATTCCGGATGCTGAAGCCGGAAGGAATCATCGTTCTTGTTATTTACCATGGACATCCTGAAGGGAAATTGGAGAAACAGTCCGTCTTGGAATTTTTGCAAAGCCTTCCTCAGGAAGAGGCCCATGTGATGCAATATCAGTTCATCAATCAGAAAAACAATCCGCCTTTCATTTGTGCCATTGAAAAGCGTTAAACCGGCTATTTGGCCGGTTTTTTTTATTACGCTGGAGTCATTAAAGCCGCAGCAGAAGGCAGAAGATCCGAACCGGAAATGGGAAAGAAGATCAAACAGAACTTTCATTAATAACCCGTATAAATAGCTTCGCAAAATAAAATACTAATTTCGAGATTTCTTCGTTGACTTTCGACAATATCTGCCGTAATCTTAAAAAGTATTTTTTATATAAATTAAACCTATCAACTAACTGGGGGATTACAAAGATGAAAAAAATCTTTTCCATTCTTTTCATAGCAGCTGCTTTATTTGCATTAGCTGCATGCGGATCTAAAAAAGAAGAGAGCGCTGGCGATCTTTATGATCAGATTAAAGATAAAGGCGAGGTAACAATCGGAACGGAAGGTACATATGCACCCTTCACCTTTCATGATAAATCAGGAAAACTGACGGGCTTTGATGTAGAGATTGCCGAGGAAGTATTCAAGCGTCTGGATATCAAACCGAAATTCGTTGAAACAAAATGGGACGGCATGATCGCCGGTCTTGATTCCAAACGTTACGATATGGTTGCCAATGAAGTAGCCATTCGTCCTGAGCGCCTTGAAAAATACGATATGTCTGAACCTTATATCGTTTCTAAAGCTGTATTGATTGTAAAAGAAGATAACAATGAAATTAAATCACTGAAAGATTTGAAAGGCAAAAAAGTTGGACAGTCACTGGACAGCAACTACCGGAAAATTGCAGAGGAAAATGGCGCAACGAATACTGTGGTTGAAGGCTTCAACCAATCCATCGATTTGATTGCTGCCGGAAGAATCGATGCAACAATCAACGACAGCCTTTCCTACCTCGATTTAAAGAAACAGCGTCCTGAGCTTCCAATCAAGAAAGTGTATGAAGAACAAGAAGCAACAGAAAATGCGTTTCTTTTCCGCAAAGACAGCGGAAAACTGAAAGAAGAGGTCGACAAAGCTTTAGCAGAAATGAAAAAGGACGGCACTTACCTGAAGATCTCTGAAAAATGGTTCGGTACAGATGTCTCCAAGTAAAGGATTTGAGTGAATATGTTTGCCGATGAACGTTCACAGCGGATTATAGGGATTCTGACAGAATCCTTTTTTCCGCTTTTAAAAGCAGGAATTGCCTTTACCATTCCTTTGACTCTTATTACTTTTGCCCTTGGCTTGATTTTGGCATTCTTTGTAGCACTGGCACGAATGTCAAATATCAAAATTCTTACCGCGATATCAGGATTTTACGTGTGGATTTTCAGAGGGACACCGCTTCTCGTTCAGCTGTTTATTTTATTCTACGGGCTTGGCAGTGTTGGCATTACATTAGAACCCTTTACGGCAGCTGTTATCGGCTTCACCTTAAATAAGGGGGCTTACAGTTCGGAAATCATCCGTGCGGCCATTCTTTCTATTCCGAAAGGACAATGGGAAGCGGCCTATTCCATTAATATGACACGCTCACAGGCGATACGGAGAATTATTCTTCCGCAGGCAGTGCGGGTATCTATTCCTCCGCTTGGAAACTCGTTTATCAGTCTTGTAAAAGATACATCTCTCGCTGCCACCATTACCGTTACGGAAATGTTCCAGAAGTCCCAGCAAATCGCATCTGTATATTATGAACCTCTATGGATGTACATTGAAGTCGCGTTTATTTACCTCATCTTCAGTACCGTGCTAACCTGGCTGCAATCCAAACTGGAGCACCGCTATGAACGCGGAATTGCTAAATAAGGAGGAGCCGGCATGATAAAAATGGATAAACTTTATAAACGCTTCGGCGATCTGGAAGTGTTAAAAGGAATTGATCTAACCATTGAAAAAGGACAAACCGCTGTCATCATCGGTCCTTCCGGTTCAGGGAAAACCACGCTTCTCCGCTGCCTGAATCTGCTGGAAGTTCCGGATTCAGGTACCATTCAGCTTGGAACGGAGACCATTCATTTTGCTGAAAAGCAAAAGCTCCGCTCGAACGTGACGGCTGCCTTCAGAAAGCAAACCGGGATGGTTTTTCAAAACTATAACCTTTTCCCCCATCTGACTGCTGTGCAAAACGTGATGGAGGGTCAGGTGACGGTGAAGGGAATTTCGAAAGAAGAAGCACGTAAGCAAGCATTGCTTCAGCTGGAAAAAGTAGGACTGCTGGAGAGAGCAGACATGTACCCTCACCAATTATCAGGGGGGCAGCAGCAGCGTGTAGGGATAGCGAGAGCCATGGCAATGGACCCCGATGTGCTCCTTTTTGATGAACCAACCTCTGCACTTGATCCGGAGCTCGTGGGAGAAGTTCTGAAAGTCATGAAAAACCTGGCCAATGAAGGAATGACCATGGTGATTGTGACGCATGAAATGAATTTTGCGAGAGATGCCGCTGATTTGGTCATCTTTATGGATGAAGGGGTTGTCGCTGAAGCAGGGTCCCCCCAAGCAGTATTTGACGAGACCCAAAACGCACGTACCCTTCAGTTCCTGAATAAAGTTCAGTCGAATGGATAAAAAAAAGCTGCAGAAGCGATTTCTGCAGCTTTTTATGTGCCCTGGGCCGTCATTTTTTGATAGGTCCGATACGCCCTGCCGTTCAAATAGAAGAAAAGCGATGTTCCTCCTCCTCTTCTTAAAAGCGTGCGGGCAAGTTTGTTCAGTTCTTTCCTTGATGTCACTTTTTGATCGGACAAATATACGCCAAGAAGTCCTCTGTTGATTAGCTTGTGAAAGCCTTCGTGGGGAATTCCCTTCAGGCTGCTGTCCGCTTTTTCGATGAAATGCTTTAGACGCTTCATCATGCTTTCTTCTGTCGGATAGTAGCTGCAAAAGTTCAAATCCCCTCCGGCGCGGTCTTCTTCCTGGTCAATTAAGTAGTCCAGGAGGATATGTAGCCCCTGTACATATGGGAAATAGCTGTCCCTGATTTGTTTCGCCAGTCTCTGATCGAATGAATTCTGGAATCCATAGGCAACGAGACAAAAGATTCCGAGTGTCGAACCGCTGCATGCAGAAAACTCGTACCATTCCATTTCAGGCAGGGTGCCCCGATGCCGTTCAAACCATGTTTCAAGACGTGGAACCCGCTCATCTTCCTTAACATGCTTGTGAACCTGAAGATCGCAGTAATAGCCTGACAGTTCAAGCAGGGTCCCTTTGATCTGAGGGTAATCTTCCATTTCGCCAAGGAGTCGTTGGCAGGTGGATACAAGATCATGCAAATAGCCGCCGTCATTCTGATCCTCACGGAAGAAATAGTAATTTTTCAATTCAGCCCCGCATGTGAGGGCGTCCGGCATGGATTGATGGAGCATGCTGAAATCATCCGGATCAAGCGACGTGCTCCGGTCGCACAAATTGTCCAAATAATCACTTATGGTCTGATAGGCCACAATAAACTCAATGCACTTTTTCATATTCGATCCGGCCAGAATCGAAAGAATACTGCCTCCCTCACAATGGAAGGATTTATCATTGATGCTTGCAAGCGCCTGGTTCCTTAATTCTGTGTTCGGGATGGCTTCGGCTTTCCTCTTCCACTCCCTCAAATTGTGGTGTACATGGGGAAATACTTGTTTATAAACCTTTTTCATTAACGAAAAAGGAGTCGTCGGGATTGTCATGTCGATTCACTCCAATTTTCTGCAGGAAGGTCCGGAAGGTGGTATTCGGCAAAAGCGAGCGCCATCTTAAATACCTGGTCCCTTTCAGGCTCATTAAAGATTTCATGGTAGAATCCCTTCCACTCTTTATACGATTTTTCAGATGAATCGAGGCGATTAAACCATGATTTAACTGCCGTCTTATCCACTATTTTATCATCCCCGCCCTGCATGACAAGGAGGGGGACATCAGGAAATGTATGCTGCTTATCATTTGCCTGGTGTACAGCATGAATAAGTTCCCTGTACCAGCGTATCGATACTTTGGTTACATACAAGGAGTCATTTTCATCAATCTCAATGACAGACTTGTTCCGTGTCGCCATTTCAATGCTTAAATTCGATTTTAACAGAAGCGCGGGCGTTACGATATTTAATCCTCTTGATACGGCATCCAATGCCGCGTTCGGTTTGTGAATTAAGCCAAGACACGGCGATGAGAGAATGACACCTGCCAGATTATGTTCTTTTTCCTGAAGCGCTCTGATGGCAATCAGGCCCCCCATGCTGTGTCCGAGGAGGAAAAGCGGCAAATCATATTTATCCGCTTCTGTCAGCCACCTGTTCAATTCCGTTATGTATTCACTAAAGGACTGGATATGCCCTCTTCTTCTTGTTGAGGTTCCCTGTCCGGGAAGATCTCCCATTATGACGTGATATCCCGCACATCTCCACATTTCAATCAGCCATTTATAGCGTCTGTGATGCTCAGCAGCGCCATGAACCATGACGATGACTCCTTTTGGCCGTTCTGCTTCCCATTTCCACATAAGAATCCCTCCATTTCCCAAAAATCTTTCCTTCCGTCCTTACAAGCGATGTTCATTTTATTATAATGGAATTAGAATTCCCTAATTACGCGAAAGGATGTTCAGCAAATGATCTATTCATACAAACAATTCACTCCAGATATTTCTGAAACAGCTTTTATTGCAGATTATGTAACGATTTCCGGCGATGTGAAAATCGGTGAAGAATCAAGTATATGGTTTAACACGGTTATCCGGGGCGATGTTTCACCAACCATTATTGGAAAACGGGTAAACGTTCAGGACCAGTGCTGCCTCCATCAAAGCCCGAACCGTCCGCTCATTATTGAGGATGATGTCACTATTGGACATCAGGTCATTCTCCACAGCTCTATTATTCGCAAGAACGCGCTGATCGGGATGGGCTCCCTTATCCTCGACGGAGCTGAAATTGGCGAAGGGGCTTTTATCGGTGCGGGCAGCCTCGTTCCTCCGGGAAAAAAGATTCCCCCGCATTCCCTTGCATTCGGCAGACCGGCGAAGGTCATAAGGCCCCTCAATGAAGAAGATGTGAAGGACATGGCGCGTATCCGCAGAGAATACACGGAAAAAGCGCAAATTTACAAACAGTCATCTCCAATAAAATAGGGGAGTATATTTATCTTATCACGGCAGCGCATCATCTCAAAAGGATGATGCCCTCCCGGTTAAGAGGAAACAATCAGGACAGCTCCATACAGACTCTCAAAGAGAATGGTTGAACACGTCTTTTAGGATATTGGTGCGTCTTTAAGGAATTGAAAAAAATATATTGAATTTCTTTACAATTCCTTATTACTGACTAAATAATTCTAAATTAAAATAGGGATTAAGCCTTTTGTAAAGGAGCCATGTGCTTATATGAAAACGAAACTGATTGCAAACATGTACGATTTCGAATGCAGAATCTTCCGCAGCGTCAACAGACACTTCGACCGGAAATTACTCAACATGTACTTCCGCAATATTACACATGCCGGCGGCGCATCTTTTACCATCCTCGTGTGTATAGCCATGTTTTTCTTTACGCACGGCCCTGTCAAATGGGTGGCGCTTGCCAGTGCTGCTTCACTTGCCATCAGCCATATTCCCGTTGCCATTGTCAAAAAAATGTATCCAAGGAAGCGCCCGTATATTTCCCTGCTGGAAACAAAAGTACCCGCCAATCCGCTGGAAGATCATTCATTTCCTTCGGGCCATACGACAGCCATATTTTCTGTTATTATTCCATTTTTACTTTTCATGCCAAGTCTCTCCGTGATTCTGATTCCTTTGGGTATAAGTGTGGGTCTTTCCCGTATCTATCTTGGTCTTCATTATCCTTCTGATGTGCTCGCCGGCTGTCTGCTCGGCACATCGACAAGCATCATGACGTTCATGATGGTCAGCAAGTGGCTTCCGAATTTGCTTCACTTTTCCTGATTATTCGGTTCGACTTTAAAGTCTGGAGGGATTCGATGAAAATCGCGTTGTTTACGGATACGTATGCTCCTGATGTTAATGGAGTAGCCCGGACATTAAAACGGTTCACAGACTATCTTGAAGCGAATGGCCATGAATATCGGGTTTTTGCGCCTGAAAGCACAAAAGAAAGCCGGTTTTCCAGTCATATCCACCGTTTTTCAAGCTTTCCTTTCTTTTTATACCCTGAGTGCCGCGTCGCGTGGCCCAATATGCTCCAGGTAAAAGGAGAGCTCCAAAAATTCCAGCCTGATCTCGTTCATATAGCAACGCCGTTCAACATCGGTTTTTGCGGCATGCATTATGCAAAAAAATTAAACATTCCCATTGTCGGCTCGTATCATACTGATTTTGACCAGTATCTGGAATATTACGACCTGCAGTTCTTCTCGAAAATCCTTTGGAAATACATGCACTGGTTTCACAGGCCTTTTAAAAAGCTGTTTGTTCCCTCCCCTGAAACGATGGAACAGCTGAAAAATCAAGGATTTCCCAATTTGAAAATATGGGGCAGAGGTGTGGACTGTTCCATGTTTTCTCCGCGCCTCGACGGTTTTGATGCGCACGAACATTACCATATAAAGGAGCCGTTTATCCTCTCTTATGCCGGACGCCTTGCTCCAGAGAAAGACATCCAGACACTGATGGCCATTGCCAAAAGGCTTCCCGAGCATTTACGGGAAAAAGTACATTTTCTGATTATCGGAGACGGTCCCTCAAAGGTTGAAATGATGAAGGATGCACCGGATAACATGACGTTTGCCGGGTATGTCAGCGGACGAAACCTTGCGAAACTTTATGCTTCATCTGATCTTTTTGTTTTCCCTTCCCCTACAGAAACCTTTGGGAATGTCGTACTGGAATCCCTGGCGTGCGGAACACCAGTCATTGGTGCAAATTCCGGGGGTGTCAAGAATATACTGTCAGAAGGAAAAAACGGTCTGCTCGTCGAGCCTCGTAATCCGGACGCATTCATTGAAGCGATTTCTTCATTGGTAGGCAATCATCGTCTTCGAGAGGAAATGTCCCGTCATGCGAGAGCCTACGCACTGACTCAAACGTGGAATCAGATTTTTGATGGCCTGCTGCATGATTATGAGGAGGTCATCGTCCATCCGGAAGAAGTCCGTTACGCTTAAATGAACAAAAGCGCAGGTGCCTTGAAGGAATAAAGTTCTGATAAGTGCGCGACGTCCTGTCGCAACGCCCAACTGATCCGCTTCATGCGGGCCTCCGACAACTTGAGGGGCCAGGCTCATTTTTATCATTCCCTAAACAGCAAAAAGGCGCAGCTGATTTCCCAGCGGCGCCTTTTTGATTAGCGGAACCATTTAATGTATCGGGCCGCCCATTTTTTTAACCCTCCGTCAAAAAGTTTCTCTCTCCAGTACAAATCAGCTGCTGTCTGGATGGCAGCTGCACGGTTAGGATAGGGATACACCATCCCGGATAAGCTTCTCAGTTTATCTCCGTTTGTTTTAGCCATTACGACCGATTGCATCCAGTCCCCTGCTCCTTCTCCTGCTGCATGTGCTCCGATGATTTTCCCTTTTTGGTCCATGATCAGCTTAATGAAACCAGATTCCTGCTCCGTGACAAAGCGGTCGACTTCATTCAGGCGCTTTTTATATACGGTTATCTTTCCGTGCTTTTCTTCTGCTTCTTTCTCTGTTAATCCAAGATGAAATACTTCAGGGCGGGTATATACATTCCATGGCATATTTTCATAGGAAATCTTGCTTTTCACTCCAAATACAGCATTCTGAACAATGGTTTTGCCTTCCTGCCCCGCTGCATGTGTAAAAATGTATTGGCCGGTTACGTCTCCCGCTGCAAAAATATGTTTTTGGCTCGACTGGAGATATTCGTTCACGATGACATGTCCATGGTCGTTCAGATTGATTCCGGCCGTTTCGCAGTTTAATCCCTTCGTATTCGGTACACGTCCCATAGCCAAGAGAATTTCATCTGCCTCGATCGCCTCTTTCTTCTCCCCTGTCTTTACATGAACGACTTTGCCTGTTTCAGAGACAGAAATCTTCTCCACCTCTGTATTTGAATAGATGGTTAGTTCTTTTGATAGCTGTCCAGTCATAAAATCACGAATTTCTTCATCTTCTTTTGAAAGAATCTTAGAAGAACGGTCGATGACCGTTACCTTGCTTCCCATTCGTGCGAAAGCCTGCCCCATCTCGACTCCAATCGGTCCGCCCCCGATAATCGCCAGTTTTTCAGGGAATGATTCCATGGAAAAAATCGTCTCGTTCGTCTGAAAACCGGCTTCTTTTAAACCTTCAATATCCGGTATAAGAGGACTGGATCCAACGGCAATGACAAACCGTTTTCCTGTAATCGTTTCGCCATTCACCCTTACTTCATGCGTTCCGGTGAATTCCGCGGTTCCATGAAATACATCGACACCCATTTGTTCAAACCGTTCATCCGAATCGTGATCCTGAATGGTTTGAATGGAAGTTTGAATAGAAGCCTTCACCTTTTCAAAGTCTGCGGTCAGCTTGAATCCCTGTTCAGCAGCCACTTTTTTCCCAGTGAAAAATTCATTAGCCTGATGGATAAGCGCCTTTGACGGGACACAGCCGACATGCAAACAGTCTCCTCCCAGGGTACTGCGCTTTTCAATAAGAGCCACTTTTGCACCAAAAGACGCTGCACCGGAAGCGGCTGTCAGCCCTCCTGATCCTCCGCCAATCACAATCAGATCATACTTCATCCTCTTTCCCCCTATTTAAGTATCCGTTTTGCTTCAAACAGTCTTTGAAAGGCTGTAAACATTTCAATGGCGAAAAAAAGGAGGGTCATCCATACAAGCTGGCTGCTAAAAAGAATCATTAATGTAAAAAGGATAAATCCTTCCGTTCTCTCAGCTAAACCGGCCTGATAATAAAAAGATTTTATCCCTTGTTTTTCACTCAATGCCCCAACTGTTAAAAAAATGGTCATTGAAACGATAATCGAGGCGCTAAGCAAAAGAAGCGCCCACTGTGCCGATGGAAAAGCGAAAGCGAGACCCAGAATCACACTGATTTCAACTATCCGGTCAAACGTGATATCCAGAACGGTCCCCCATGGAGAAGGCTTTGTTTTCCGGGCCATCGTCCCGTCTACTGCATCTAAAAAGCCTGACAGCCAAAGGACGGCAATCGCTATAAGGGGCATGCCGAAGAAAATAAAGACACCTGTCGAAACCCCTATCAGAAAGGCTAGCCCAGTTACTTGATTAGCTGAGAGCTTCCATTTCAGCAGAACCGAAGCCGTTCCATCAATTGCAGGCTGAACATATTTCCTCCCATGTGTATCAAGCATCCTCCTCCACCTCTTTTCCTTGTTTAGCAAACAGACGCTGCTTTATTTTTTTTCTGAAAATAATGGGAATCAGTGCCAAGAGAGCAAAAATCACGATGGCTATAATTAGAATGGATTGGTTGTCAGAGGTAAAGCTTGAGCCAAGAAAATTGTAGGCAAACGTTCCGGGCATGATTCCAACGACAGTTGCCGCAAGAAAGGGTGCCCACCGGATGGATGTAAGCCCGGCAGCATAGCTGATCAAGTCAAAATTCACGATAGGAAGGATCCTCAGCACCAATACATAAAGAAACCCGTTTTTCTCAATTATTTTTTTTACCGACTCTATTTTTTCTGAATCCGGAACAACTTTTGCACCAAAGGCTTTTGAAAGGAAAAAGGCTACGAGTGCTCCCCCTGCCGCTCCGATCAATGTATAGATAAACCCATAGACCGAGCCAAACGCAAGCCCTCCAGCCAGTGAAAGAATAGACGCCGGGAAAAGGATCAGTGGCCGAAACGTGTAGACGAGAATAAATACAAGCGGTCCGGCCGCTCCTAAAGAAAGAATCCAGTCTTTAATCATTCCCGGATTCAGATTTAAATAACGCTCATTCAGCCAGAAGAGAAGCCCGATCACGGCTGCGAGAAGCAGCCATTTACTGATTCTTTTCAAGGGGTTCCTCCTGTTTTCTTTTGACATACAGAATCTGACCTTCTTTTAACGGGTCCGATGAATGGATGGTGACAGCCGGCCGGTTCTCCGTTAATGCAATTCTGTAAAAGCGCTGGCCATACTTATAGATTTCCCCTTCTACCGTTCCCTCCCATGAGCCGTGAGATCGAGATTCAGATAGCTCCAGTTGATGGGTAGGGATGAATCGGTTCTCAATCATGATTCCATCCCCATAAAAGCATGCTGCTTTTTCATTAACTGGGTTAAAGTATATTTCGCGTGCGGTTGCCTGCTGGAGAATTTCTCCTTCAGAAAGGATCGCAAGTTCATCGCCAATCATGGCGGCTTCCTCCATATCATGTGTGACAAAAATAGACGTTATGTTTTGCTCTTTCAACAGGCCCTTCACCCAAATTCTCAATTTATCCCGCAAAAGAGGATCAATATTGGCAAAAGGTTCATCGAGCAGCAAAAGCTTTGGTTCCAAAACAAGCGCCCTTGCCAGCGCTGCCCGCTGCTGCTCTCCGCCTGAAAGCTGGTCGGGATAATGCCTGGATGCATGCTCCATTTCCGTTTTCTCAAGCATTTTCCTGACTTTTTCAGCTCTTACATCTTTTTTCTCTTTTTTGATTTTTAATCCATATTCCACATTTTCAAAAACGGTCATATGAGGAAAAAGGAGAGCCTGCTGGAAAACAAGGACGATTTCCCGTTTTCTCGCCGGTACACTTGTCAGATCTTTTCCATCCAATATGAATTGTCCGCTGTCGAGCGTTTCGAGCCCTGCCATACATTTGAGAAGGGTAGACTTTCCTGTACCGGATGGCCCGATTAAGGATAGAATTTCCCCTTGTCCAATGGAAAGCTTTAGCTGATTCAGGATTTTCTTTTTATTAAATTCCTTCGTGCCGTTAAATTGTAAATAGGACATATTAAAACCTTCCTTTATAGGGTGAAAGGATCCGAAACACGGCTTCAAACACCGCCCAGACTCCGAGGGGGATAACGGCAAACAGCAGAGAAAAAGCCGCGAGAACCGCTGTATCCGCTTGTTCAAAATATGGAAAATAGACAAGAGCGAGTGTCAGAACACTTCCGCCTCCTATTAAGCTTGTTAAGACAAACTGGCCAAGCGAAATCACAAACAATAAAAATGCGGATGCTCTGAATGAGGAGAGGAGCATCGGCAAATAGATGGACTTCACAATTTCAAGCTTTGATGCTCCAAGCGTTCTTGCCTGCTGTTCAAAGCTAATGCCCATCTGTTCAAAGCCTGCCCGGAACATTTTAACCGTATAGGGAAGCGTCGGGAGAAGCTGTATGAGCACTACTCCGCTCCATTCGTTTGCCAGACCTAGCCGGATAAAAGCAATGTGGAGGCCCATCGCAACGAGCAGAGCCGGCACCAGGATAGGAGCGAGCAGGACCGTCTCGGTGAATGTTTTCCCTTTAAACTCCTTGAAGGCAAGAGCCCTTGCTGCCGGTATGCCGATCAGATAATTTAACAGGACAACCATGACGCCTATTCCGATGGAGGTCCAGACAGCCTGAACAAGCAGGGGGTCTTCCAGCAAGAGTTTCCATGCTCTTGCTGACGGCTGAGAACTGAATACATGATGATGGTTCCTTTGCAGGAAACTGCTTCCTGCCAATGCTGCAATGGGCATAAATACAAGCAGCATATAAATCGTCAGAACCGTCTTTGACCCTTTTTTTCTGAATACCGTCCCTCTGCTGCTTTCCTTCCCCGTTCTCCTGTTCCTCCCCCATAAAAAATAGAATAGAACGGATAAAAGCAATATGAGGACCGTAACTGTCAGCATGGCAGCATACGCCAGCGGCCTATGAGACCAGTCCCCATTGTAAAACCACTCAAAGGCAAGGACCGATACCATTTTTGGAAACGTGATTCCAAGCAGTGCGGGAACTTCATAGGCAGTTAAAATAAAGGCAAACAGGATAATGAATGTCTCACTGAGTACAGGAATAATAACCGGCCATTCAGCAGTTTTAAAGACGTTCCATTTTGTTCCTCCGAGCGAAGTAATCACATCCCGCTTTCTGCCGTCCATTGTAAGATACAGTGGAATCAGCATGAGGATCACGAATGGAATTTCCTTTGTCACATACGTAAGAATGATACCGATGCCCCATTCGTCCCTAATCAGGACGGGGAACTGGTCTGTACGTTCCAGGACACCGAATTCGGTTAATAACTGCGGAATCCACCCCGTCTGGTCAATCAGCAAAACAAGCATATACCCCCAGACAAAGTGGGGAAAGAGCATAGGCGACCACGTCAGGAGCTTAAAAAAAGGACGCCTCATAAAAGGAGCTATTGCCCTTGTGATGAACAATCCGCCCCCAATTGCAAGGAGGGATGAAAGAAGAGCAATAGATACACTGTATAAAAAAGACATCTGAAAACTTTTCCCTGACCAGATTTCCGCATAGGCATGCAGACTCAGAGAGTCATCTGTTCTAACACTTTCGTATAAAGAAAAAAGAAGGCCGGATAAGAGAAGGATTCCCGCAATCAATATGGAGGGGATGACTCCTGCAGGCAGCTTTCTATTTTTGAACCACTTCATTCGTCCAGCTCTCCTTTAACCAGTTCACATACTGTGAATCAATCTCGGGAAGGAAAGCATCCTTTAACTGTTCCGGCGGCAATACACTTGCTCCCCGCTGTATTTTATCGTAATCCGCTTTCTGCTTTTCGGATAGCTTTGAATAATCCAAGGCTGGGCTCTCCCCCCAGAATTCAGGTGAAAGCTTTTTAATTTGGGCCTCCGGAGAAAGCATGAAATTAATGGATGCCAAGGCAGCCTCTTTGTTTGGGCTGTTAGCCGGTATGGCAAGAAAATGGGTATTGCCGATTGAGCCGGAGCCGAGAACAAATGAGCGCGTTGTGTCTGGGAAGATGCCTTTTTCAATCAGGCTTTCTGCCCGCGCTTCGTTGTAGCCCATCGTCATAGCTACTTCGCCGTTTGCGTAGAGTTTATCCAGCTCGGTTAAATCGTTCGGGTACAGCTTCCCTTTTTTCCAGAGGTACGGCTCCATTTCATTTAAATCCTTCCAAAGCTTTTCACTGCCGGTCTTTGCGAATTGTTCATCGTATCCTTTATCGAGCAGAGTCTTCGCCCCGCCCGCTGATTCATAAAACAAATGCCTGATAAAAGCATTCCCTGTAAAATCCTTCGGGTCCGGATAAGCAAACTGCCCCGGATTTTCTTTCACCCATTTCTTTAAATCCTCTATTGTTTTTGGAGGATCTTGAATTTTGGATGAGTCATAATGAAACACAAACTGCACTTTCCCCCACGGTGCTTCATATCCATCTGTTTGAAGGCCGAAATCATAGCGGTTTTCTAGAGATTTTGTATCATAGTATTTCGCATAATTCGGAAGTTTTTCAGTGATGGGGCCAAACAGAAGATGGTTTTTCCTGGCGTTTTTAAAGTTCTCTCCATTCAGCCATACGATATCAATCGTTCCCTTTGGCTGCCCCGCCCGTTTCTCTGTTTCAAGTTTTTGCAGAATCTCAGGGGTATCCATCGGAACTCTTTCCAGTAGAATATTGTTTTTTTCTTTTACTGCAGGTTTGACATACTTATCAATGTAAGCATTGATCCCAGGATCGCCGCCCCACATAAAAAGCCTCACTTTTTTTCCGTCTGCGTCTTTTTCGATCTCAGACCAGCTGGAGTCCAGGACAAGCTTGTTCTCTTTCTCTGTATCTGCCTTGGAGGAACAGCCTGCTAATGCTAGTATGATGACAAATAAGGCCAATAATTGCTTCATATTGAATCCCCTTTTATATTTAGATAGACAGATAATAATACCCCAATTGTCCAAGATTGAATCCCTTTTCAGCACATACAGGCCGGCCATTTTACGCCGGCCCTTTTTTTATTTAAACTCATTCAAAAACTCTTTATAGCCCTCTTTTTCCAAGTCTTCTTTCGGAATGAATTTCATTGCAGCGGAGTTCATGCAGTACCGCATTCCCGTCGGTTTGGGTCCATCATCAAAAACATGTCCGAGATGGGAATCTGCGTGTTTACTGCGCACCTCCGTTCTCTTCATAAAGAAACCATTATCCTCTTTTTCCACAATATTCTCTGGAACGAGAGGCTTCGTAAAACTTGGCCACCCTGTACCGGAATCGAATTTATCTTTTGAACTGAACAGCGGTTCCCCTGAGACGATATCAACGTAGATTCCTTCTGCTTTCAGATCATGATAGGCATTGTTGTATGCTCTTTCCGTTCCCTCTTTCTGGGTCACTTTGTACTGTTCAGCAGTCAGCTTTTTTTTCAGCTCGGCATCCGACGGTTTTTTGAAACCGTCATATACCGATGCCGCTGCAGTTTTTTCCTTTATCTGAACATCCCGGTCCTTTCCCCATACGTCATCGAGAAATTGATCCCGGCCTGAGTTATTCCGGTAAAATTTATACTGAACTGCGCTTTTTTTATAGTAGTCCTGATGATATTCTTCTGCTTGATAGAACGTATCGGCTTTTCTAATTTCCGTTACAAGCTTTGAATCAAATCGTTTTGTATGTTCAAGCTCTGCTCTGGATTTTTCGGCAGCAGCTTTTTGCTCGTTATTATGGTAGAAAATAGCGGATACGTATTGGCTTCCTCTATCGACAAACTGCCCGCCGGCATCGGTCGGATCAATCTGTCTCCAGAAGACCTGCAGCAATTCCCCGTAGGAAATTCTCGACGGGTCGTAAACAACCTGCACAGCCTCAACGTGTCCGGTTGAACCGGAGGAAACCTCTTCATAAGAAGGGTTTTTCTTCTCTCCTCCTGTATAGCCCGAAATCACTTCGTACACACCGTCCAGTTTTTCAAATGGCGGTTCCATGCACCAAAAGCATCCGCCTGCAAAAGTCGCGACGGCTTTTTTTGAATTCGTTTCAACTGCTGCAGCCGGCTCTGTTCCGTAAGAACGCTTTGTAAAATATTCCCCTATATTTGGCATAATCGCAAACAGAATGGCTGCGACCCCTGCGATGATTAATACTGGAAGCCATGTTTTCATGACCATTCTCCTTTCTGTTTTAGCGGAAGCGAAAACCAGAAATTGCTCCCCTTTCCTTCTTCACTGTAAACACCCATTTTCCCATGATGAAGAGTGATTAATTCCTTTGCAATAGCAAGCCCCAGTCCAGACCCTCCCAGTGCCTTATTTCTTGATTTTTCAGCCCGGTAAAACCGCTCGAAAATACGGGACTGATCGGATAAACTGATTCCGGCGCCCCTGTCCTTTACAGAGAAAACAAGAGAGTGCTCTTGTTTCCTCACAGTAATAGTGATGGGGCTGTTTTCTGGTGAATGCGCAATTGAATTTTGTATCATATTCGATAAAACCCTGATTATATGCTCCCTCATAACGGGGACCTGTGGCAGTTGTCCGTCAATGTCCACTTCGGGATGCACTTTCTTTTCTTTAAAAATCAGCTCAAACTGCTGCAGCACATCCAGCACAATCTGATCAGCGTGAACAGGCTCCGGATGGAAGGGCATCTGCCTGCTGTCAAGCTGTGAAAGCTCGAAAAGCTCTTGAATAAGCTTGCTTAAGCGATGGGATTCTTTTTTAATGGTTTCAAGATACTCATCTTTTTCTGCTTCATCTTTTACAATCCCGTCCTGAAGGGCTTCCACATAAGATAAGATGGAAGCGATCGGTGTCCTGAGATCATGGGAAACATTTGCAATCAGCTCTGTTTTGTATGCCTCAGACTTCCTCACTTCCTGAAACATGCGATCCAGTTTTACTGCCATCTCATTAAAATGACGGCCAAGTTCTTTAATTTCTGCCGGTCCTTTTTCAGCAACCCTGACATCAAACTCTCCCTGGGACATTTTTTTCGACTCAGATTTGATTTGGTTGACAGCTTTCATGAGCGGATCCGTAAGAAAGAAATATGCAAATGCAGAGATTGTGCCAGCTGCAAAAGTAATAATGGTTAAGATGAGGATCGACTGGTTCGGAATGGACATTTGCACGAAACTGATAAACAAAAAGACCAGAATGAGAGAGGTAGACAAAAAATTTGCCAGAATCAATGTAGTTCTGATTCTCATACCGGCTGCTCCAATTTATAGCCGATTCCCCATACCGTTTTAATGTACTCAGGTTCCGCAGGGTTCTTCTCAAGCTTTTCCCGGAGGCGCCTGATATGAACATTGACCGTGTTTCCATCCCCGGAAAAATCATACCCCCATACTTTTTCAAGCAGCTGTGACCTTGAAAACACTTGACCCGGATGGCTGGCCAGAAGCCAGAGTACATCAAATTCCTTAGCGGTCATCTCAATACCCGCACCCTCTGCTTTTACTTCCCTTGTGGAGGAGTCAATCGATATGGAGCCTATTGAGATCGAGTGCTTTGTCTCAGGTTTGAGTTTTGCCGTTCTTCTCAGCATGTTCTTTACTCTAAGGACAAGCTCTCTTGGACTGAAAGGCTTAGTTAAATAATCATCTGCACCTAGCGTCAGTCCAAGGAGGCGGTCCCGTTCCTGGCCAAGGGCAGTCAGCATAATCAGCGGAACATCCTCATCTTCCATCCTGATCTCCTCAGCCGCAGACCATCCATCCTTCATCGGCATCATGAGATCAAGGATAATCAAGTCAGGTTTTCCGTTTCTCCATTTTTCTAAGGCTTCAATCCCGTTCAAAGCGGTGTCTACCATATACCCCTCCCGCTCCAAATAGCGGCGGCATACATCAAGGATGGAAGGCTCATCATCGACCAGCAACACTTTCTTCATACTCTCTGACCCCTTTTTCCATATCGTTAGATAAACGGAAGAAATGTTTATAAGCGGCTTTATCCTTTTACTATATCCCAGCCTGACTTAAATAGATAAGAATCATGCTCTTTATCCTGAATTCATCTTATCCCCGTATGATTATCAAAGCATAAGCAAAAGATTAATTTTCTATTAACAATATAATTGCCCTTTGTAAGAAAACGAGTATTTCCAATAAAAAGATCATCCCATTTCCTTCCAAAACAAAAAGCCCGGAACCAAATTGGTTCCGGGCTTTATTTGCCGTTTCTTAAAGGACAGAGCGGAGTGCTTCTGCTTTGTCTGTTTGCTCCCATGGAAGCTCTACATCCGTACGGCCGAAGTGGCCGTATGCAGCAGTTTGCTTATAAATTGGACGGCGAAGGTCAAGCATTTTAATAATGCCTGCTGGGCGAAGATCAAAGTTATTGCGAACCGCTTCAACAAGAACTTCCTCGCTTGCTTTGCCTGTTCCGAATGTATCGATGGAGATGGATACCGGCTGTGCTACACCGATTGCATATGCAAGCTGTACTTCACATTTGTCAGCAAGACCGGCAGCCACGATGTTTTTTGCAACATAGCGCGCAGCATAAGCAGCAGAACGGTCTACTTTTGTTGCATCCTTGCCTGAGAATGCACCGCCGCCGTGACGAGCATATCCGCCGTACGTATCAACAATGATTTTACGGCCAGTCAGACCTGCATCCCCTTGAGGTCCGCCGATTACGAAACGTCCTGTCGGGTTGATGAAGTATTTTGTGTTTTCATCGATTAGTTCTGCAGGAACTACAGGTTTGATAACAAATTCTTTAAGGTTGCGCTGAATCTGCTCCAAAGAGATTTCAGGGTGATGCTGAGTTGAAATAACAATCGTATCCACACGGACCGGTTTATCATTTTCATCATACTCAACCGTTACTTGTGTTTTTCCGTCCGGACGAAGGTATGGAAGGATTTCTTCTTTCCGCACTTCTGCAAGACGGCGTGAAAGCTTATGGGCAAGAGAAATCGGAAGAGGCATAAGCTCTTTCGTTTCGTTGCACGCAAATCCGAACATTAATCCCTGGTCTCCTGCGCCAATTGCTTCAATTTCAGCGTCAGTCATCGTTCCTTCACGCGCTTCAAGGGCCTGGTCCACTCCCATCGCGATGTCAGCGGACTGCTCATCGATGGATGTCAGGACAGCACAGGTTTCTGCATCGAAACCATATTTTGCACGCGTATAGCCGATATCTTTAACAGTTTCACGAACAATCTTTGGAATGTCTACATAAGTGGAAGTCGTAATTTCTCCTGCAACCAGTACAAGACCTGTAGTGACAGAAGTTTCGCATGCGACACGTGCATTCGGATCATTTGCAAGAATGGCATCCAGGATGGAGTCTGAAATTTGGTCGCAAATTTTATCCGGATGGCCTTCCGTTACGGATTCTGATGTGAAAAGACGGCGTTTAATCGACATAGTAATTCCTCCTCTGATAATCGGGTGTTCTATTGGCAAGGTTCAGTTATGTACTTCCCCTCATTTTTTGAGACGGAACTCGTTCCCACTACTTATCTTTTGCTTTATGTTAAGAATCTTTCCCATTATAAAACCTAAGGAAAAAGATTCCAGACTGCATAAAAAAACCCTTCCTACTTAATAGAGGAAAGGAGTTATTTTTCAGCCTTTCACTCTTATCGCTCAAGGACTACAGCCTTGCGTCAGGTTAGCACCTTTGCATGAGAGAAAACAGAATGTTTTCAGAATCTTGCAGGTTGCTGGGCTTCATAGGGCCTGTCCCTCCACCAGCTCGGGATAAGAGAATCCGTTCAAGGACATATGATACCTCAGTTTTGAGGCAGATGTCAACATAAATTGACAAGGATTTATAGAGTTCAGACAAGACGGTTCACAGGATCATTTTTCATTCTGCCCCGTTACAAAAAAAGGCTAATTAAAGCATGTTGTTGATTAATTGTTTAACACCTGCTGATTAAAGCGGAAGGCGAGGGTCTCCTGCCTAGAGCAGCGGGACAGGTAATATCCTGCAGCCGCAAAGCAGCGAGGAGGCTCACCGCCTGCCCAACCCCTCATGCCGCGAAAATTACGAGTGCAGCCAGTATCAAGCTGTTATCCTGTGCCGGCAGGGCTATAAAGAAATTCTCTGCTGTCATTCAGCAGATGCGGAGTTCAGTTAATATTTTTATGCTTTCTGGTCATGTGCAGTTGCATTTTCTGAGGCTGAACGTAAAATACATCTATTAGTATAGACTAATTAGTTTAATGTGTTATACTTTTTATGAATCATTTAATTACGAGCAAAGGAAGGTATGGGGATGAATTCACTTGCGGCAACAAACGAGCTTTCGCTTTTACTTAAAGGGGAACATGTTTATCACAATTTATCAGTACCGCAGCTAGTTGAAAAAATTCTATCTAGAAACGAAGCCGTTCTTACTTCAACCGGTGCCATCCGTGCAACGACTGGAGCATATACTGGCCGTTCTCCTAAAGATAAATTTATTGTAAAAGAAGATAGCGTAAAAAGCAAAATTGAATGGGGTACGGTTAACCAGCCCATTTCCAGCGAAACATTTGAAAAACTTTATCATAAAGTACTTTCATACTTAAAAACACAGAAAGAGCTGTTCGTATTTGACGGATTTGCAGGAGCAGATGAACGATTCCGTCTGCCTATTAAGGTTGTGAACGAATATGCGTGGCACAGCCTTTTTGCAAATCAGCTCTTTATCCGCCCGGATGCCGGATCGGACCCTGCAGAAACAGAACCGTTCACCATTGTATCAGCACCCAATTTCAAAGCGGATCCTTCCATTGATGGAACGAACTCTGAAACGTTCATCATGATTTCCTTTGAAAAGAGAATCATTCTGATTGGCGGAACAGAATACGCGGGTGAAATGAAAAAATCGGTCTTCTCCATTATGAATTATCTTCTTCCGGAATCCGATATTTTTCCGATGCACTGCTCAGCTAATGTTGGCCAGGAAGGCGATGTCGCTCTATTTTTCGGATTATCCGGAACTGGAAAAACAACTCTTTCTGCCGATCCGAACCGCAAGCTGATCGGAGATGATGAGCATGGCTGGTCATCCAGCGGAGTCTTTAACATTGAAGGCGGATGCTATGCTAAATGCATCAATCTTTCAAAAGAAAAAGAACCCCAAATTTTCAACGCCATCCGGTTTGGTTCCGTTCTGGAGAACGTCGTTGTCGATGAATCGACCAGGGAAGCGGACTATGATCATGCGTTTTACACTGAGAATACCAGAGCCGCCTACTCTTTGGAAGCGATGGATAATATCGTCCTTCCGAGTATTGCCGGTCATCCGAATACGATTATTTTTCTGACAGCTGATGCCTTTGGTGTATTGCCTCCGATCAGTAAGCTGACAAAGGAACAGGCAATGTACCATTTCTTAAGCGGATATACGAGCAAGCTTGCCGGAACAGAACGGGGAGTTACTTCGCCTGAAGCGACATTCTCTACATGCTTCGGTTCTCCGTTCCTCCCTCTTCCTGCCCAGCGCTATGCTGAAATGCTCGGGAAGAAAATTGAAGAGCATAATGCAGATGTATACTTAGTCAATACCGGATGGACCGGAGGAGAATACGGAGCAGGCAAGCGGATGAAACTTGAATACACAAGAGCGATGATTCAGGCAGCACTTGAAGGGGATCTTGCTTCTGCAGAAATGCATCAGGATGCTATTTTCGGCCTGAGCATTCCATCCCATGTGCCAGGAGTTCCGGATGAAGTGCTCACTCCATCTAAAACGTGGGAAAACAAAGAAGCCTATGAGGCGAAAGCTAAATTGCTCGCTGAAAAATTCAATCACAACTTTACGAAGTTTTCTTCCATCAGACCGGAGATTGCCGAGCTTGGCGGACCTCTTGTCTAAAATCTAAATCGTCATGCTGACGTTATCAAATACTGATTACAGCTCATTTCCAGTTTAAAATTATAAAGGAATAGCTCCTTATAAGGGAAAGGCACAAATGGTGTCTTTCCCTTTTTGTGCAGGAATCTGTTTCTTTAACAGAACTGGGCCTCACTTTTCCCCCTTCATGTCTATTAACGGTCATTGTCTCCCTAAAAAAATCTTCCAAAATAATAAAATTTAAAACTTATATACACCTTCTTCATTTTTATGTTATCTTAATAACATCTTTCTCAAACGAACAAATGTATTTTCAAGGAGGACATCATGAATTTCCGTTTAGGCTTGTTACCGAAAATTTTTCTCGCCATTCTTCTCGGCATTGCTGCCGGTAAAATTTTACCTGAAGGTGCCATTCGCTTTTTCGCTACCTTCAATGGCATCTTTGGCAATTTTATTAACTTTGTGATTCCGCTCATCATTATCGGCTTTATAGCACCCGGAATAGGCCAAATCGGAAAAGGAGCAGGAAAACTGCTTGGATGGGCCACAGGGACAGCTTATGCATCTACCATTGCTGCAGGACTTCTTGCTTTTTTTGCCGGATCAATCCTTTTGCCTGGATTCACGGAAGGATTCAGCCTAAACAAAATGGGAAATCCCGAGGAATTTCTTCAAAAGCCCTTTTTTGAAATTGAAATGCCGCCGATCATGGACGTAGTAGGCGCTCTTTTACTGGCATTTACACTCGGAATCGGGATGGCTTCCATCAAGGGAAATTCGTTAGTAGCGGTTTTGGAAGACTTTAGGCAGATTGTCGAAAAACTGATTGCCGTCATCATTATCCCGCTCCTTCCTTTTTACATTTTTGGAATTTTTGCGAATATGACGTTCGGAGGCCAGGTTGAATCGATTCTTTCCGTTTTTGCAAAAGTATTCGCTATGATTATTATTCTTCATTTTATTATGCTTCTATTGCAATATTCAGCAGCAGGGGCGATTTCAAAAAGCAATCCGTTTAAACTGCTTAAAATCATGCTCCCGGCGTATTTCACTGCGCTCGGAACCCAATCTTCAGCTGCTACCATCCCCGTCACGCTTGATCATATTAAAAAGACGGGGAAAGCAGATGAAAGAACAGCAGAGTTTACCATCCCGCTGTTTGCAACCATTCATTTATCCGGCAGTACCATTACACTGGTAAGCTGTGCGATGGGAGTCATGCTCCTGAATGGGACAAGCCCTTCTTTTCAAGCCCTTCTTTTCAAACCCTTTTTCCGTTCATTCTTATGCTTGGGGTAACAATGATTGCTGCACCGGGTGTGCCGGGAGGTGCCGTTATGGCAGCGCTTGGACCTCTCCAGTCGATGCTGGGATTTGATGCAACGATGGTTTCTCTAATGATTGCCCTCTATCTTGCCCAGGATAGCTTCGGAACAGCAGCAAACGTAACAGGAGACGGCGCATTGTCCATTCTGTTAAGCAAATTGGGAAAAAAGAAAAATCGTCCGATTTCCGGTCAGGCTGCATCATAAAAACCAAAAAACGAGAGACTGTAAGGTAAATCCATCTTAAAGACCACTTCCCTTTTGCAGTCAGCCAAACCCATTCCTTAAGCACAGACGATTTATACAGAAAAAACCCCCGGCTGACCGGGGGGTTTCCATACCATTATTTTCTCTAAAGTAGTGCTTTCTTACTTTTGAAACGCCATGATATAACCGCCGCTTGTAGCCGTTCTCCACTTTTTTCCGTTTACAGAAACGGATTTAATGGATCCTTTATTGAATACTAGCGTCGTTTTTTCGAGCATTTCTGCATTTTTGAGAATCACTTTTAATTCTCCTGCCGCCGAAAGAGATGTGCCCGTATTCTCGTCGAAGTTAAAATCCAGTCCAAGTTTGGAATGGGCTTTTGCCGCAGTAAGTTTTCCGGCTTCAGTTTGCTGATAATTTTGATAAAAATGATAGGAGCCTCCTGAACTGTCTGCTCTTACACCATGATTCCCAACTCTTTTTCCTGTTGCGGCAGGTGCATTTTCATTTGAATAAGGCTGCAGAATCGTTACAAATTGGGCTGAATGGCCATTTACCCTTTGAATCATGACCGGAGTCAGTTCATTCGGCGATGAGGATGGGCCCGGGCCATCGGCTGAAAACACGGATGCTGGCTGAAAAGGAATGGAGTATGTGCGCAGACCTTTCCCATTTTGATCCCATCTGCTGCTCCAACCCGATTCAATTCCGCCGGCCCCTTTCTGATTTTTGAAATAATCATAGCCTCCGCCTTTGCCCATTGGACGATCAAGAGGCTGTAAAGGTACATTTGTCTGATAGGTTCCTAATCCATGAAGGGCCAAATCGTATTGATGGGACTTTGACTCATCGCTGACCAAAAACCAGTCAAGGATAAATTCATCTTCCATCCATAAACTTCGTTCATACGTAACGCCGCTATACGCGCTGTTTGCCGTTCCATACATATACTTAAAATTCGGTTCGCTTGAAAAAATCGGCATGTCACCCTTTGCTTCGCTTTGGGAGCGGCCATCCACTGTCACTGTATTATGGCTGATGGTTTGTTTGTACCATCCGCGGTAAAGAGGATGAGTATAGCCCGGTGTTCCAAAATCAGGCGCCAGGAGAGTTCCTGCTCCGTATAGGTCTAGATTCAATTTGTCATAATGGCCATGAGATCCCCCATGCTCTCCATAATCCATCAGGACAAAGGACTGCCGTTCTCTCGAATCAGGGTGTCTTAAAATAGCCTGGCCTATACTTGTCAGCTGCAGACTCTTGGTCGGAACCTCTGCTGCGGCTTCAATGCTGTCACTTCCAAAGAATAGGGCAAAATCACCGGTCCGGCTCAAATTCTTATATTTCGTATGAAGAAACCAGGCGTAGCCGGAATCTTTATATTTTGAATACGCAAGCTCATAGTCGTTATAGCCGCGCGATGAAGTATAGTTTGTGATGGTGCTGCCGTATTTTCCTCCATCATTATTAGCAGGCTGAACAAAGTTCGGATAACTGTAAAGAAGAGGAATATCAAACATTTTCTTGAATTTATCATCATTATATAAATCATAGCCCCAATGGGATGCTGTCTGGGCCAGGATGCTGAGCGGGGCAAGAGCATATGTGTGGTAGGCCATCGATCCTTCCCACCAGAAACCGTCCTCCAGCACAGCCTCATCCATTAAATAATAAAAGCCCCTCTTTCCGTATATCGCCTCTTTAAGGAGTTCCGGTCTGTCAGTGGCTGCGCCGATCATACCGATTGCCGCATTATGCCAGGCCTGCCAGTTCGATTTGCTGTACGGGTTTTGCTTCAGCGTTTCTGCAATCGGAAGAAACAAGTCGTTTTCTATTTTTTTCTTCTCTGCCTCTGTAAAAGACGGGCTGCTGTACAGAAGGTCATAGCCAGAAGCAAGATCCACTGCACTTACCGCTTCATCCAGCGACTGATAATACCATTTTCCGCCTTTATCCTGCTTCGGAAAATCCTTATACATATCCGCATACTGCAGCAATAAGTTTTGTGCAGCTTCTGCATACGTTTCATTTCCATTTAATGAATAAGCGGTTGCTAGAATTCTGATTTGGCGGACTCTTTCATTGTGTTCATAAGCAAGCCAGCCCGCTTCAATTTTTTCTCCTTCATACATTTGTTTATCGCTCGGGCAATAGTGCCGGCCATTCTTGTATTCAAGTGGAGTCCCGTCCTTGCAAACATACCAGGAAGCATATCCGGCTGCTTTTTTGGGAATCGTCTGGTTTAGCTTCAGGAATGAATTCGATTCACTCTCCAGTCTTTTTAAATAATTCTTAGCCCATGTCTCATTGGCCACGCGCTTTTTAGCTGTTTTCAGTTCTGTTTCACCAATAAAGGAATGCGGTCTTGGATTAGCAGTTTGAGTATTCATAACTGGAGTATACACGGAGTCCGCAGATGATGAACCGGCAGCATGTACCGGTTTTGAGTAGCCGGCGGGAATGGTTCTGAATTTATCTGCTCTTGCTGAAACTAAAGCCTCATAATCAGCCGATTGAACAAACGGATTTTTATGTGTGTAAGGATGGCGGGTGACAGCAGCAGAAACCGAAGAAAAAGGAAGGGACAGAAGGAGCCATACAATCAGGAAACCCTTAAAGGGGTGAAGAGTCAATATCATTACCTCCGAAGATTTTATGTCTTTCTCACTATTACTTATCGACTATTCTCCGGTATTATTTCACTTTTTTTATAAAAAAACAGGATTTTTTTCTTACTTTTTTCAGCTTAAGCCCGGCTTTTGATTGCGTCTGCCAGCCATTCGCGCTCTGGACTGCCTGTTAGTCTTTCCGCCGGATGGCCCTTAGGTCTCCCCTTTCCCGCTCTCTTGGGCGCTCAGCTGTCCCCGTCAATAGGCGGTTAAAAACAGAGCCAAATTGAAAAGAGCCCTCAAAGGACTCTTAGTTGGTTGAATTTAATTTAATCAGCTGGTATGTGAGAACCGTGCCGCCATTTGCCCACTCTACTTTAGTGATAATGGCTCTCCCGCTCACTTCTCCCTCTTTCGTCTTTCTCACTTCAACAGGCAAATCAAGCGGATATAGGCGGTATCCATCCTTTTTAAGGGTAAATACATTATCCTCCAGCCGTTTTTCTCTGCTCTTCGTTACAATCATCGTATTCATTTCAAGGGGCATGCCCATTTTCATCTCTCCTTTAGTCCGGTTCCATCTAAGTTTATCATATCAGACCTCCGGCTGCTTTTTCATCCAGCCGGTCAGCCGTCTGACCGTTTCTCTGTTCACTGCAGGCGGAAAGTAATGAGTATATTCTTCAAAGTACCACACTTCCGCTTTTTTCCCCAGTTCTGCAGCACGCTTTTCTAAAAGCCTGGAGTGCTCTACTGATACATTTTGGTCCTTCACACCATGAATGATTAAGAGCGGGGCTTTCATGTTCTCTAAATTGTGCAGAGGGGTCCGCCAGTAATATTCTTGAGGAAGTTTGTTCGGGGTTCCGCCAATCACTCTTTTCATCATTCTCCTTAAATCCTCCCGCTCCTCATACGTGAGAACCATATCTGAAACTCCTCCCCATGTTACGACCGAGCAAAGATCTTTTCGTTCATTCCCTGCAATCAGGGCCATCACGCCTCCCCTTGAGAAACCGAAAGCATGAATTCTTCCCTTAGAGGTTTTCGGATGCCTCTTTAATAGATCAATCGCTGACAAGGCATCCTCCCGGTCTTTTCCGGCAAAATCTTCATTCCCTTCTCCTCCCTGATTGCCTCTGTAAAATGGAGCTACTACGACAAACCCTTCAGAAGCGAATTGCACGATCCGTGCAGGGCGAACCATTCCTACCCCTTTTATGCCCCCTCTTAAATAAAGGAACCCATCGTATTCCCCTTCCTTTTTCGGCTCAGCCAGCAGCCCCTTTACTTTCAATCCCCCTGATAAATAGGTAACAAGGTATAAATCAATTTCAGGGTGAGGAGAAGGATATTTTTGCTTTTCCAGTATCTCTCCGTTTATCATCATCATCCCTCTTTCCTGTATAGGCATTCACACTATTTTTTCTTTTTCATAAAGTATGGTAGATCGTAAAACAGCGGACTGCTGCCAGTGCATAGATAAAGCACTCAACCAAAAGGAGGAATCACAATGAAAAAATGGTTTATCAGCTGCATGGTCCTTATCTTACTAGCATTACCACTTTCAGCATGTAATCAAAACCCTGTGCAGAAAATCCGTGTCGCAGAAGTTACACGGTCCATTTTTTATGCTCCGCTTTATGTCGCCATCTCAAAAGGATTTTTTAAAGAGGAGGGGCTCGATATTGAACTGACCACGGCTTTTGGCGGAGATAAAACGATGACCGCACTTCTTTCCGGCGGCGCGGATGTTGGGCTGGTCGGATCGGAAACTTCAATTTATGTAGAGGCACAGGGATCGAAGGATCCTGTCATTAATTTTGCCCAGCTCACTCAAACGGACGGGACGTTCCTTGTAGCCAGAGAAAAAAATGAATCATTTGACTGGAATGATTTAAAGGGAAGTACGTTCCTTGGGCAGCGCAAGGGCGGTATGCCTCAGATGGCAGGGGAATTTGTATTGAAAAAGCACGGCATTAATCCGCATAAAGACTTGAATCTTATTCAGAACATAGATTTTGCTAATATTGCAAATGCCTTTGCTTCAGGCACAGGTGACTATGTACAGCTGTTCGAGCCTACTGCAAGCATCTTTGAAAAAGAAGGAAAAGGACACATTGTCGCATCCTTCGGGAAAGAATCAGGGCTGATCCCTTATACCACATTTATGTCAAAAGAAAGTTTTATTAAGAAGAATGCAAATGCTGTACAAAAGTTCACCAATGCCATTCAAAAAGCACAGAACTGGGTAAAAGATCATTCTGCCAAGGAGATTGCCTCCGCCATCGCGGGCGAATTTAAGGATACGGATATCCAGCTGATTGAAACGGTTGTCAGCCGGTATAAAGAGCAAGGCTCATTTGCCGCTGACCCAGTCTTGGATAAAGCAGAGTGGGAAAACCTCCAGAACATTATGGATGAAGCAGGAGAGCTTCCTGCCCGCATTGAACACAGCAAACTCGTTAATACCGAATTTGCGGAAAAGGCATCGAAATAGTAAGGAGGCTTTTAGGATGACGTTCCTCTCAATCCAAAACCTGTCCCACTCCTACTTCACAAAAGACACCATTGCAACAGCATTGGATGATATCAGTCTGACAGCCGAGGAAGGAGAATTTATCTCCTTTCTCGGTCCAAGCGGCTGCGGGAAAACCACATTGCTGACCATTATCGCAGGACTGCTCGCTCCAACCGAAGGGACCGTTGCCATTAAAGATGAGCCCATTGAACGGATGCGGGGGAAAATCGGCTATATGCTGCAGCAGGACTATCTTTTTCCTTGGAAAACGATTGAAGAGAATGTCCTAATCGGACTAAAAACATTGCAGAAACTCACCCCGGAATCCGAAAAAAGAACATTATCTTTGCTTTATGAAATGGGACTTCCAGGAGTTGAAAAGAAATATCCCCGGCAGCTTTCGGGGGGAATGCGCCAGCGGGCAGCATTAACCCGAACATTGTCAGCCAATCCGGACCTTTTGCTTTTAGATGAACCTTTCTCCGCATTGGATTATCAAACAAAGTTAAAGCTTGAAGACTTGGTTCATCAAATCCTTCATGATTACCATAAGACAGCCATCCTTGTAACACATGACATTGGAGAGGCCATCGCCATGAGCGACAGAATCTTCCTATTTTCGGCGAATCCGGGGAAAATCGCCAGGATGTTTCCTATTCCCCGGGAAATTCGGGAACTGTCTCCTTTTGCAGCAAGACAGCATCCGCTATATACAGAACTATTCCAGGCTATTTGGAAGGAGCTGGATCGGTTTGAAAAGGGTTAAATCCCATCTTGAACAGCTTCACGAGCTGTATTTAGACGGGCTAAAACGGGAAAAAATGATTATCCGCCTCTATCAAATCCTAATATTCGCTGCTTTTTTCAGTCTTTGGGAAATCTCCAGCAAAAATAATTGGATTGATCCGCTTATCTTTAGTGCGCCCTCAAAAATATGGACGCTCTTCCTTGAAAAATGGAACGATGGAACATTGGCGGCAAATGCAAGCATCACCATTTTTGAGACCGTTCTGGGGTTTATCCTCGGTACTCTGGCTGGCACACTTCTTGCAGCCCTGCTGTGGTGGTCACCGAGAATATCAAAAATACTCGACCCTTATCTTGTCATTTTAAATGCGATGCCAAAAGTAGCGCTCGGACCTATTTTAATTGTTGCCATTGGTCCCGGCTTCTCTTCCATCGTCGCAATGGGAGCGATTATTTCGGTCATCATTACGACGATTGTGGTTTATACGTCATTTAAAGCCATTGACCCGAATTATTTAAAGGTTCTTCAAACGTTCGGGGCAACCAGGTTTCAATTGTTTAAAGAAGCCGTCCTGCCTTCCTCTTTCCCTGTCATTATTTCTACACTGAAGGTGAATGTCGGTTTGTCCTGGGTAGGGGTCATCGTTGGAGAATTCCTTGTGTCTTCCAGAGGATTCGGCTATATGATCATTTACGGGTTCCAGGTTTTTAATTTCACCCTTGTGTTCTTGAGTCTGCTGCTCATCGCTGTTTTTGCCACTGTGATGTACCAGCTTGTTGACTGGCTTGAAAAGCGGCTCATTAAACATTCCGACTAAAAAGCCTGCCGGATACCGGCAAGCTTTTTTAGTCCTGTATATTTGCTATAATCCGTTTCAAAGACTGCTGCAGCACTTCATCTTTCATAATAAAGCTGAAACGCCTGTCCGCCTGAATGTTTTCAGGAAGTTCATCAAGAAGAACAGGGCCTTTCGTTTCCATGTAATCATCAAGATGAATCAGTTCGTCCACTGCAGCATAATAAATATTTTTAATAATGGTCTTTTCTTTTCCGGAAACGCGGTATTGCCCCATATACTGAAGGGTAGACACGACGCCTCCCGTTTCCTCTTTTACTTCTCTTATTGCGGCTTCATCTGCTGTTTCATTTTCTTCCACTTTACCGCCCGGGAATTCATAACCCCGGTCCCCATGATCGGTAAGAAGCCACTTATTCTGATAGCGGCAAACTACCCAGACATGCTTCGGAACGCTTGAAAATGGGTTTTTTTCAAAAGACAGCTGCACTTGATTATGATAATAATCTTTAAAACGATACATGTGATCCCTCTATTTTCGACTTATCCTGTTCTATTTTATCACATTGGGATAACATTGTATAAGATCTGCTAAGTTTGATCTTCAATATTAGTCAGAATGTTCTGTTCCTCAATGTGCTGTTTCGCTTCATCATCACCAAGTTCGTAGATCATTCTATAAATATTTATATTTGCCTGGTCTACTGAATCATTCGGCCGGTCAAAATGGTACGGCAAATACGGTACGTGCGTTCTGAAAAAACCTTTCCAGTCAGCAGCATACTGCTGCTCGAAATACCCTCTTAACTCAATAATCTGATCATCTGTTGCTTCTATGCGGTAATCCCATGCAGATGAATCGGACACCTGTGATATTTCTCCGCTTCCAACGGTTACATAATAGGTGGTTTTGCCAGCCCCATCCATTTCATCACTCCTCAAGCCTTTTCTCCCTATTTTGCGGCAAGAGCAGTCTTTTATTCAGGGCTTATTTTTTCACCTTGCTTTTCAGTAAATCCAGGGCGTCTCTTACTATTTGGGGAACAGGTAAGCCAGAACTGCTGACATTTGTAATAATATAGAGCAATTCGTAAAAAATATAAAAGATAACGGTGAAATCTCTGATGGAAATCCCGATTGGTATGACCTTGTCCAACAAATTGGCGACTGCCACCATTATTAGGATCAGAGCCTTTTTTAACAGCTGAATCCCGATCGCCCGTATTGAAGCCTGGCCGCTTATGGCTTTCGATATAGTAAAACTGAGAAACTCAATGACCATCAAGGCAAACAGGACATACATCATCTGTTCTATCTCACCGAGTAAAAATGTCAGAAAAGTCATGCTAAATGAATATAGCGTCATCACTTCTGCATCCTTGCTCATTTCACACCTCCTTTATGGAAGAGGGATCATTTTATGCTATGCACTGTGACTGCTGCGGTATAGACCATTATCTGATGGATGAAAAAAAGGCCCTTGTCATACAAACAAGGAACCATTTAGAAGGGATGCTGTGTCTATTGAATTGGAAAGAACATTTTATTAATGATATTGCTTTGAATTTCAGAATGGATTCGGAAGATTTGGAAGCTGCCATTGAAACATACGTCAGCGAGCTTTCCGATGGAGAAGTATTGCAGCTGACAAAAACAATCAATGCGGAAGAGCTCAGAGATCTTTTAGCCCAGTCTATTTTAGATAAGGCGGAAAGAAACAGCGGGACGTAAAATAATCGGAAGACGCTGTATGAACGAGGTTCTGCGCAGAGCGCGGCAGATTTCATGTCCCCCGTCTTCTCGGATGTGGGACGATTCTCCTCAGAAGGAAAGCACTCATTCCATTATCACGAACGGATTCTCAGAAAAAGAGGCTGGACAAAGGGTTTCTTGCTAATAAAAAAACCGAACGATTATTTGAAACTCCGATATAGAGCTTCGTAATCGTTCGGTTTTACTGTTTTTCATGCTTTTTTCAAAGGCTTTGTTAAAGCACCCTGTTAATTTTTAACACCTGTTGATTGGAGCGGAAGGCGTGAGACTCCTGCGGGAGCAGCGGGACAGGTGAGACCCCGCAGTGGCGAAGCCAGGAGGAGGCTCACCGCCCGCCCAAGGATAAGCGAACGACTTCAGCGGAAATCAACCGCCAAGTTTAACAGTGCTTTTTCAAAAGAAATATTCGGCTATAAGGACAACAATTCTAGTTATGTCTCAGCCTCTTCCATTGTGAGATAGATCTTTTCAGAGTCAGCCTTGCTGCTCAGCAGATGTTCTGCTCAAGTTTATCCATTAATTGAAACAGTGTATCCCGTTCCGTTTCTGAAAAACATGAAAACACTTCTGAAGCAAGCTCCGTATGCAGATCCATGGCTTCTTCCAGCCGTTTCTTTCCCTGCACAGTCAGATCAAGCCGGATTTGACGGCGGTCCGTTTCTGAATGAACCCGGTTCAGTAATCCCATTTTGCAGAGCTGGTTGGATCCCATTGTAACAGCACTCGGCTTCACACTTAGCTTTTCTGCAAGCTGTGTAGTCCCCATACCGCTATTCCTTTGCAGGATCCATAATATCTGGAGCTGGAAAGGAGTGATTCCTGACGGCTCCAGATTCTCCTTTACAAGAAGCGAATATTTCCTCTTAAATCGAATGGTCTTTTTTTGAACCTGCTCCAGCCAATCCGTCTCTGTCGTCTTCATTGGAACCACCTCTAATAGAAAAATTCAGCTTCCTAATCACCGTTTCCCTTTGTCAAGAGACTGCAAAGCTCTTCGATACGCATCATCGTTCATCTTCGTATCTTTAAGCGGTTCATCGGTCTCTTCTTTTTTAAATTGAGATAACGCTTTTCGGTAAGCATCATCGTTCATATTTCTGGATTTTGCAGCAGGTTCCGGTTTTGATGACGGTTCAGCGGGAGACGCTTGTTCTGCCGGACTTGGCTCTTTCCGCTGCTCTTTTTCCTTGCCTTTGCTTTCTGGAATGTGTTTATTATTTTTCGAACGGGACATAGCCCTTGTATTCGCGATAATAATCACAGCTAGCAAAACAACGGCAACGACAATTAATAAAACACCCAACATCTGATTTCACCTACTGTTTTATTGACATGCGTTTCGTAACTTCTGCTACACGTTCTCCAAGAGCCATTCCAAGTGCACGGTCACTGGAAGAAATGACTTCACTGCTCTCTACCGGGCATGTAATGCCTGCTCCGTAGTAAGAACCATACAAAGCATTTTCAGGTGTGTTGCCGGGAAGTCCTGCAATAATCATTCCCTGATGAAGCATCGGTGTAATTAAATTTAAAAGGGTGGCTTCAAGTCCGCCATGAGTTGTTGCCGTTGTACAAAAAACAGCTCCAACCTTATTAATCAGTTTTCCTTCAGCCCACAAATAGCCCAATTTATCAATCCATGTCTTTAACCCTGCACTGATGGTACCGAAATGGCCCGGGCATCCCCAGATGATTGCATCCATTTCAGGCAGCTGATAGACATCCGCATCCTTGACGTTTTTCAAATATACCGTTGCCTCACCTGATTTTTCAGCACCAGCTGCAATTGCCTGGGCAAGAGCTTCTGTATGCCCGCCTTCACTGTCATATACGATACAGATTTTCATATCCATTCCTCCCAAATCTACTAGCTATTGATCAATGTACATTTTTAGGTGCGGGAAGCATCCTGATTTCTTCTGAATGCTTTGGAACAGAAGAAGTCTCCTGTACCTTTTTGTCTTTCCTGACGTCTCTCAGGAAGAACGCAAGGACAAGTCCAATGACTGATATCCCTGCCGCCCAGAAAAATGCATCATTAATCCCATGAATGGTGGACTCTCTGACAAGTTTTCCGTATAGAAGCTGGACAGCCTGTGACTGTGCTTCTTCTGGAGACATGCTCATCGCTTGAGCAATTTTTTGTGTAAATTCACTGAATGCCTGTGCAAAGAATGGATCCGCTGTGTTCATTTGGCTTCCCTGCTCTTCCAAATGGAAATCCGTTCTGTTTGTATAGATCGTTGTCAGGAAACTAATTCCTACCGACCCCGCTACCTGTCTGAACGTATTTGCCATCGTCGAGCCATGGCTGCTCAGTCTGTCCGGAAGCTGGTTTAACCCTGCTGTCATAATCGGCATCATCAGGAAAGACATCCCGAATGTGCGGATCATATACAAGACGAGAATATGGTTATAGGTTGTTTCCATTGTAAGCTGGGTAAATTCATACGTCGTAACGGTTGTAATAACCATACCGATGATACCGAGCGGTCTTGGTCCAAATTTATCAAATAGAATACCTGAGACAGGTGACATGATAAGCATCACGATCGCACCGGGAAGTAAAAGCAGCCCTGAGTCAAGCGGTGAATAGCCCCTGATATTCTGAAGATAAATCGGCAGCAGGAACATACCGGAAAATAGACAAATGGTAATTGCGATGTTAATGATACTTGACAATGTAAAGATCGAATATTTGAACACCCGCACATCCAAAAGAGGTTTTTCGGATTTAAGCTGCTTAATGGTAAATACAACAAGCAAGATTAATCCGATTCCCATGGATGAAAGGACCACTGGATCGGTCCACCCTTCATTCCCTGCTTCACTGAACCCGTAAAGCAATAATCCCATACCGGCGAGAGATGTAAAAATAGATAAGAAATCCGCTTTAATCTTCTCGGGAGGATTGATGTCTTTCAATTGGAAAAAGGCAATGATAAAGACGATGGCTCCGAGAGGAACCATGCCGTTAAAAAGCAAATGCCAATCATAATTCTGGACAACAAAGCCGGATAGCGTCGGTCCGATTGCCGGTGCGAACATCATCGCCAATCCGAAAATCCCCATTCCTTTCCCACGCATTTCAGGAGGGAAAATAAACACGATAATAGTCATAACAAGAGGAGCCAATACTCCTCCGCCAATTGCCTGAATGAGTCTTCCTGTCATCATGACAGGAAAGCTTCCTGCTAATCCGCATATGAGTGATCCAAGCGTAAAGCAGAACATGGCAAATAAGAATAAATTCCTTACAGCAAATCGTTTAATAAGATAAGCAGATAATGGAATGAGCGCACCGTTCACAAGCATATATCCTGTCAGCAGCCACTGAGCTGTGTTTGTTGTCACTCCAAACTCTGTAATGAGATGGGGGATCGCTACATTTAGAAGCGTCTGATTCAGTATCGCCAGAAATAGTCCGAGCATTAGAACAATCAAAAGAGGCATATGCTGCCGGACACCGCTGTCTGATTTCTGTGCTGCATGTTGTGTCATCACTCTTTTCCTCCTTTCCTTAAGCTTTCAAAAAAGAGCTGTCTCTTTATTTAGAGATTTTTACTTCAGCGTTCATTCCCGGAAGCACTTCCTCAGAATAATTCGCAATAGAAATTTTTACAGGCACGGTTTGCGTAACTTTTGTATAATTTCCGTCATCATTTGATTTCGGCATTAAAGAGAAGATAGAATTTGTCGCATAGCCGATTTTTTCAATTTTCCCTTCGATTACAGTTCCTCCGTTGCCGTCAACTGTTACGTCAACATCGTCCCCTACTTCAATATCCTTCAGCGTATCCTCTTTTAGATTCGCTGTAATGTACAATTCGTTCAGATCAATGATGCTTGCAATGGTTTGACCAGGCTGTGCCAATTGATCGTTCTCCATTTGTTTTTTAATGATTGTACCCTGTGCCGGAGCAGTAATAGACTGACTGCTTTGGCTGGAACCAATTTTAGCGATTTCAGCACCTTTTCTGACTTCATCGCCTTCTTCTACATTCAAATTAGTAATTTTCCCTGCAGCCGGAGCTTTAATTGTATGAAGATCTCCTGCTACCTTTGCATTATCCGTTGTTACAAAGTTGGTCTGCTGGTAATAGTAATAAACGCCTCCTGCAACCAATGCAAGGATAATCAATACCCCTACAAAATTCACTAAAATAAGCCGTCCTCTGGACATAATAAAATTCCTCCTTAATCCTTAATTCGATTAACCATTATAAAAATACTTTTTAATAAAGTTACTTTTTAATAAAGGTATTTACGATTTGTTACTTTATCATATATTTTTACTTTTTTACAGTAAAAACATTTGGTTAACTTTACAATGTTTAAAACTTGCACTAAATTTATAGGAGAAAAGGGTACGAAAAAGAAAAAAGGGGAGCCGTTATGAAGAACAACCTTAATAAGCAGCTCGAACGGCTGGATGAAATAAAAGACACCTTGTTTATGCACAAGCGCCAGCTGATCGAAATGAAAATTAAAGAATTACCCTATAGTTTAACCCCAACCAAATACCACATTCTTAAATTTGTCTATAATCAAAGGAAATGCAAAGTCGCAGATATTTCCCATAAATTGTACTTAACTTCAGGAGCAACAACGACTCTTCTAAACCAGCTTGAAGATGATTTGCTCCTGAAAAGAGCCCGGGACCAAAATGACCGCAGAATCGTTTGGATTGTCTTGACCGATCAGGGAGATCAGTTCGTTTCAGCTATGATTGAGCAGCGGAACATCTTTTGGGCTGAAATGCTTTCTGTTCTTGATGAAGAGGAGAGAGAAGAATATTTCAGGATCTTAAACAAAATTGAGGCTGGAATTCTATCCAGCAAAAGGGCTATCCAAAAAAGAAATTAAAGCGGCTTCCGGTCAGGCCTGAGGAGAAAAATTCATTTAAAGCCCGGGAATACATCAATGCATTCCCGGGCTTTACCGCTTTTAAGAGCTGTTTCAGCTATTTCCCGAGGTAGGCAAGCAGCATCCAGTTATGCTTTTCAAGACTTTGATGAATGGAAAGCAGCATATCACCTGTTGTTTCATCCCCAGCTTTCCCTGCCAGAACCATGCCCTCTTTAAGCTCACTGGCAACGGTCTTGAAGTCGGCATGCAGCTGCCTTACCATTTCCTCAGCTGTTTCAGCTCCTGCCGCTTCCTTAATCGAAGAAATCTCAAGACATCCTTTCATTGTAGCCACCGGTTTCCCCTGCAATGCGAGCAGCCTTTCAGCCAACTCGTCTATGTAAGTGCCAGCTTCGTTATAAAACTCCTCAAATTTTGCATGGAGCGTAAAGAAATCCTTTCCTGTAACATACCAATGATAATGATGCAGTTTGACGTATAGAACCGTCCAATTCGCTACTTGTTTATTAACGATATCAAGCAATTCCCGGGACATACTAATTCCTCCTTAATTGGCTTTATGGTGGAGATTTACTGCTATTAGCTTGTCTCGAAACGTGTCTCAATATTTATCAGCATGGTAAAATCAAGGAGAAAGTCCGCGTATCTGAAAAAGGAGGGATCCTGATGTATGGCTGGATTATGGGAATCTGCATCGCAATCGTGTTTGCGGTTTTAGCTTTATCGCTTGTTACGACAAAAAAAGCGTACAAGTTTGAGCATACGATCGATCCAGAGGAAGAAAATAAATCCGCGCCTCCAATGGATGAATCAAACTCTGCTGAAAAGTAGGGTTTTTTATTTTGAATGTTTTTAAGAGGTTTTAATTAAAGAGAATCGGGGAATCTTACCTATACAAACACACCAGGATCGAAAAGGAGAATGCACCATGCTTTGGACGATTATTTGGATTTTGCTGATTGTATGGCTAATTGGATTGGTATTTAAAATAGCCGGGGCAGCGATTAACCTCATACTGATTGTGGTAGTTGCACTGATAGTTGTTAAATTCGTTAAACGGAAACGGTTATAGATGCCCCTGAAATGGACACTTATTCAACTGGCGCAGCTTCGGGGCTGCAAGGGTGTATGAGAGGCAGGGCTTACACTGTATAGGTGTTCCATAAAACATAAACGAACGTTTATCTGACAGAACCGAATGACTCGGTTCTTTTATTTATGAGGAGATGTCTAAAAAGTTCTCAAATAAAGCGAAAACCCCCAGGTAAGGCACCGGGGGTTTTCTTTGTAATCGTATATTTAACGCGGAAGGCGACTGAGTAGTCAGCTGTCAGCTATTTGTCGAGCTCAATGTTTCTGTGAGAATTGGAACGATTTGTTTCTTGCGGGAAACAACGCCTTTAAGCAGCGCTCTGCTGTCTTCAATTTTCACTTGATAAGCGCGCTCAACCGCTTCAACATCACGGCCTGAAGCCAGTGCAATTGAATCACTCTCAAGAATGTCTGTCACAACGAATAAGAATAAATCCAGGCCTTTTTCAGCAACTGCTTTTTCAATTGCCGCTTCGATTTCTCTTTGGCGCACTAAAATATCTTCGGGATCTACCGCATTCACCTGTGCAATTTCAACACGGTGTGTTCCCATTTGAAATTCTTTCGCATCAAGGGAAATTAATTCTTCGACTGTTTTACTGCTAAGATCCGCTCCGGCTTTTAGCATTTCCAAGCCATAGCTCTCCAAATCAACTTCAGCAATTTCTGCAAGTTCCTTCGCTGCTGCAATATCCTGATCTTTGCATGTTGGGGATTTAAAAAGCAAAGAATCAGAGATAATGGCGGAAAGCATTAGGCCGGCAGTATTCTTCTCAATCTTCACTCCGTTTTCTTTGTACATTTTATTCAAAATGGTTGTTGTGCAGCCTACTGGCTCAGCTCGATAATACAATGGATCGCTAGTTTCGAAATTGGCAATCCTGTGATGATCAATTACTTCAAGGACAGTAACCTCTGTAATATCATCCGCACTCTGCTGACGCTCATTGTGGTCGACTAGAATGACTTGGCTGACTTCCGAAGAAACCTTCTCCACTAAACGGGGAGCCTGCGTGCTGAATGTATCAAGCGCGTATTGAGTTTCTCCGTTAATTGCTCCTAAACGAACAGGCTCCGCATTCATGCCAAGCTTATTTTTAAGCTCTGCATAAGCAATGCTTGAACAAATTGTATCTGTATCTGGATTTTTATGACCGAAAACCAATACTTTTTCCATCGTATCCTGCTCCTTGCTATAGATAGAATAATTTGCAGTGTTAGCGTGTTAACCCTGCTTCCGCCCTCTATTCTATCACATTTGTTCAGATTTTTCGGCAACGTATTTTTAGGATTAAGCTCTGTTTAACTTGGCTGTTGTTTTCCATTGCAGGCGCTCGCTTTGCGCGGGGCCGGCGGTTAGCCTCTTCACCGCCTTGCGCCTTCGGGGTCTCACCTGTCCCGCTGCTCCCGCAGGAAGCCCGCACCCTCCACTTCAATCAACAGCTGTTAAAAATCAACACCATGCTTTAGCAAAATCTAGGATTTAGGACGGGTGTCAATTTAAAAAAATCATGAAAAACACAGGTATCCGTCTATGTAAAAGCAGAAGGAGAGCTTACAGGATACAAAAGAACTGGAGCTGACCTGACTCCCGGTTTTCAGTAAAATCAATCCATTTGTAGCGGTCAAGTTTTTGATCTAACTGAGCAGTTATTTCATCCTCAATGCCATTCATTAATATCCACGTCTCTTCCAGCGATAAATGAAATTTCTCAGCAGCTTGCTGATAGGGCGAGCAGATCGTGAGCAGGGACATAAACTGCTCCTTCGAATGGCATTGACGGGCCAGCTCATCTTCAGCACGGACAATAAACCTATATAGCTCCTTTTTCTGATCCGGAAGAGTGGAGACAATATCCCGGACCAGCACTTCCATCAATTTTTCATTCAACTGCCCATGCCTCCTTTTCTTACCAGCTTGATTTTTTTACACCCGGTAACTGTCCTTTGTATGCCAGCTCGCGAAATGCGATACGGGACATATCAAATTGACGAATATAGCCCCTCGGTCTTCCTGTCAGCCCGCACCGGTTGTGAAGTCTAGTTGGTGAAGAATCTCTTGGGAGTTTCCTTAAAGCCTCCCAGTCCCCTTTTTCTTTTAATTCGCGCCTGCGCTCAGCATATTTAATCACTGCTGCTTCACGCTGTTTTTCTTTTACAATCTTTGATTTTTTAGCCATGTATCGTCCTTCCTTTCCTACTATAATTGACGGGAGCTGGAGTGAAGATTCGGACAGCATCCCGGGAACTCCTTTTTTAAATTAATAAACCGTAACGGTTACGATTTATTAATTAAACCATACTCTTTCATTCGATTCAAGAACAAAAAAAACTCCGCAGCACGGAGTTTAATGATGATGCCCTGATTCAGCATCCTTCTCTTTCTTTTCAGGCTCAAGCTCTTTAGCCTGTCCAACTGTAAGCCTGACTTTAGGCATCACATGCATATCATGAGCGGTTACATGTGTTTGAAGATAATAGATTCCGTCCTCTTTAAAGCTTTTGGAAACGGTATAGATGCCCTTTCCGCTATGTTCAGCTTTTATCATCTCGCTCTGTTCCTTCGACCCCGATTTCCAGATTTCAAATTCAACAGAGTGAGCATCCTGAACGGCTTCTTTTCCCTGCGTAATTTTCACTTTATATTCCTGAGAGACATTTTTCCGGATCTGTGCTGGCAGGATGATTTTGGCTTCTACCATTTCCGGTACATCAGAAGCCTTCGTTTCTGATGTTTGACAGGCTGTTGTCATGACAAAAAAACAGGCAAACATGATGAAGCACATCCATCTGACAAATCTCATAAGCATCCCATCCCATGCACTTATTTCCTTCTATTATAAGAAATAGTGTAAGCGGTTTCTATATATAATAGAAATATTTTCAAAAGCCTGCATACAAGATCTGTTCTGTAAGTCCGTTTTAAATCCCTCTCCACTTTTTTCAGTTCATTGTTTATAGTGATTTCGCACAGCTTTTCCTGCCCGCGGTGCCAGGCATATTTCGCTGGCATAAATCAAACCTTCCACATAGAAAACCCCCGGCATGCGGACCGGGGGTTTTCGAAACCGTTATTTTCTATGAAGAATATTATCCAAATACTTTTTCAAGTTCTTTTTTATCCTGGTCCAGCCAGAATTTCATTAACCGCTTCGCTCCATCCAAATCATGAAGTTTAGCCTGGCCGCATTGCTTCTCGTTGGCAGCCGGAATTTCCTCAACCTCTATGGCAGCCTTAAGAGTATCATCCAGCAGGTCAATAATTTCCGTAACTGTCGGCTCACCGCTTACAACCAGGTAATACCCTGTTTGACAGCCCATAGGAGAAATATCAATGATATCAAAGTGATCGTATTTTTCAACGTGATCACGGATGTTAAATGCTAGCAGATGCTCAAGAGTATGGATGGTATCCGGTTTCATTGCCTGTTTATTCGGCTGGTAGAAACGAATGTCAAATTTATTAACAACACCATCCGAACCGACTTTGTGGACACCGCAATGTCTGACATATGGTGCTTTTACTGCATTATGATCCAGTTCAAAACTTTCAACTGATGGCATACTTTTCACTCCTCATTGGTTTTCCATAATTCCATTGTAACAATTCCGATAAGATCCATCAACTTAATTGGTTATGAACTCAATTACTGCTCTTTGCTTTTTTATTCCCTTTAGCTTAAATTTATAACATACCCAGAGGAGGACCCAGATGAAAACTTTATTTTTAAAACTCATTCGATTCTACCAAAAATTCATTTCTCCCATGACTCCGCCCTCCTGCCGCTTTTATCCTACCTGTTCAAACTACGGGCTGGAAGCTATTCAGAAGCACGGAGCCATTAAAGGCAGCTGGCTTACGGTTCTGCGGATTTTACGCTGCAATCCGATGCATCCCGGGGGATTCGATCCAGTCCCGGAGAAAAAAACCAAAAATCCTTCTACTCATACCCATTAATAACAGAATCCAGTTTGCCTGTTCCCGGATCAATGACCAAACCGTGAATTTTTACATCTGCCGGAAGAAGCGGGTGATTTTTTATCACATTAACGCTATGTATCACACTGTCCTCAACGACATCAAAACCCTGAAGCCATTTATCCAAATCCATACCCGAGTATCTGAGAAGATCGATTTTCTCTTGTGAAATGCCTCTTTCTTTTGTCTTTTCCAAAAAGGAGGCAGCGTTTAACTTACTCATACCGCAGTCATGATGTCCAACTACACAAATCTCCTCGGCACCAAGTTCATAAACCGCAACCAGCAGGCTTCTCATGATACTTCCGAATGGATGAGCAACAATGGCACCCGCACTTTTCACTATTTTTACGTCTCCGTTCCTGAAGTTCATCGCTTGCGGCAGAAGTTCGACAAGTCTTGTATCCATACAGGTCAAGACAACTAATTTTTTATCGGGAAATTTGCTCGTTTGAAATTTCTCGTACTGTTTTGTTTCAACAAAAGATTCATTATGTTCCAAAATTTGGTCAAGCAGTTTCATTGCTCATTCCTCCATTCTTCTTTTTCACCATCAAATATAGCATACACTTTATCGACTGTGCCTATTTCAGGCATGTTAAATTCAACCTTTTAAACGGACACGCTTCATCCTCCGGTTTTCAAATCGTAATCTTTACGATATAATATCAAAGGGTATAATCCAGTTGTTTGTTTGAGAGGAGAACATGATGAAAAAAATCGCATACAGCCTTTGTATTTTCCTGATCGGAGCCTCCATTTTAGCAGGCTGTTCATCCGGAAATGATACGAAAGAGGCAAAGAATGCTAAGATAAAAGTTTATACGACCATCTTTCCGCTGGAAGATTTCACAAAAAAAATCGGCGGTGACCTAGTGGAGGTCGAAAGCGTATATCCCCCGAATGCAGATGCCCATTCATTCGAACCTTCCACAAAAACAATGGTTAAAATTGCGGAAGGCGACGCATTTATCTATACAGGAGCAGGGATTGAAGGGTTTGCGGATAAAGCTGCCGAAACATTAAAAGATGAAGATACAGCGATGGTAAAAGCAGCAAAAGGAATAAAACTTGCAAAAGGGGAAGCCCATATGCATGAAGAGTCTTCGCATACCGAAGGTGAACACAGCCATGATCATGGGGAAGAAGACCCTCACGTATGGCTCGATCCAATCCGCTCGATTCAGATGGCTGAAAATATTAAAAATGCATTAATTAAAGAGCGTCCCGAAGGAAAAGAAACATTTGAGAAGAATTTTTCTAAGCTGAAATCAGATCTGGAAAAACTTGACTCGGAGTATCGGGATACACTTTCCAAAACACCAAAAAAGGAAATCCTTGTTTCTCATGCTGCATACGGTTACTGGAGTGAGCGATACGGAATTGAGCAAATCAGTGTAATGGGATTATCTGCATCTGAAGAACCGTCTCAGAAGCAGATCAGCTCCATTATTAAAGACGCGAAAGCCCATCATATTAAACACGTCATTTTCGAAAAAAACGTAAGCAGTAAACTGTCCAAAATTGTAGAAGAGGAAATAGGCGCCACTCCTCTTACTGTAAGCAATCTTGAATCCATTACAGAAGAAGATTCGAAAAACAATGAGGATTACTTTAGCCTGATGAGAAAAAATTTACGCACACTAAAAACAGCCCTTTCAGAATAAAGGCTAAAACGCGAAGCTCCTGCGGGCTTCGCGTTTTTCTATTGCCTAATATGCCTTTTCTCATCCTTTACGCTCTCCCTGCGACCGTCTGGAGTCATAGAAATCCCCCTCCCATGTCGAGAAAAAACGGTAAGCTTATAGGAATGATAGGTCTATTACCCTTTGAAAAACAGAAGAGAAGATTGACATTTTTTCAATCCTGTCTTTATTACTATATTAGAAAATCGAATCACTTTTGCTTTAAAGCATATAAATGAGAAGGTTTTTCAATAGAAAATCTCCATTCGAACGAGAATTTCCCATAAAATTTTCATATTTCCCTCCATCTTTTTATATTATTTGTTACATTTTCTCACGATTGAATCATAATTCCTATATTTCACAACGACTTATGAGTCCTAGTATTCATTTTGAATTTTTAGAAAACTTTTCATATTTTTTTTCGTCTATTGGTGCTACTATTCTATTTGTAATACACAATTTCATATTTGGAGAGGGGAATTCATTTGAACAAAAAGTTTGCTGCAATAGTTATGGGAACGGCATTAACATTGGGCGCTGCCCTGCCTTCAGCATCTGCCTTAACCGGTTCAAAAGAGGCCAATTTCGAAGCAAAAGCACAGCTTGTTCAGCAGCAGTGGCTGAAAGACAAAGGCAATCCATCGTTCCAGACAGGCATCAAGTCCAAAATGAAAGTTCAAAAAGAAGCGGAAGCGCGAAATTTCCTCAAACAGGATCGCACCGTTAAAATTGATCCTTCCACTGAACTGACTCTCTTAAGTGAAGAAACAGATGAGCTTGGTTTTACACACTACAAATACATTCAATCTTTAAACGGGGTCCCTGTAGATGGTGCTGTCTATTACGTTCACACGGATAAGAACGGAACCGTAACTGCTACAAATGGTGCCTTGCATGAAGATGCAAAAGCACAGGTCAAAAGCACAAAAGCCAAAATCTCCAAATCAAAAGCTGCAGACCTTGCCTGGAAGTCTATAAATCTATCGAAAAAAGATACAGAAGGTGACGAGCAGGCTGTTCCCCAAGGACCCGTTAAGAAAAGCAATGTGAAAAACACGAACGAAAAAGGAGAGCTCCTTCTTTATAAGAAAGACGGAACTTTCTACCTCGCATACAAAGTTCAGCTGCAATTCATTAAACCATACGGTGCCAACTGGCAAATCTACGTTGACGCAAATACGGGAGACATCATCGATTCATACAATGCAGTAGCAGATGCAACCGGCTCCGGGACAGGGGTGCTTGGAGACACGAAATCCCTGAATACTTACTTTTCAAGCAACACGTATTATCTGTACGATGTGAGCAAGCCGAACATGACAGGTGTGATTGAAACATTCACGGCTAAGAATGGCTCCAGCCTTCCGGGTTCTTATTCCGTCGACAGCGATAACATCTTCAATGCTTCTAATCAGCGTGCAGATGTAGATGCTCACTACTACGCAGGAAAAGTATATGACTACTATTACAACACGCACGGACGCAACAGTTTCGATAACAGCGGAAGCACAATCCGTTCTACTGTCCACTATAGCAGCCGCTATAATAATGCATTCTGGAACGGTTCTCAAATGGTATACGGAGACGGTGACGGCACAACTTTTATTGCTCTTTCCGGAGCACTGGATGTAGTAGCGCATGAACTTACACATGCTGTTACTGAAAGAACAGCCAACCTTCAATATCAAAATCAGTCCGGCGCATTAAATGAATCCATGTCCGATGTGTTTGGATACTTCCTTGATCCAAGTGACTATCTAATGGGTGAAGATGTTTATACTCCAGGGCGCTCCGGAGATGCATTAAGAAGTCTTTCCAATCCGGAAGCATACGGCCAGCCAAGCAACTTTGCAAACTATGTGTACACTTCTTCTGATAATGGCGGGGTTCATACGAACAGCGGAATTCCGAATAAAGCATTCTACTACACAAATCAAAGTATTGGAAAAGCGGCAGCAGAGAAAATCTACTATCGTGCATTAACTAGATACCTCACTCCGACAAGCAGCTTCAGCAATGCCCGTGCGGCCCTTCTTCAATCCGCAGCTGATTTATACGGCAGCGGAAGCAGCACTTACAATGCCGTTGCGAATGCTTGGACACAAGTAGGCGTGAACTAAGCCCTAACTTTAAAAAGCCCGCTTCCCTTTACAGGAAGCGGGCTTTTTCCATGCCTGCATTTACACTTCTTTTTGCATATTATATTTTTGCATAAACCGCTCCGCACGGCCGCCTTTATCAGCAAATTTTTGTCTGCCGGTGTAAAACGGGTGGGAATCGGAAGTCGTCTCCATTTTAATTAATGGGTACGTATTGCCATCTTCCCATTTAATCGTTTCATTGGACCCTTTCGTTGATCCGCTCATAAACTTGAATCCGCTATTAACGTCCATATAGACGACTTTTTGATAATTCGGATGAATTTGTGGTTTCATGTTTTATAACCCCTCTCATCTTAAAACGTAATGTTTACGATTTAATAATAACAAAGCATCTAAACTTTGTCAAAGATACGGTTTCTTTTCTATCCATTTAGCTATGGTAAAGCCTCATGTATGTGATTGAATTCAAAGGCGCTATACTTAGAGCGGCGGGAGGAGGCTTACCGTCCGCCCAAGCAAGGAAAACCACCTGCTAACTTCAATCAACAGCCAAGTTTAACAAAGCTATCCATTTTAAAAAAGACGCTTTCTCTTTTAGAAGAAATGCGCCAAAAACAAGGATTTGCTCATCTTTTAACCGTTAAACCAAGCAAGGCTGCAAAACCAATCGCCTGTTCTGGCGAAACTGCACAGCCATCTAAGCTCCCTGCCCCAATATTCAATTGATCAAACGTACACGTGCTGATATCAATGCCTTTTAGAACGGTCCGTGTAAAATCAGCACCATTCAAATCACAGGAATCAAGCTCCACCTTGTTCAATGTGCAATCAAACCAATTTGTGTTCCGCAGTGATGAATGATTAAAAACGACCTGCTTTAAACGGGCATCCGTAAAGTCCGCCATACTAAACATGCACTCTTCAAAAACCGTATGACTTACATAAGCCTCTGAGAAATTCATGCCCATCAGCTTGCATTCTTTAAATACAACCCTGTTTAAATTCCCCTCAGCAAAGCTTGTATTCGATAGATCACAGTTTTCAAAAACCGCATCGGTCAAATCAATCCGCTCAAAGAGAGAGTTCGTAATCTTCACGTTTCTAAAGACCACTTTGGACAGGAGCAAACGGTTGATATTCCCGCTGTCCATTTCCTCGTTTTCCAGTTTGCTGCCGGATAAAAAAGGATCTTCCGTGTCATCTATATCCTGGAATATAGCCTCTTTTAATACCTGCGGAATCTTAGGCCGATCTATTTTAAATATTGCTGTCATCATTCTCTGCCATCTTTCCCTTCATTTTCAAGCCTCTGAGCAGCTACCATACCACAAAGAAAAGCCTGTATATAAGTCTTTATTTTCCGATGAAAGTCTGTACAGCCCTCCATTTTAAAGAGGGATTCAGCATTTTCGGGTTAATGCTCCGTTTAACTTGTCCAGCTGGAGCTGGATGGTAGCCTGCAAATGAACCGCTAAAAAGACATCCTTAACATGGGCTAATCAAAAAAGACGAATAAGGGTTGGTAAAAAGCGGATAATAAGGAAAGGAAATTAGACTGGAAAGGCGGATTTAAATGACTGATTTAGTGTTTGCGCGCTCCCTTTTTGGTACAACAATGGGGTTTCATATTATTTTCGCCACACTTGGTGTGGGAATTCCATTAATGATTTTCTTTGCGGAAATCATGTTTCAGCGCACAAAAGACATTGATTATTCCATCATGGCAAAGCGATGGACGAAAGGCCAGGCTGTCCTTCTTGGCGTCGCCATCCCAACGGGTACGATAGCAGGAACCCAGCTGACTCTATTATGGCCGGGATTTATGGAAGTCATCGGAAAAGTAATGTCGCTGCCATTTCAGATTGAAATTTATGCATTTTTTATTGAAGCGCTGTTTATGTCCATTTATGTTTATGCTTATGACAAAATTGGGCCAAAAACAAGGCTTTTAAGTGTGTTTTTCATTTTCCTCGGTGCTACGGCATCTGCCGTTCTGATTACCAACATCCACGCATTTGAGGGCACACCGGCAGGCTTCCGTATCCAGAATGGAGAGATCACGGATGTTGATCCGTGGGCTGCGTTCTTTAATCCTAGCTTTTTAGTCTCTGCGGCCCATGTAGCTTTCTCGGCATTTATGACTGGTGCGTTTATGATCACAACCATTGCTGCCTTTAAAATGCTGAAAAACCGAAAAAATGACCGCCTTTTCTCCTTTCACCGGAAAGCGTTCATCATGAGTCTGATTATTGGTTTATTTTCCTCCTTCTTGACAGCTATTAACGGACACGAATCGGCACAAATGCTGCATGAGTATCAGCCTGAAAAACTTGCAGCAGCAGAAGGATTATTTGAAACCCAGGACCACGCACCACTTGCCATCGGAGGATTTACGAGTAAGGAAGAAAAAGAAATCAAGTACGCGATTGAAATTCCATGGGCATTGAGCTTCCTTGCCGGTAACAGCTTTGATACAGAGGTCAAAGGACTGAACGACTTCCCAGAGGACTATTGGCCGCCTTTATTTGTCCACACTCTGTTTAACGCTATGGTTTTAATCGGAAGTGCACTGATTGGACTTGCATTATTCGGTCTTGTGTGGAAAAAGTTTATAAAAAGACCGTTTCCAAAATGGTTTTTATGGATCAGTGTTCTCTCAGGTCCGCTTTCCATCCTGTCTACTGAATTTGGCTGGATCTTTGCCTGTACGGGCAGACAGCCATGGGTGATTTACCGATTGCTGAAAACTTCGGAAGTTGTGACCAAATCCGGAAATATCGGCACGCTGTTTTTATGTTTCACCATTGTCTATGCCATTCTGGGAACCGCTGTCCTCCTTGTCCTGATTTTTTACTTTAAACGGAATACCGTTGAAAAAGATCTGGCTGCGGTACAGGGGGATTCATCCAAAGGGAACGGCGTGGATGTTTAGTAAGGCGCCCGTGTTACAACAGCTTTTTTAATCGGCTGTGATTTCCTCTTGCATGGCGCCTTCCAATTAGAAGGTGTGAATGAATCAGCAGCCTGCTTCAACATAGCCATTTTAAAAAGGAGGCAGCATACAAATGGGCGTATCCGCTGATGCTTTATTAGCTATATCTGTTTTATGGGGGTTTGTTTTTATATACGCTGTAATGGGAACGATGGATTTTGGGGCAGGTTTCTGGTCGATGATTTACTTTAATCAAAAAAGAACAAAGGCGACAAATATCGCGAACCGGTATTTAAGTCCGACGTGGGAAGTGACCAATGTATTTATTGTAGCCATTGTGGTCGCCGTCTTCAGCTTTTTTCCGGGTGCTGCTTTTATTCTGGGGACCGTATTATTGATTCCCGGGAGTATGATTCTTTTGCTTCTCGCTATTCGGAGCGGTTTCCTCGTATTTTCCCATGTAGCAAAGGATTATGAACGGGCACTCACTTATATTTCGGGAATTTCCGGCTTCATCATCCCGGCCCTGCTTATTTCGATTTTGCCAATAACTCACGGCAAATATATCAAAGTGGTTGACGGAGTCCATCAGCTTCAGCTCGGAACCCTGCTCTCAAGTCCTAACGTATGGGCCTTTATCGGATTTGCTGTCAGCAGTACCTTATTTCTATCCTCTCTCCTTCTTGCTGATTATTCAAGGAACCTGGCAGGTGAGGAAAAAGCCTATGAGGTTTACCGGCGGGATGCACTCATAACGGGTCCGGTTTCCATCATTATGGCCTTCTTGATCATGCTGACGCTCAAAACAGAGGCTAGATGGATTTATGACAATATGATGGAACATTTACCGGCCCTCATCGGCTCAGTGGTGATGTTCCTCATCGCCGGAGCAGCATTATTTATACCGTCCAGAAACAGAAACACACTTGGCAGACCCAGAATCGCGATGGTCGCTGTTCTTTTGCAGTATTTTCTTGCGAGCTATGCATATGGGCGCTCCCACCTGCCATATATGATTTATCCGGATATTACACTGGACGCGGGATTTACAGATCCAAACACATTCCATGCCTTGTTTATCAGTTACATTGTGGGTTTTGCTATTCTCTTCCCGGGCTTTATCTTTTTTTGGAACCTATTCATGAAAAATCCTAAAACAGCTGAGGAAAATGAATCCTAAAACATACTGTGTATGGACTGTGCTTTGAGGTTCAAAATAATAAAAAACGGAAGGAGGAATGGAAAATGGCCAAGCAAAAAGTTCAATGTGAAGTAAACAACTGTACGTATTGGGGACAAGGAAACAATTGTACCGCTGATGCCATCTACGTCGTGAGCCATACAGGAGAACACGCGAGCCGCAGCGAGGAAACGGATTGCAAGACGTTTAAACCTCAAGACCTGTAATTAAGCCTGGAAAATCATGGAGTGGAGTCTCATTCACTTAAAACAGGGACACGCATTCTAAGCGTTTCCCTGTTTTCGTTTGAAGTTTGAGTCATGCTGATGGAAGCGGCAAACCGAGACTCCGAGCTGAGAGCTGCGGGACAGGTGAGACCACGCAGTTGCTTAAGCTAGAGAAGGCTCACCGCCCGCCCAAGGAAAGAAAAGCGCCTGCTAGCTGCAATCAACAGCCAAGTTTAACAGAGCCTAAACAAAAAACACCGGCTGGATCCGCCGGTGAAAATGGATGAGCGCTATGAGGAAATGTAGTGGTTATTGGGTGGAAGTGTTTTGTTTTTGAAGCAAGTCATGCATTTCAAGCTTAGAAAGCTTTGTCAGCTCCTGAACCGTTTCCGGGGAAACTTCACGTTTAAGCAGCAGCGTGGCAATGAAAATCTTTCGATCAATCGGCTCCTTTTCATCTTGTCCGGTGCAAATATTCATGAGCGGGAGATCCCTCCTTTCTTTGTCAGTATAGCGCTGGTCAGGAAGGAGCGCAAAATCCCACTTTTTTCTTCTTGCCTTTAAATAGTACATTTCCATAAACAAAAAAAGATAACCCCCGGGACGGAGGTTATTTTGCGTAGACAAAACTCTTTTTTGTATATTTTTTCAGTTTTCCCCGATCTACTTCAAAACCAAGGCCAGGACCATCCGGAACCTGTACCGTTCCGTTTTTAACCTTCACCTCAGGTAAAATCAAATCCTCTTCCCAGTATCGCGAAGAGGCAGAAATGTCACCAGGGATTGTAAAGTTTTTAAGCGATGCGGCCGCAATGTTATGGGCTCTCGAAATCCCTGTTTCCAGCATTCCCCCGCACCATACAGGAATTCCGGCCTCTTCGCAGAGATCATGGATTTTTCTCGCTTCGGCAAGTCCTCCTACCCGTCCAGGTTTTATATTAATGATTTGGCAGCTCCCGAGCTGAATGGCTTTTCTGGCATCTTCTGCGGATTCAATGCTTTCATCTAAGCAAATGGGTGTCCGGAGCATTTTTTGAAGAATGGAATGATCGATAATATCATCTGCCGCCAGAGGCTGCTCAATCATCAGCAAATTAAATTCATCCAGTTTCTTCAAATGTTCGGCCTGTTCCAGGGAATAAGCTGAATTGGCATCCGCCATTAATGGAATATCAGGATACGCCCTTCTGATTTCCCGAATCAGATCCATATCTTTCCCCGGCTTTATTTTTACTTTTAATCGTTTATAGCCCGCCTGCAATGCACGCTCTACTGAGTTCAGCATTTCCTGTATCGGAGCGAGTCCGATGACAACTCCGGCTTCTATATTTGTTCTGGTTCCGCCGAGGAGTTTGGAAAGGGACCGGTTGTTTTGCTTTCCGTACAGATCCCAGTATGCCATTTCCAAGGCGGCTTTCGCCATCCTGTTTCGCTTCAGTACAGAGAAAGAGGAGCTTACCTCAACCGGGTGGCTGTATTCATTTGCAAAGGCGATCGGAATTAAGAAATCCTCCAGCATATGAAGACTCGTTTTCACCGTTTCCTCTGTATACCAAGGAGAGGAAAAAGCAACACCTTCTCCCCAGCCGGCTGCACCGTGTTCATCTTCCACTTCAACAATGATGCTCTCCCGGTTTTCCACTCTCTCCAAACTTGACTCAAATGGCTCAACAAGTTTCATTTCGGTCAGATGCAGGGTGATTTTTTTTATCTTCGTCATTGTTTCAGCTCTTTCAATAAATGCCGCTGGAGTTTTCGAGATGCATTCCTTGGCAGTTCATGAACGAAAGCAAATCCTTTGGGCACTTTATATTTAGCTAGTTTTCCTGTACTGTAGCGGATCAGTTCCTCTTCTGAAACCGGCTCAGCTTCCACAATAAATCCGTATGGAACCTGTCCCCATTTTTCATCCGGAATTCCTGCCACTCCCGCTTCTTTCACAGCAGGATGCTCCAATAGAATTGATTCAATTTCAGCCGGATAAATATTTTCCCCGCCTGAAATGATGAGATCCGACCGGCGGTCCAGCACATAAAGGAATCCCTCTTCATCCATACGGCCAATATCTCCAGTATGGAGCCAGCCGTCTTTCAGAACTTTGTTTGTTTCCTCCTCTTTATTCCAATATCCTTTCATGACGTTGGGCCCTTTAACGGTAATTTCACCAGGAGTTCCGGTGTCCGTTTCTGTTCCGTCTTCCCCGATAATTTTAATCTGGCATGGAAAAAGAGGTTTACCGGCCGAACCCAATTTTTTAAAAGCGTCTTCTGTGGAAAGTGTGGCAAATTGGGAGGAAGTTTCGGTCATTCCATATGTTTGAAACACTGGAATCCCCTTATCTCTGCATCCATTCAGAAGCGGCGCGGGAGCAGGACCACCGCCTAAAAGCATACAGCGGAAGGTGTTCGGATATTGCCGGCCTTCCAATTCATCAAGCATCGAAGCAAGCATTGTGCCCACCACGGAAATAATACTGATCCGGTCCTCCATAATCGATTGATTAATGACTTCAGCATCGAAGCGCTGATGAAGCTGTATCGTCATTCCATAAATCACACTTCTAAATAAGATGGATAGCCCGCTGATATGAAACAGGGGGACAGCTGCAAGCCATTTATCCTCTGAATGCAGTCCTAAATTAAGCGCTGATCCTGCAGCACTCCAGTAATGATTGCCGAATGTTTGCATGACCCCTTTTGGTTTTCCGGTTGTACCCGACGTATACATAATCACAGCTGTATCGTTCAAATCGAATTCCTGTAAATAAGATGCCGGTTTTTCTCCCTGCATAAAGACATCGCCGGCTGTCCATTTTTGACTCTTCTCCACCAAGAGTTTATCAAAGTAAGCGTGATCAGCAATCGTCATGATTGAACGTGAATCTTGAATCTGGTAAAGCCATTCTTCTTTTGAGAGACGTGTATTAAGCAATACAGCGGTTGCTCCAGTGTAAAAAATCGCGTGGAGCATTTTCACCATTTCTATACTGTTTCCCATTAAAACAGCAATATGATCCCCTTTTGAAACTCCGAGCTTCTTTAATCCCCCGGCTCTGTACAGCGCTTCGTGATGGAGATTTTTAAAAGAAATAGACTCTTCCTTTGTCTCAACAGCCGTTCTGTCCGGTGTTAAATAAGCACGCTGCATAAGCCAGTTTGGCATCATCACTTGTTCAGGCATGATCGAGTTCAGCCTCCTTTCTGATTATATACAAAACAGGCAGCCGCTGATGGGCTGCCTGCAAAGCTTCTGTTTAAGGGAAACGCGGGAACTGTTTGAAGTCAGGATTGCGTTTTTCTTTAAACGCATCTCTTCCTTCTTTCGCTTCATCCGTTGTGTAATACAGTAGAGTCGCATCTCCGGCAAATTGCTGGATGCCTGCAAGACCGTCTGTATCTGCGTTGAAAGCTGCTTTAAGGAAACGGATGGCCGTTGGGCTTTTCTCCAAGATTTCCTCACACCATTGAACCGTTTCTTTTTCCAGCTGCTCCAGAGGAACAACTGTGTTGACAAGCCCCATGTCCAGTGCTTCCTGTGCACCATACTGACGGCACAGGAACCAAATTTCACGTGCCTTTTTATGGCCGACGATGCGTGCCAGATAACCTGAACCATAGCCTGCATCAAAGCTTCCAACTTTAGGGCCAGTTTGTCCAAACACAGCATTTTCAGCTGCAATTGTAAGGTCGCAGACGATATGAAGAACATGTCCGCCTCCGATGGCGTATCCGGCCACCATCGCAATGACGGGTTTCGGAATCACACGGATGAGTCTTTGCAGATCCAGTACATTTAAACGTGGAATTTGGTCTTCTCCCACATAGCCTCCATGGCCGCGGACCTTCTGATCTCCGCCAGAGCAAAATGCTTTTTCTCCGGCTCCGGTAAGAATAATGACCCCAACATTCGAGTCGTCTCTTGCATAAGCAAAAGCATCAATCAACTCCATAACCGTTTTGGGACGGAATGCATTATGTACCTCAGGACGATTAATTGTGATTTTTGCAATACCATTGTACGTTTCATAAAGAATATCTTCATATTTACGTTCTGCTACCCATTCAAATGACATTGATAAAACCTCCTTATTGTTTTAGAAACCCATTTACTATTGTACCAAATAATCGCGGCTGTTCCACGTGGATTGCATGTCCGGCTTCTTTTACTTCTATATATTGGCTGTATTTGAACCGCTCATTCATATCTTTGCCGATTTTGCAGAACTTTGAATCCAGTTCTCCCGCCATAATAAGAACCTGCAGCTCACTTTTCCCCAGCTCATCCCACAAATTTGGCTGACTTCCTGTTCCCATTCCTTTTAGACTGTTTGAAAGCCCCTCCGGACGGTTGGCCAGACGCTGAGCGCGGATGAAGGCCTTTTTTTCCTCACTTAACTTCTCCTGGCTGGCAAACAAAGGCTGCTTTTCCCAATGGCCTATGAAAGAAGCCACCCCTTCTGAAAGGATCCGCTCCGCTAAGAGAACATCGCTTTCCCTTCTTGCTTCTCTTTCTTTTGCTGTTTTCAGCCCGGGAGAAGCACTTTCTAAAATGAGCCGCTCGACTCGTTCGGGATAAGCAGCAGCAAAACATAAAGCAGTCCTTCCGCCCATAGAATACCCTGCTAAAGAAATTTTCGGCAATTCAAGTTCATCCAGCAATCTGGCTAAATCTTTGCACACTTCTTGCATGGTGTAACGCGCGTCATTTTCAGGAGCTTCCGTTTTCCCGTGTCCAATCAAATCGATGCGGATGAGTGTATATCCTTGAAGCAAAGGAAGCATTTCATCCCAATCGTTTAAAGAACCGGTAAATCCGTGAAGAAGAAGAAGCGGCGCTCCCTCACCGTGAATGTCAATATGGTAGCTGACCCCTCTGATGCTTTTAATCATTTTTCATTTCTTTCATTATTTCCTGGGAAACAAATTGCAGCAAATCACGATGGATTTTGACACGCGTATGGCGGTTTGTCGGAACTTCAATCAGGCGGATTCCACTTCCCCCAACTGACTGTTTAAAGGTCTCCCTGAACTGTTCCCAGCTCGCCACTTTTGAATAAGAAGCATTGTAAAGATCAGCTGCTTTTCTGTAATCAAGCCCTATAGGTGTGCCGAATAAGGATTCAAAATGTTTTTCCTCGGATGATTGGGGAAGGAAGGAGAAAATTCCCCCTCCATCATTGTTTAAAAGAATGATGGTCATCGAAATGTCATTCAATTTCGCTCCGAGAAGGCCATTTAAATCATGATAAAGGGATAAATCACCAATAACGAGTACAGTTGGAGTTTTTGAAGCAGCTGCCACACCGAGGCTGCTTGAAACTACTCCGTCGATTCCATTTGCCCCTCTGTTCGCGTAAACCGTTATGTTTTGATCCGTGATTCCCAGATATGTATCCGCGTCACGAATCGGCATGCTGTTTCCGACAAACAGCTGAGAATCATCCGGCATGAGATTCATTAGCTCAAGGAACGTTCTTCCTTCAAAAAGATCGGAACCTTCTTCCGCATGGGAAATATACTGGCGGAACTTGTTATTCGCCGTCTTCCATTTGGAGGTGTATTCCTCATTTTCCCCTGCTTGCAATCCTCCTGCCAGCTGCCGGCAAAAGTCCGCCTCGTTTACAGAAAACAATTCCGCTGCTGAGAGGGTAGGGTCTCTCCAATTTCCGTTTTGATCAGCGACAATCTGATAAATTTCAGGTGAATCTCTGAGCATAAGAAACAGCGGTTTGGAAACCGGCATCGCCCCTAATCGAATCACGAGCTCCGGTTTTAGGCGTTCTCTTAGATTTTCATCTTTAAGAATGGAATCATAATGTTCGATCACCAGCTCTTTAGAATGAGAACCTGACCGGATGTTGGAGAGCGGATCCGCAAGAATCGGGAAACCTGCTGCTGCTGCCAAAGCGGCGGCTGCCTCTTTATATTCAGGATCTTGTATTTCCCCGCAGACAATTACACCTTTCTTTGTTCCATTCACCAGCTGCTGCAGTCTGCTGATTTCACCGGTTTTAATCTTCATATCTGCCTGGCCCTTTACAACATGCTTCTCTCTTGTTGCTTCATCACGCCACAAAAAAGGAAGTTCAAGGTTTGGAACAAGCGGTTCACGGAAAGGAAAGTTCAAATGAACGGGACCCATTGGCTTTGCCGCAGACTGCCCATAAGCTCTTCCGGCAAGCGTTCTGGCATACCGGTGCATAAAGGGATGATCCTCAGGAACCGCTGCGTCCACAAACCATTTCACATATTTCCCGTACATATCATTTTGGTTAATGGCCTGCGGTGCTCCAACGTCTCTAAGTTCATGAGGCCGATCGGCAGTCAATACGATCAGCGGAACATTGGCATAATGTGCTTCCACGACAGCTGGAAAATAATTCGCCGCTGCCGTACCGGATGTACAAAGAAGGACAATGGGCCGCTGCAATCGCTTCGCCATTCCAAGGGCATAGAATGCAGCCGACCGTTCATCAATTTGAAGATGCGTTTTTACTTCCGGATGTTCGGAAAATAAAATCGCAAAAGGAGTCGATCTTGAACCCGGACTGATTACTGCATCGGTTATTCCCTGTGCGGCCAGTTCATCAATGAATCCCGCTGCATACTTGGTTAAGGAATCACGTTCTGTCATATTTAAGGCCTCCCAGAGCTGAAAGCATTGGTCTCAACTTCATTTTCGTCTCTTCATATTCCATTTGAGGATCTGAATCCTTTACAATGCCGCATCCTGCATATAAAGCCGCTGAATGTTCATTGATCAGGCTCGAACGGATGGCAACAGCAAATTCGCCATTCCCGTCTGAATCAATCCATCCAATTGGGGCAGCATACCATCCCCGGTTCATTGGTTCAATATCTCTGATCATCTTCATCGCCTTATCCTGCGGAAGACCCCCAAGTGCCGGGGTTGGATGAAGATGCTTAACAATTTCAAAGAGGGATGATCCATTTTTTATATTCCCCTCAATCGGCGTGTATAAGTGCTGAACATTTTTTGTTTTGTAAATGCCCGGGCCATCTGGACATAGAATTTCAGAACAATGGACTTGAAGGGCTTCTTTGATCATTTTCACAACATAAGCGTGCTCTTCAAGGTTTTTTTGATCTGCAAGCAGCTCCCTTTCAAGAAGCTGGTCTTCTTTATTAGAAGAACCGCGTTTAATGGTACCTGCCAGACATGCTGATCGGACATGATGGTCTTTCATTTTCACCAGTCTTTCGGGAGTAGCCCCCATAAAACTTGCCCTTCCGTTTTCAAAGACGAAGCGGAAGGAGGACTGCTGATCCTCTGCCAGTGTTTTTAGCACAGCAGGCACATCAATCGGCTTCTCTGAGGTCAGCGTAACTTCCCTCGCCAGTACCACTTTGTCTAGTTCACCCTTACGGATGGATTCCGTCGCCTTTGTAATAGAAGAAAGCCACTCTCCGGTATCGTGCTCCTTCAGCTCAAATGGCGCAGGAGTGCCCGGCCGAACAATTTTTCCCCGGCTTAGCTTTTTTATATAAAGCGTCTTATCATTAAAATCAGCTTCAGCCTCTTCCAGTGTTTCATTCGGCTGAATGACTTTGCTGATCGTGACTTCAGGCTTCTGCCCTTTTTTCCAAGTGCACATGAACCTCGGCAGGACAAAACGGCCTTCTTTAAACGGCTTCCAGAGGGGGCTTGAGTTTTTCAATGGATCAAAAGAAAAACCGCCCATAAGAATCGGACCCTGCTTCCGTTCAGAATCTGAGCAGTCTATATATTTTTTAAAGCGCTTCCATTCCGTTTCAATCTCCGTAAATCTTTCCGCAGACTGTTCAGCTGTCTCAATAATCCATTCATTTCCTGCTCCAACGATTGTTTCATCTGAATGAGGCGACATCCAAAAGGTCCGTTCGCCCGCATAAAGGTCTTCCGCTGCGGCATAAAAATGAAGGGGGGTTATATGAGTAACAGGAATGGTCCGGCTGACTATTACCTGCAGTCCTTGATGTGCTTCTTGAACCGCTAAGGCTAAAGTCTCCCTGAATGTTTTGCGCATTGTGGTAATCACGTTGCATACCCCCGTAATCCGTAAAAATCGCTTTTTCTAACATACACCCGCTTACCAGGTGTGTCAATAGAATGAAACAGGCAGATTCTGCTTCTTATCCTTATTATAATATGTTTTCCTATACGAATAAATCGGAAACCCTTGACGGACCTTCTCGAGTACCGTCTCATTGACAGTAAGTGTCTATTTAACTACACTTAGAGTTGAAGAAGATTGTCTTCTATTGTGAACTAAAGGAGAGAAAAGAAATGCATCCTGACACACACACGCATTCAGCTCCTTCCATAGAACCTGATAAAAACTGGCGGATCTGGTGGACGCTCATGCGGCCCCACACCTTAACAGCTGCCTTTATTCCGGTTGCGATTGGCACTGTCTTGGCCATGAAGGAAGGATCATTTAATGTTTGGCTGCTGTTGGCTATGCTGATAGCGTCCGTGCTCATCCAGGCGGCTACAAACATGTTTAATGAGTACTTTGATTTCAAAAGAGGCTTGGATAACGAGAACTCTGTTGGAATCGGAGGAGCAATTGTAAGAAACGGGGTAAAACCGCAAACCGTTCTTGCATTAGCGTTCACCTTTTTTGGAATTTCAACTCTGCTCGGCATTTATATTTGCATCGAGTCCAGCTGGTGGATTGCTGCGATCGGTACGCTCTGCATGGTTGCCGCTTATTTTTATTCAGGTGGACCACTGCCTATTGCCTATACTCCATTTGGTGAGTTAACAGCCGGTCTTTTTATGGGAGTCGTCATTATTTTAATTTCGTTTTATATTCAAACCGGGACCGTCAATCTAACGGCATTTTTAATTTCCCTGCCGGTCTCACTCTTGATTGGCGCCATCAACCTTTCCAATAATATCCGGGACCTGGACGGCGACAAGGAAAACGGACGGAGAACACTGGCTATTCTGATTGGCCGTAAAAAGGCCATTGATTTTCTTGCCTTTACCTTTATTTGCTCTTATCTTTTCATTATCGGCTTTATTATCGCAGGCATTGCCCCTTTATGGAGCCTCCTTGTATTTTTGAGTGTTCCAAAATCTCTCTTTGCCGTCAAATCATTTAGAGGAAAAAGTCTTCCAATCGAAATGATGCCGGCAATGATTGCTACCGCCCAGACAAATACACAGTTCGGTTTTCTTCTGGCAGCCGGCCTGTTTATCAGCTATCTTTTCTGACACGGTCATCGGCCGTGTTTTTTTTTGTACTTTGCTTATACTAAGATGAGTCTAGCCAAGAGGATAGGGAACTGCAGTCCGCCCATTAAAACGGACTTTTTCAGCAAAAACAGAAAGGAGACTTGCTATGCTAACAGATCAGCAGCTGAATGTCTTCCGGAAACAACTGCAAACTAAAAAAGAAGAACTGGAAAAAAGATTTGCGGAGAACGGACATTTCGGACTTGAAAGCGGACATCCGCACGACTCTGCAGGAGAACTGTCAAGTTATGATAATCATCCTGGAGATGAAGCAACAGAGTTATTTGAGCGGGAAAAGGATATAGCCTTAAATGAGCACGCCGAAGAAGAGCTGCGTGATATTAAACGCGCGCTAATGGCGATTGAAAACAAAACGTACGGGAAATGTGAAGTTTGCGGCGAGGATATTCCGTCAGAACGGTTGGAAGCCATCCCTTCTGCCACAACATGTAAAGCTCACTCCCCTAATCAATCTGTTTCATCAGACAGGCCGATTGAGGAGCAGGTACTGGCTCCTCCATTTGGGAGGTTTACTTTTGATAATCGCGATGTGGAAGCCTTTGACGCCGAGGATACTTATCAGGAGACAGCACGCTATGGCTCCTCTGAATCCCCATCCGATTTTGAATATCCTATGGAGGATTACAATGATGCCTATACAGAGTCAGATGACCGCATTGGATATGTAGAAGACTTTGAGAACTTTGCCGGCACAGATATGGAAGGGAAGAATGTGACGATTTTTCCAAATAAACAGCATGAAAAGTATGAAGATGAACTGGATGCAGAAGGCATTATGACCTCTTTTGGAGACTTGCCTTCTTCTGAAAAAGAACCATATACGGATCATTGAGCCAGGACCATTATCCTGGCTTTTTATCTTTGCCTATCAGCAGGTTTCAATGAAACCACTTAAGTGAAAAGATAGAAATAAACGATAAGGAGGATGACATATGCTTCGATCCATTTTCATTTTCATTATTACATACGCGTTGTTTTCAATAAGCGGGTTTCTGTTTCAGATTGACCAAACCTGGTATAATGCCCTGATTAAACCGGAGTGGACACCCGGCGGAGGAACGATCGGACTCATTTGGGCTGTCTTGTTTGCATGCATTGCTGCATCCATTACAATCATTGATCGAAAACTGAAAGGTCTTGCCAAGGCAGCGCCTCTCTTTTGGGTCATTCTTATCCTGAATTATGTATCCAACCAGTTGTTCAGTTTTTTTCAATTCACCCAGAAAAATCTTGGACTTGCCTCAATCGATTGTGCCATTGTGGCAATTACCGCCCTTATTTTAGCTGTATTAGCTTTTCGAATACAAAAATTTTCCGGTCTGCTGCTTATTCCATACGTGCTTTGGACCTTCTTTGCCACGTATTTGTCCTTTACCTTTTATTCGATGAATGGATAACTCGTAAAACAGGAACCGCCCTGCTAAAAAGAGCTGATATGAAAGTTGATACTTTCACATCAGCTCCTCTTTTTATTTTTCTTCCCACTGTGTTAAGTATGGATAAGGATTAATGGCTTTAAAGGAGGAATCGTACAAACCGAAATGAAGATGAGAAACAAACTTTCCTGTCGTCCCCTCAGGCCCGTAACCGCTGTTTCCTGCGTACCCGATTAATTGGCCTTTCTTAATGCTGCCTCCAGGTTCCAAACCATCTGCATATTTTGAGAGATGGGCATAATAAACATTAAATCCGTCTGGTGTGTTCACCGTTAGCCTCCATCCTCCCAGTTCATTCCACCCTTTCCGTGAAATGCTTCCATCCGTTGCGGCATAAACCGGAGTCCCCTCCTCAGTCATAATATCGGTTCCTTCATGAACACGGGCCCCTCCGTATTCTCTTGATTTTCCCCATGTATCATCAAAAGGATCATATGTACCTTTTTTTAATGGAAATTGACCGCTGTCAAGAGATGATGGTGCCTCATCAGCTTGAACTTCCAGCCTCTGTCCTGCATAGATCACATCGGTTTGAAGTCCATTCAGGCTTTTAAGACTGGCGGTGCTCATCTTATATTCCATCGCAATTCCGCTAAGTGTCTCCCCGTTTTGAACGGTATGGATTGACGCGCCTTTTACTCGATTTCCGTCCGCATCCGTCTTCAGGATTTGTCCGGAATAAATAAGGTCTGAAGTCAGCCCATTCAGCTGCTTGATTTCTTGAAGAGACATATGATAGCTGTCTGCCAGCTGAGAGAGAGTATCTCCTTCTTGAATGGTTACCGTTTCTGCCGCTGCCGGAAGGGTAATAGAAACTGCTGAAAATGCTGCTGCCAGCATAACTGGCACGTACGTTCGCTTCATGTTGCCGCATTCCTCCTAATCATAGTCAGATAGACATCTATCCCTGAAAGGATTCGAAGAGGAAGCGCTCTTTACTGCGCATCTTGAAAAAATCAAACTCATTTTCCTATAAAGTAGGGAATTTTTACAGATTCAGGTGCAGTTAGACTCTTGATGGGAATTCTCCGATTTGCCTAGAACCTCACTTTTCGCCTTCTTCTGCATATGTTAAAGCAAATGGCACAGGAGGAAAGTGAATGAACCTTGCAGTGAAACCTGACAGAAAGACAGCTGTCCTGCTCGCAGACTGCTGCCTCCTCGCGTACGACCAAGTAAAAAACGGAGGGGACTTTAAGGTTCCGGACGGATTTGTAAAAGTGGCTGCTTTAAAGGGGAATGTACTTGGCCAAAGCGAATGGATTGGCTTTATCATTGAATCTGATCAGCATATCATTACCGCTTTTAGAGGGAGTCAATCTGATCCGGACTGGGCAGCTACAGGGGACATTGAACAGGCTCCTTATCCCTATTCTTCTGCAGGATTCGTTCATGATGGATTTCTTGGAATCTATCGCTCATTTCGGAATGAATTCTACAGCCTGATTAAAAACCCGGCTCCACGCAAAAGTCTGTACTTCACGGGACACAGCCTGGGAGCTGCATTAGCGGGACTCGCTTCTCTTGATGCGGCTGAAAACACAAAGCATTCCGCCATTACCATGTACAATTTCGGGAGTCCTAAAATTGGAAACCGCCGTTTCGTATCCTCTTATGGCAAATCTGGGATCCGCTATTGCCGATTTGTAAACAAAGAAGATCTCATCCCATTTCTTCCGCCAGCTAAAATTACGGATTTCAGTGCAGGGAAAAATTATTACTATGCGCACTTACCGAATCAATGTGTATTCTCTCTGCAAACCGGTACAATTGCAGGAAACCATAGTATGAAAATTTACCGCAGGGCAGCTGAAAAACTTGCCGATTGAATAGAAGCTGTCCAAAAAGTATCGTACATCTCTCACTTGCTATATAACTTAGATTAGGGAAGGAGCCTCCTCATCCTGGGAGCGTGCGGTGAGCATCAAAGGCCTAATCGCCTCCGGGGTCTCACCTTTCCCGCTGCTCCCGCCGAAGTATCTTCCTTCCGCTTCAATCAGCATGGATTTAAAACGAAAACAGGGAAACGCTCGGAATGCGTCTCCCTGTTTTTAGTAATGGGAAGTCTCAGACCAGTTTCTTATATCGGTTTAATTCCCCAAATATCATCCGCATATTCTTTAATGGTGCGGTCACTTGAAAAGGTTCCGGAATGGGCAATGTTAATGAGCGATTTTTCTTGCCATTCTTTCTTATTAATAAAAGTTTTCTCGACTTTCTGCTGCGCTTCTGCATAGGAGGAAAAATCCTTGAGAACAAAATATTGATCATTGTGTGCCAGGAGGGAATCGTAAATCGCCTCAAATTCGCCCTCTGTCTCATGGAAGAATCCATTGATCAGCTGATCGGCAGCCTGGCGGATCCGAACATCGTGATGATAATATTCAGTGGAATGGTATCCTCCGTTTTCATAATAATCAAGAACTTGCTCTGCAGTAAGGCCAAAGGTAAAGATATTAGCCGGTCCAACAGACTCAAGAATTTCCACATTTGCACCGTCAAGTGTTCCGAGAGTCAGCGCACCATTCATCATAAATTTCATATTTCCGGTTCCGGATGCTTCCTTCGAGGCAGTCGAAATCTGCTCACTTATGTCGGCGGCCGGAAAAATCGATTCAGCCAGGGATACACGGTAGTTCTCCATAAAAACAACTTTGATCATTTTGGACACCTTAGGGTCTGAATTAACTTTTTCGGCAAGAGAATTAATGAGTTTAATCACTTTCTTGGCGTAATAATACCCCGGAGAAGCTTTTGCGCCGAAAATAAACGTACGCGGGTAAACAGAAAAATTAGAATCTTCCCTGATTCGATTATACAGATACATAATATGGAGCACATTCAGCAGCTGACGCTTGTAGGCATGAAGGCGTTTTACCTGAACATCAAAAATGGAGGAAGGATCAATCTTCATGGAAGACTGTTCAAAAATTCTCCGGGCGAGCAATTCCTTTCGGCGCTGCTTTATTTCTCCGGACTTTTCTTTCATTCCTTCATCATAAATAAACCGCTTCAGCTGGATCAGCTGATCAGGATCCTTCACCCATGAATCGCCTATTGCTTCGGTTATAAGATGGGCAAGTTCCGGATTGGCTTTAAGCAGCCATCTTCTGTGAGCAATTCCATTTGTTTTATTGTTGAATTTCTCAGGTTCAAATTCATAAAAAAGCTTCATTTCACGCATTTTGAGGATATCTGAATGAATCTTGGCCACACCATTTACACTATGGCTTCCGGCAATCGCAAGGTGGGCCATTTTAACAAGTCCGTGAGCGAGAATCGCCATTTGCTCGATTCGGTTCCAATCTCCCGGATACCGATCCCAAAGTGCCTGACAATAACGTTCGTTAATTTCTTCGACGATCATATAAATACGGGGGAGGAGCGGCTTAAATAGATAAATCGGCCATTTTTCCAGCGCTTCTGACAATGTGGTGTGATTCGTGTAGGAGATGGTTTTTGTCGTAATGTGCCAAGCCTCATCCCACTCCATTTTTTCCTCATCCAATAAAATTCTCATCAGTTCAGGAATGGCTAGCACTGGGTGGGTATCGTTTATATGAATAGCAATTCTTTCATGAAAATCGTGAAGGCTGCCGTTCTTTTTCCTGTAGGAACGAATAATGCTCTGCAAACTTGAAGAGACCAGGAAATACTGCTGCTTCAACCGCAGAATTTTGCCTTCATCATGGGTATCATCGGGGTATAGAAATTCTGAAACAGCTTCTGTTTCCCGCTTATAGGTAAGCAGATCCCTGTTAAGCGGCGGATGATGCGCGGGTTCGGCACTCCACAGCCGCAGCGTATTAACGGTATTTGTCTGATAGCCAATCATTGGCATATCGTAAGGGACGGCCACAACGGTTTCAGGAGCAATATGCTGAAATTCAAGTCTTCCGTCTGCCTCCCTGCTTTCAACAGAGCCCCAGAACGAAATATCCACGGCCTGATCGGGTTTTCTTACTTCCCAAACATTTCCGTGGCGCAGCCACTGCTCGGGATACTCAACTTGATACCCATCTGCAATTTTCTGATCAAACAGACCATGCTTATACCGGATTCCGCAGCCATGTCCAGGCAGATCAAGGGAAGCAAGCGAATCAAGAAAGCAAGCAGCAAGGCGGCCAAGACCGCCATTGCCCAGACCCGCGTCCGATTCGGATTCCTCTATCGCCGTTAAACTGATTCCCAGCTCTTCAAGACCCCGTTCTACTACGTCCCTGATTCCTAAATTCAAAAGATTTTGACCCATAAGCGTGCCAAGTAAAAATTCAATTGAAAAGTAGTATACCTGCTTGTTATTGGCAGACCGGTGCTTCTCATTTGTCTGTATCCAGTTCGTGCTGATGTATTCCCTTACCATATGTCCTAGAGTGTTGTATTGATCCCTGCTGGTAGACTCTCTGAATGTTTTTCCATATGTCATTTCCAGCCTTTTAAGAAAGCTTTTCTGAAAAGATTCTTTACTTGAGAACAATACTCCCACTTCCCATCAAATCAGTATAGAGCTGATTATATTTGCTGGCAGACTGAGACCAGCTGTAATCCTGGCTCATGGCATTCGTGACAAGTCCGTTCCATAATTCTTTATCTTCTCTGTAAATAGACAGCGCACGTCTGATTGTGTGCATCATATCATGCGCATTAAAATTTTTAAAAGAAAAACCGTTTCCATCGCCTGTGGCTTCATTGTAGGAATGAACGGTATCATTTAATCCTCCCGTTTCCCTCACAATGGGAATGGATCCATATCTCAGTGCTATTAATTGTCCGAGGCCGCATGGTTCAAACCTTGAAGGCATCAGAAATAAGTCAGATCCGGCATACACTCTGTGTGCTAACGGCTCATCAAAGCCTATGTACGCTTTTACACTCTCAGGATACTTATGCTCCATATGACGGAAGTAATTCTCAAATTCAGCTTCACCCGTACCGAGAATAATCCATTGAGTATCCCCATCTATCAATTCTTCCATGACATGCCGCACAAGGTCCAGCCCTTTTTGTTTCGTCAGCCTTGTCACCATTGAAATGACAGGTACGTCCGGTCTCTCGGGAAGACCAAACATTTTTTGCAAAGCCGCTTTATTTTCCTGTTTTTTCTCAAGACTCGCAACATCATACGGAGCCTTTAAAAAAGGGTCCTTCGCAGGATTATAGATTGTGTCATCGATTCCATTCAGGATTCCGCTTAATGATGCCCCTTTCGCTCTCAGCAAGCCGTCCATTCTCTCCCCATAATAAGGAGTTTGGATTTCCTGCATATAAGTCGGACTTACCGTTGTAATCGCGGAGGAAGACACGATGGCTGCCTTCATAAAATTTACACATTGATAAAATTCCAGTTTATCGGGTGTAAAATCCTCATGTCCAAGGTTCAGGAGATCATAAATGATCTCCTGAGGAAAAATCCCCTGGAACTCCAGATTATGAATCGTAAATACAGTTTTAATCTCAGAGTAAAATGGATCCGCGGCATACACCTCATTGAGGAAATAGGCAACCATACCTGTATGCCAGTCATGACTGTGAATAATATCAGGCTGGAAATCTATCTCTTTCATGGCCTCAAGAACAGCTCTGGAAAAAAAGGAGAACCTTTCACCATCGTCGTAATGCCCATAAAGAGAGTCACGTTTAAAATAATATTCATTATCCAGGAAATAATACGTGACCCCATCCATTTCGAATTCTTCAATGCCGCAATATTGAGATCGCCATCCGACAGCCACTTCAATCTCCCGCACTTTTTTCATTTTTTTTCTATATTTTTCGGGAATCTGTCCGTACTTTGGCATCATCACCCTCACATCAGAACCCATGCGTGCCAGTTCTTTAGGCAGGGCTCCCGCTACGTCCGCCAATCCGCCTGATTTGACGAACGGAACACATTCGGATACAGCAAAGAGAATTTTCACGACTTGATCAGCACTCCTTGCACGGACCCTTTTCGAAGAACGATCGGATGCTCCATCGTTCCTTTCAGAACTTCATGGCTTCCTACTCTGACATCCTTATCTAAAATTACATTTTCAAGGACACAATTTTCACCAACCGAGGATTTCTGCATGACAATTCCGTTCTTAATCACCGTATCTTTTCCTACATGGACAGCTCTGAAAAGAATCGAATTCTCTACATGGCCCTCAATAACACACCCGTTTGCAATCATGGAATTGCGGACATAAGAAGATTTCAAATATTTAGTCGGCGGTTCATCTTTCACCTTTGTATAAACAGGTGAAGACTTAGGGAACAGCTCTTTCCAAACTTCAGGCTTTAATAAATCAAGGCTGTATCGGAAATAGGACTGGATGGTATCAATAGCGGCAACATATCCCTTAAAGGCATATTCACAGATGTTAAGCTGGGATCTGCCTTCGTTCACAACTTGGTTTAGCGTTTTGAAGCCGCGCTCATCATAAGAGGAAATTAAATCCTTTAGAAGAGAAGTTTTCAGAACGTACATTTGAAGAGAGGCGCCATCTTTGCAAATCTCAGTTACATCACATCCCATTTCAATATGATGCTTAAGCACTTTGCAGAAGTCGATATTGCAGACAGTATGGCTATTAGCAATGACCGTATATTCCTGACGGCTTCTATTGAAATAATCATAATGATCCTTAAACTGACGGAATGAACCAAATTCGTCGTATTCGTCATGAAGGTGCGGAGAAGGGAAAAAGAAAAGGCCATCGCGCTTCCGGTTCAAATCCCATTCCTTTCCTGATCCAAGATGATCCATTAATGAACGGTATTGATATTTTGGGAAAATAGCCACGCTATCCACCCCGGAGTTCACCATATTTGAAAGGACAAAGTCGATTAACCGGTACCTTCCTCCGAAAGGAATTGCAGCCATTGACCGGTTTTGAATCAAATCATCGATATCCAGACTATGTGCTGTCGCATCAATTATTCCAAGCATGCTCATATTCATGCTCTGCCACCTCTTTCTTATCTACTGGTTTATTTATATTTTCTATTCAGTGACTTTCGCATCCCGCGCAACTGCTTGCTGCTGTCGAATATAGTCCGGAGTTACAAGCAGGACTTCTTCCAGTTCTGCATTGGAACGGATGACCGTACCGTCTTCAATGGTCACTCCGCCCGGGACAATGGCATTTTCAATATATACGTTGTTCCCGATTACGGCATCAGGCATGACGACACATTTTTTCACATAAGAATCTTTGCCGACCGTTACTCCCTGGAACAGCACCGAATGGTGAACGGTTCCATATACTACACAGCCTTCATTAACGAGAGAATCTGTTACTTCTGCTTCGGCAGAGATAAATTGAGGCGGCTGATTCGGATTGACGGAATAAATTCTCCAATCCTGACTGAACAAATTAAGCTCCGGATCATCTGCCAGTAAATCCATATTGGCTTCCCAAAGGCTTTTAACTGTCCCCACATCTTTCCAGTATCCTTTAAATGGATAAGCGACGAGTTTTTTCTTTTCTTCAATTAACAAAGGAATAACATCTTTTCCAAAGTCGTTGCTTGAATACGGATTCCGTTCATCCATCTCCAGATATTCCTGAAGCACCGACCACTTAAAGATATAAACACCCATTGATGCCAGATTGTTTTTAGGATTTTGAGGTTTCTCATCAAATTCTGTGACTTCCAGCTGGTCATTTGTATTCATAATTCCGAACCTGTTTGCCTCTTCCCAAGGAACTTCAATGACTGAAATAGATACGTCAGCGTTTCTTTCAATATGATAGTCTAGCATCTTAGAGTAATCCATTTTGTAAATATGGTCTCCTGACAGAATCAGAACATATTCAGGATCATACTGCTCTAAGTAGTTTAAATTTTGATAGATGGCGCTGGCTGTTCCTTTGTACCATTTTACCTCTGATGATTCTGCATACGGAGGAAGAACCGTTACCCCTCCATTTTTACGGTCCAGATCCCATGCACTGCCGATTCCAATGTAGGAGTGAAGAACCAGCGGCTGATATTGAGTCAATACCCCTACCGTGTCGATTCCTGAGTTTGTACAGTTACTTAAAGGAAAGTCTATTATTCTGTATTTCCCTCCGAATGGAACGGCCGGTTTTGCCAAATTTTTCGTTAACGAACTAAGACGGCTGCCTTTTCCCCCTGCCAGAAGCATTGCTACGCATTTCTTTTTCATTGTTGTTCTCCTTCCTCTTTTTAATTGCTCTCAGCAAGCTAAAACCAAATGGCGGAACCGTCATACTAATGCTGTACGGCTGGCCATGTAGTTCCTCATTTTCCGCTTTCAGCTCTTTATGATTGATTTGTCCGGAACCACCGAACTTTACGTCATCACTGTTCAATATTTCAACATACCGTGTATCAGCAGGTACCCCGATTTTATAATCATGGTACACGTCGCTTCGGAAGTTGCATACGGCAATTAGCAGTTCTCCATCCTTTAATCCTTTTCTCATAAAAGAATAGATGCTCTGCTCCGCATTATCTGCATCAATCCACTCGAATCCTTCTGGCGAATGATCCAGTTCAAATAGAGGACGCTGCTTTTTATACACATTAAGCAGCTCTTTAAAATAGACTCTGGTTTTACTGTGAAGCTCAAACTCTTCCAAAAACCAGTCAAGCTGTTCAAGGTCCTTCCACTCATCAAACTGTCCAAATTCCGCTCCCATAAACAGCAATTTTTTGCCGGGATGTGCAAGCATATATCCCATTAAAAGTCTCAGCTGTGCAAACTTTTGCCAATAGTCGCCCGGCATCTTATTCAGCAATGACTTTTTGCCGTAGACGACTTCATCATGAGAGAAAGGCAGAATAAAATTCTCATTAAAAGCGTACATGAATGAAAACGTCATTTTGTGATGAATGTGCCTGCGTTCGTGCTGATCCGTTTCCATGTATTCCAGGACATCGTTCATCCATCCCATATTCCATTTATAGTTAAAGCCCAGTCCTCCATCAGATACTGGTGCTGTTACAAGCGGCCAGTCTGTTGAATCTTCAGCAATCATGAGCACCTGCGGATCGTAGGCAAAAACCGTTTCGTTTAGTTTTTTCAAAAAGCTTACTGCATATGGATTTTCAAAAGCGGAATCCGTATTGGGCCAATAAAGCATATTCGCTACTGCATCAACCCTGAAACCATCAATATGATATTTCTCCAGCCAAAAAAGGGCATTAGAGATCAAGAAACTATGTACTTCCGGTTTGCCCAAGTCGAAATTGGCTGTACCCCAAACCTCATTCTCCCGGTCTTTATAATTTTCATATTCGTAAACCGGCTCACCGTCAAACATATAAAGCCCATGCGCATCCTTGCAAAAATGACCTGGAACCCAATCCATAATTACCCCGAGATCATTTTGGTGAAAGAGATCAATAAATGCCATAAACTCTTGCGGTGTTCCATATCTGCTCGTTGCAGCAAAGTAGCCGGTTCCCTGATAGCCCCAAGATCTGTCGTAAGGATGTTCTATGACGGGCATCAGTTCAATATGGGTAAAACCATGTTCCAAAACATAGGGTATAAGTTCTTCAGCAAGCTCTTTATACGTATATAAACTTCCATCCTCTTTCTTTTTCCAGGATGCCAGGTTCAGCTCGTAAATGAAAAATGGTTTTTGATATATATTTTTGGCCTTTTTCTTTTTCAGCCACTTCTGATCGTTCCATTTGTATCCGTTCAAATCCGCCACAACCGAAGCGGTATTTGGTTTCACCTCCGCATAAAAGGCAAACGGGTCCGCTTTAAGAAGCCTGGAACCATTTTTGGTGATTAGCTCATATTTATAAACATCTCCAAGCTTAATATCCGAAAAAAACCCAGACCAGATTCCCTGGCTGCTTATTTTTTCAAGGGCATGTCCTGTACCTTTCCACTCATTAAAATCCCCCGCAATTCTTACTTGTCTCGCATGCGGTGCCCAAACGGTGAATTGAACTCCTTTTACTCCATCAATGGTTTTTAAATGAGCGCCAAATTGATCAAAGCTCTTGAACAAATTTCCTTCATGAAACAAATGAACTTCGAATTCTGTAGGACTAGCAATCATCCAGAACGAACCCTCCCCGCTTTTTAGGGTGTATCCCAATCTATATACCCCTATTTATACTTTTTAATTCACTTTTTCAAAAAAAAAACCTTTTATGCAAGCGTTTTTATATTTAGACATAATCCAACAAAAAAAAATGCATGTGAATAAATTGTTATTTCTATAAATAAATGTACAAGAAGAATAAAATAAATTGAGAAAAAACCTTTATTAAATAAAGGTTTAGGAATAACCAGAAAATATATCCATTATTCTAAGAACATAGTATACTGAAAAATTTGTCGAATGTTTTTTTTAAAAGTTCCCGTGCAAAATGAGATTTCATGGAGAAGAAAGAAGGAATGTCCTCCTTCTATTAAATACATAAGGAGAATTTTGTCAGTAAATTGATTCGTTCATCATAGATTGAATCGGTAAAGATGAATGACAGAAAAAGACTTCTTCTGAAAAATGGTTGCCCACAGCATCTGTATGTTATATATTTTCAAAAACAGCATGAGGAGGTTTTCATTTGCTTTCATTGGAAGAACCGAATATGAAATATAGAGATGCATATATGGATTTTTACAAGGAGTGGAAAGAATCCGGAGAAAAAATTGTCCCTTGGATAGCGGCGAGAGACCCAGTCAATTTTTCAGCATATCTTCAATATATGGAATCGGAAAAAATCGAAGGAAACATTTCGCCTCATTTTGTACCTCACTCCACGTACTGGCTTATTGATGAAGCAGGGAAAGTTGTAGGTTCAGTGAATGTAAGGCATAGATTAAACGATTCTTTATTACAGCGCGGCGGGCATATCGGCTATGGAATCAGGCCCTCAGAAAGAGAAAAAGGATATGCTGCTGCTATTTTAACTTACGCTCTGGAAAAGACGAGGGAATTGGGGATTACGGAAGTACTAGTGACATGTGACCAAAAAAATATCGCCTCTGAGAAAACCATTATTAAAAACGGCGGACAGTTCGATTCATTATTTACAGACGAAGATGGCAGCATTGTAAAACGGTTTTGGATTAAAAATGAATAGTTTACACGGGAAAACAAACAGATTGTAAAACCATATGTCACTCTCACCCCAGTCAAAAGGTAAATAGGAATAGGCAGACGATACTGTCAGAGCTTTTCGTCAAGAGAAAACCATAGAAAAAAACGCTGCGATAACGCAGCGTTTTTATTATGACCCGTACGGGATTCGAACCCGTGTTACCGCCGTGAAAGGGCGGTGTCTTAACCGCTTGACCAACGGGCCATTATGAATGGCGGAGAAGGAGGGATTTGAACCCTCGCGCCGCTTACGCGACCTACACCCTTAGCAGGGGCGCCTCTTCAGCCACTTGAGTACTTCCCCGTATATAAATAGATGATCTGTGAAGGAATTCTCACAAATCTGCCTGAATCTATAAATTTAAATGGCTCCGCAGGCAGGACTCGAACCTGCGACCGATCGGTTAACAGCCGATAGCTCTACCACTGAGCTACTGCGGAATAAAATGGGCCTGAATGGACTCGAACCATCGACCTCACGCTTATCAGGCGTGCGCTCTAACCAGCTGAGCTACAGGCCCATATTCAAATTGAAATGGAGCGGGTGATGGGAATCGAACCCACTACATCAGCTTGGAAGGCTGAGGTTTTACCAGTAAACTACACCCGCAAATATGGGGCGACTGATGGGAATCGAACCCACGAATGTCGGAACCACAATCCGATGCGTTAACCACTTCGCCACAATCGCCAATATACAATAATAAATGGTGGCTTGGGACGGAATCGAACCGCCGACACATGGATTTTCAGTCCATTGCTCTACCGACTGAGCTACCAAGCCATTATGTTATGTATCACTTGCACCATCGAATAAATCTCAGAATCATTATTCATTCTTATATGCTCCGGTGCTTATGAGCTGCTTAAGCCCCTTGCTTTTAATTAAGGTATCATATGTATCATCTAAAAACAAATGGCGGTCCGGACGGGACTCGAACCCGCGACCTCCTGCGTGACAGGCAGGCATTCTAACCAACTGAACTACCGGACCATTTTGGTTGCGGGGACAGGATTTGAACCTGCGACCTTCGGGTTATGAGCCCGACGAGCTACCAGACTGCTCCACCCCGCGACAATAAGAAATATAAAGTTTATTCATGCTCCCAGACAGCTGACTGTCCTCGCTTCAGGAAGTAGAATTTTAAAAATGGAGGAGGAAGAGGGATTCGAACCCCCGCGGGGTTTGACCCCCCTGTCGGTTTTCAAGACCGATCCCTTCAGCCAGACTTGGGTATTCCTCCGGGTAATAGAAATGGTGGACCTTGTAGGACTCGAACCTACGACCGGACGGTTATGAGCCGTCTGCTCTAACCAGCTGAGCTAAAGGTCCTATATGGTAGCGGCGGAGGGGATCGAACCCACGACCTCACGGGTATGAACCGTACGCTCTAGCCAGCTGAGCTACGCCGCCATATAGATGATTAAATAAATATTGGTGGAGCCTAGCGGGATCGAACCGCTGACCTCCTGCGTGCAAGGCAGGCGCTCTCCCAGCTGAGCTAAGGCCCCAATATGTATGGATGGTCGGGAAGACAGGATTCGAACCTGCGACCCCTTGGTCCCAAACCAAGTGCTCTACCAAGCTGAGCTACTTCCCGATAAATGGCGCGCCCGAGAGGAGTCGAACCCCTAACCTTTTGATCCGTAGTCAAACGCTCTATCCAATTGAGCTACGGGCGCATTATAATTAAAGTGCCGAGGACCGGGATCGAACCGGTACGGTAGTCACCTACCGCAGGATTTTAAGTCCTGTGCGTCTGCCAATTCCGCCACCCCGGCATTATGGGATTGGAGCGGAAGACGGGATTCGAACCCGCGACCCCCACCTTGGCAAGGTGGTGTTCTACCACTGAACTACTTCCGCAAAATCAAGATGCGGGTGAAGGGAGTCGAACCCCCACGCCCGAAGGCGCTAGATCCTAAGTCTAGTGCGTCTGCCAGTTCCGCCACACCCGCATATTAAATTAAATGGTGAGCCATGAAGGACTCGAACCTTCGACCCTCTGATTAAAAGTCAGATGCTCTACCGACTGAGCTAATGGCTCCTTGGTTTGCCTACACTCTGAAGTTTGCAGGACGCCCAAATCTCAGAAAGCTTATTCAAGCAGCGGCTCCATTTGGGCGCTGGTGTTTCGCTTCGAAGATTATTCGAACGTGCTCTGCCGACTGAGCTAATTGAGCATACGGCCAAAGAAAATGGTGCCGGCAAGAGGACTTGAACCCCCAACCTACTGATTACAAGTCAGTTGCTCTACCAATTGAGCTACACCGGCAAGTGGTGGAGGATGACGGGATCGAACCGCCGACCCTCTGCTTGTAAGGCAGATGCTCTCCCAGCTGAGCTAATCCTCCGAAGTTAAAGCCGTCAAAGCTTTAACACATATGTATATGCCTGGCGGCGTCCTACTCTCACAGGGGGAAACCCCCAACTACCATCGGCGCTAAAGAGCTTAACTTCCGTGTTCGGTATGGGAACGGGTGTGACCTCTTTGCCATAGTCACCAAACATATTTCTTAAAAAAGCGACAAGATTTATTATATCTCTTTTCAGAAGAAAAACAAGATATTTTTCGATCTTTTTTTGCTCTTTCAAAACTAGATAACGATGTGCTTCACGAGTAGGGAAGCCTTACTTGAATAAAGGTTAAGTCCTCGACCGATTAGTATTCGTCAGCTGCACGTGTCGCCACGCTTCCACCTCGAACCTATCAACCTGATCATCTTTCAGGGGTCTTACTCAAATGATGGGAAATCTCATCTTGAGGGGGGCTTCATGCTTAGATGCTTTCAGCACTTATCCCGTCCGCACATAGCTACCCAGCGATGCCTTTGGCAAGACAACTGGTACACCAGCGGTGCGTCCATCCCGGTCCTCTCGTACTAAGGACAGCTCCTCTCAAATTTCCTGCGCCCGCGACGGATAGGGACCGAACTGTCTCACGACGTTCTGAACCCAGCTCGCGTACCGCTTTAATGGGCGAACAGCCCAACCCTTGGGACCGACTACAGCCCCAGGATGCGATGAGCCGACATCGAGGTGCCAAACCTCCCCGTCGATGTGGACTCTTGGGGGAGATAAGCCTGTTATCCCCGGGGTAGCTTTTATCCGTTGAGCGATGGCCCTTCCATGCGGAACCACCGGATCACTAAGCCCGACTTTCGTCCCTGCTCGACTTGTAGGTCTCGCAGTCAAGCTCCCTTGTGCCTTTACACTCTGCGAATGATTTCCAACCATTCTGAGGGAACCTTTGGGCGCCTCCGTTACATTTTAGGAGGCGACCGCCCCAGTCAAACTGCCCGCCTGACACTGTCTCCCGGCCCGATCAGGGCCGCGGGTTAGAAGTTCAACACAGCCAGGGTAGTATCCCACCGATGCCTCCACCGAAGCTGGCGCTCCGGTTTCCAAGGCTCCTACCTATCCTGTACAAGCTGTGCCAAAATTCAATATCAGGCTGCAGTAAAGCTCCACGGGGTCTTTCCGTCCTGTCGCGGGTAACCTGCATCTTCACAGGTACTATAATTTCACCGAGTCTCTCGTTGAGACAGTGCCCAGATCGTTACGCCTTTCGTGCGGGTCGGAACTTACCCGACAAGGAATTTCGCTACCTTAGGACCGTTATAGTTACGGCCGCCGTTTACTGGGGCTTCAATTCAAAGCTTCGCTTGCGCTAACCTCTCCTCTTAACCTTCCAGCACCGGGCAGGCGTCAGCCCCTATACTTCGCCTTGCGGCTTCGCAGAGACCTGTGTTTTTGCTAAACAGTCGCCTGGGCCTATTCACTGCGGCTCTTCAAGGCTATTCACCCTAAAGAGCACCCCTTCTCCCGAAGTTACGGGGTCATTTTGCCGAGTTCCTTAACGAGAGTTCTCTCGATCACCTTAGGATTCTCTCCTCGCCTACCTGTGTCGGTTTGCGGTACGGGCACCATTTTCCTCGCTAGAAGCTTTTCTAGGCAGTGTGGAATCAGGAACTTCGGTACTTAATTTCCCTCGCCATCACAGCTCAGCCTTAACCAAGGGACGGATTTGCCTATCCCTTGAGCCTACCTGCTTGGACGCGCATATCCAACAGCGCGCTTACCCTATCCTCCTGCGTCCCTCCATTGCTCAAACGGAAAAGAGGTGGTACAGGAATCTCAACCTGTTGTCCATCGCCTACGCCTTTCGGCCTCGGCTTAGGTCCCGACTAACCCTGAGCGGACGAGCCTTCCTCAGGAAACCTTAGGCATTCGGTGGAGGGGATTCTCACCCCTCTTTCGCTACTCATACCGGCATTCTCACTTCTAAGCGCTCCACCAGTCCTTCCGGTCTGGCTTCACAGCCCTTAGAACGCTCTCCTACCACTGTTCTGAAAGAACAGTCCACAGCTTCGGTGATCCGTTTAGCCCCGGTACATTTTCGGCGCAGGGTCACTCGACCAGTGAGCTATTACGCACTCTTTAAATGGTGGCTGCTTCTAAGCCAACATCCTGGTTGTCTAAGCAACCCCACATCCTTTTCCACTTAACGGATACTTGGGGACCTTAGCTGGTGGTCTGGGCTGTTTCCCTTTTGACTACGGATCTTATCACTCGCAGTCTGACTCCCATAGATAAGTCTTTGGCATTCGGAGTTTGACTGAATTCGGTAACCCGATGAGGGCCCCTAGTCCAATCAGTGCTCTACCTCCAAGACTCTTGCTATGAGGCTAGCCCTAAAGCTATTTCGGAGAGAACCAGCTATCTCCAGGTTCGATTGGAATTTCTCCGCTACCCACACCTCATCCCCGCACTTTTCAACGTGCGTGGGTTCGGGCCTCCATTCAGTGTTACCTGAACTTCACCCTGGACATGGGTAGATCACCTGGTTTCGGGTCTACGACCACGTACTCATTCGCCCTATTCAGACTCGCTTTCGCTGCGGCTCCGTCTCTTCAACTTAACCTTGCACGTAATCGTAACTCGCCGGTTCATTCTACAAAAGGCACGCCATCACCCGTTAACGGGCTCTGACTACTTGTAGGCACACGGTTTCAGGATCTGTTTCACTCCCCTTCCGGGGTGCTTTTCACCTTTCCCTCACGGTACTGGTTCACTATCGGTCACTAGGGAGTATTTAGCCTTGGGAGATGGTCCTCCCGGATTCCGACGGGATTTCTCGTGTCCCGCCGTACTCAGGATCCACTCAGGAGGGAACGAAGTTTCGATTACAGGGCTGTTACCTTCTCTGGCGGGCCTTTCCAGACCGCTTCGCCTACCCCGTTCCTTTGTAACTCCGTGTTGAGTGTCCTACAACCCCAGAAGGCAAGCCTTCTGGTTTGGGCTGATCCCGTTTCGCTCGCCGCTACTCAGGGAATCGCATTTGCTTTCTCTTCCTCCGGGTACTTAGATGTTTCAGTTCCCCGGGTATGCCTTCCAGACTCTATGTATTCAAGTCAGGATGCTGCTCCATTACGAGCAGCGGGTTTCCCCATTCGGAAATCTCCGGATCAACGCTTACTTACAGCTCCCCGAAGCATATCGGTGTTCGTACCGTCCTTCATCGGCTCCTAGTGCCAAGGCATCCACCGTGCGCCCTTTCTAACTTAACCTGATAACGGAGTTATCTTCGTTAGAAGCTGAAAACAGATGTCTTCAGACTTTTCATTTCATTCTGCGATAGACGCAGAAGAAAATCGTAAGGTTCTTTCTTACTCGTGTGAATGTTTGACATTCATATCGTTATCTAGTTTTCAAAGAACAAGTTAAGAGAGAATGATCTCTCAAAACTAAACAAATTCGAAGTGCGTCCGTTAATCGCTGCACCGCATGGGTGCTGATAATTCTTCCTTAGAAAGGAGGTGATCCAGCCGCACCTTCCGATACGGCTACCTTGTTACGACTTCACCCCAATCATCTGCCCCACCTTAGGCGGCTGGCTCCCTTACGGGTTACCCCACCGACTTCGGGTGTTGCAAACTCTCGTGGTGTGACGGGCGGTGTGTACAAGGCCCGGGAACGTATTCACCGCGGCATGCTGATCCGCGATTACTAGCGATTCCGGCTTCATGCAGGCGAGTTGCAGCCTGCAATCCGAACTGAGAATGGTTTTATGGGATTCGCTGAACCTCGCGGTTTCGCTGCCCTTTGTACCATCCATTGTAGCACGTGTGTAGCCCAGGTCATAAGGGGCATGATGATTTGACGTCATCCCCACCTTCCTCCGGTTTGTCACCGGCAGTCACCTTAGAGTGCCCAACTGAATGCTGGCAACTAAGATCAAGGGTTGCGCTCGTTGCGGGACTTAACCCAACATCTCACGACACGAGCTGACGACAACCATGCACCACCTGTCACTCTGTCCCCCGAAGGGGAACCTTCTATCTCTAGAAGTGGCAGAGGATGTCAAGACCTGGTAAGGTTCTTCGCGTTGCTTCGAATTAAACCACATGCTCCACCGCTTGTGCGGGCCCCCGTCAATTCCTTTGAGTTTCAGTCTTGCGACCGTACTCCCCAGGCGGAGTGCTTAATGCGTTAGCTGCAGCACTAAAGGGCGGAAACCCTCTAACACTTAGCACTCATCGTTTACGGCGTGGACTACCAGGGTATCTAATCCTGTTCGCTCCCCACGCTTTCGCGCCTCAGCGTCAGTTACAGACCAGAGAGTCGCCTTCGCCACTGGTGTTCCTCCACATCTCTACGCATTTCACCGCTACACGTGGAATTCCACTCTCCTCTTCTGCACTCAAGTCCTCCAGTTTCCAATGACCCTCCCCGGTTGAGCCGGGGGCTTTCACATCAGACTTAAAAGACCGCCTGCGCGCGCTTTACGCCCAATAATTCCGGACAACGCTTGCCACCTACGTATTACCGCGGCTGCTGGCACGTAGTTAGCCGTGGCTTTCTGGTTAGGTACCGTCAAGGCGCGGGCAGTGACTCCCGCACTTGTTCTTCCCTAACAACAGAGCTTTACGATCCGAAAACCTTCATCACTCACGCGGCGTTGCTCCGTCAGACTTTCGTCCATTGCGGAAGATTCCCTACTGCTGCCTCCCGTAGGAGTCTGGGCCGTGTCTCAGTCCCAGTGTGGCCGATCACCCTCTCAGGTCGGCTACGCATCGTCGCCTTGGTGAGCCATTACCTCACCAACTAGCTAATGCGCCGCGGGCCCATCTGTAAGTGACAGCATAACCGTCTTTCAATTCCGAACCATGCGGTTCGAAAGGTTATCCGGTATTAGCTCCGGTTTCCCGGAGTTATCCCAGTCTTACAGGCAGGTTGCCCACGTGTTACTCACCCGTCCGCCGCTGATCTCCGAAGAGATCCGCTCGACTTGCATGTATTAGGCACGCCGCCAGCGTTCGTCCTGAGCCAGGATCAAACTCTCCAAAAAGTAGTTTGACTAGCTCTTGTTTGTTGCTCTAGAATTAACGTTGGCACTTCGATTTGTTTAGTTTTCAAAGATCATTTTGTATCCGCTTCATTAGCGGCTTTAATAATATATCACGCTGTTCCCTATGAGTCAACAACTTTTTAATTTTTTATTTCAAAAGCGTTTCTCTGTTTCAGCGACGTTTATTAATATACCACTATATTTCTAATTGCACAATGTTTTTTTGAAAATTAGTTTTGAATTTTGTACTGGTATTTTTCAAGATCAATTTTCTTTCCATCATTTATAATTACTCCTTCCATAGTAAGAGCTTTTTGCTGCCGCTCCAGTACGTGCTCATCTTTTATGGAAAGTTCTCCTTTTGAGTTAATTACCCGATGCCATGGCAAATTGTGTTTCCTGCTCATGGAATGCAGAATTCTTACAACCTGCCTCGCCGCTCTCGGACTACCTGCTGCAAAAGCAATTTGCCCGTAAGTCATCACCTTTCCTTCAGGAATATTTCTTAAAATGTGAATAACCCGTTCTGTAAATGGCTCCACTTCATTTCCCCCTTTCCATTGACATTCTCCATACTACCAGATAAACAAGAGTTTTTTTCCAAATAATCATTGTCGAATTTTGTTCAGTGGTGTATAGTAAAGACAATTAAATACATCGGTATACGACCACAAGGGGAGCCTTAGGCTGAGAGTGAACGTTCTGTTCTAGACCCTTTGAACCTGTTAGTTAACACTTGCGTAGGGATGTGGCTTGATCGTTTAATTTCGTGATTAAAGCAGTGCGTGGAGGCAAGCAGGTATCCCCGCATTGCTTTTTTATTTTCTCCTTTTGGTCGGTTTCCGTGAAAGAGGAGTCTTTATGAAAAATCAAAAACTGCTATTTTTATCAGAAACTGCTATACTAACCGCTTTAGCCTTATTGCTCGATATGCTTTCCAGCTTTATTATCAAAATGCCTCAGGGCGGCTCTCTGTCGCTTGGAATGATCCCGATTTTTATCATGTCCTTCAGATGGGGATTGAAAGGCGGATTGCTCACAGGCCTGTTAACCGGTATTTTGCAGCCGTTTTTAAGCACTCCATTTATTGTTCATCCGGCGCAGGCTATTTTAGACTATCCGCTTCCATTTATGCTGGCAGGAATGAGCGGTTTATTTTCAAGCTGGGTACACTCCGCATTGAAGCTAAATAAATGGAGCGCTTTGACAGCTATTATGACTGCTACTTTTGCCGGATCTATCCTCCGCCTGGCTTCACACGTTTTATCCGGTGTTGTCTTTTTCGGCTCATACGCTCCAAAAGGAACTCCAGTCTTTACGTACTCCTTTGTCTATAATGCTACTTGGATTATTCCAACATGGATCATTGCAGGCATAGCGGTGTGGCTTGTTGTGATGAACTCACCCGGAATCATTAAAAGTACTCATAAAAAAACCGTAAGCCTCTGAGGCTTACGGTTTTTCTGTTTTTATAAGGTTCGCGATCAGAACATAGCGTTTAGGCGCAGAACCAATGAAGTTAAATGGATAGCAAGTGGATACCGTTAATGTCGCTCTTGGTTTAGGGACAATAACAGTCCGATCATCTGCATCTACGATACGGACTTTTCGGATTTTATAAGTAAACCGGCCCGCCGACGTAGTCACAATCAGATGGTCACTCACCCCAACTTTGCCAAGTTCCCTGAATACTGTATCGCGATGTCCGGATAATACAGAATTGTCCTTTTCCCCCGGGAGCACGGAATCTGCAAAATGCCCGACCCCTTTTTCAAGTTCGTCTTCATCCGTCCCATGATAGATGGGCAGAGAAGCCTGGAGTTTTGGTATGAAAAGTTCTCCCAGTTCCTCACCTGCTGCAGGTCTTTTCTTATATAAAGGAGCAGGTGTTTTTAGGGCAATATTTTTTGAACTGGAGGGCACCGCCTTTGCAGTGGATTCCTGGTCTTTATGATGTTCATAAAAAAAGTATGCTTTGGCGAATTTAAATGCATTGGTACTCGTCACATATAGTCCTGCTGAAAAAAGAATCACGGCAATAAAAAGAAGAAGCAAATGCTTCTTCTTACTTAATAGAAGGAAATGCTTCATCAGAATGACTTACTGACCTTTCTCCCAATCAGGAAAGCTGCACCCATCAAAGCTGCGCCTGCCAGCATCCAGTCGGCATGATATCCGGCTGTTTTTGGCATCTTTGCACCTCTAATTGTCGCTTCCGGTTTGGAAGTGCGGTTCTTAACGGCAGAGACTGCTTCAGACGTTTCTTTCATATCCTGTCCTGTTTGCTTGATTAATTCAGATCCAATCATTTCAGATGTAAGGGTCATATCCAAAATCAGTTTATTGTCCAGATCATAAAGTTCAATAAACAGGTCGGCCCCATCTACATCCTTTAGGCTCATCATGGTTTGAAGCGTCAGTTCTTTCTTAATGCCATCCTTAACCAGATAATACTTTGCCTGCAGTTCCAGAAGATCCATCATATCTCCATATATCGAGATCATCTCTTGTATATCTTTTTCAGACAGCTCATCTACACTTTCAAAGTCACTGATGGCCATCATTCGGTCTCCAAGCTGCATAAGCTGTGATTCAAGGTATGGATTATTTTGATACACTTTTTCAAAATGAGCAGCAAGGCGTTCAAATTCTTCTTGAGTCAAACCAAGACCATTGAAAATATCCTCAAACTGCCCCTCCATATCCGGGAGCTCCATTGAGTTATAAATATCCTCATCTAATTCTTCTATTGACTGATAATCTTCCAGTGAAAGATTATGCTCTTTCATAAATTGATCAAATTCTTCCCGTGAAGCAAAATCGTAGCTCTCCCATAATTCCTGAAGAGTTTCATCGTTGATTTCGGTAGGATAATCCCCTGCGATTTGGATGGTTTCCAGCAGGAAATTCTCAAAGTAAAAAATATCCTGGATTTTTTCGCCTTCGTACAAATCCCCGTTTTCCATTAGAAGATCTGTCAATTGTTCTTCAGTAAGTTCATATTTTGCAAGAATTTCTGCAAGAACATCATCGGTTACTCTTCTTCCTAGATGATTTCTTAACTCTTCTACACTATTAAATTCATCAAACATTTTGTAATCAAAATTTTCCAAGTATGTCTCAAGCTGAGTATGGGTCAGGTTTATCTCTTTTAAATAGTCTTTGTAATGGCTGCTATTTACGTCAATCTTGCCTGCGGCCAGTGCTGTATGCGCGATTAACAGCTGAAGCAGAACAAGACATGCCGCGAAATATTTTTTCAACGCGGTATCCCCCTGTAATATTTGTAATCTAGAAAATTATATACTGAAATTTTTGTAATGTATAGCACAATATTTTCTGCCGCTTCTAAGAAATGGTTCTATTTTTACTTGCAGAAGAATGTAATAGAGTAGAAGGAATTACCTGCGGGAGGCTATAAAATGATGGCAGCTTATTATTTTATGCTTGGAAGTATGCTTCTTTCTGTTTTTCATTTTCTTTACAGTTATAAAGAAGCAATCAGGGTCAGCAATGAGGAAGGTCCTGTTTTCGGATGGGGATTGGTATTCAATGTGCCGCTTGCATTTCTCTTTGCTATTTTAGCAAATTTGTTTTATCAGCAGCTATAACAAAAGGGGCTCCATTGAGGAGGCCCCTTTTCTTCTTAAACTCTATTCCCCTGAAGCAGCATCGATTTGAGCCGTTCTATATCTTTCCAGCCAAATGCGTATTCAATATGGCTGCCTTTTCCGATTGTAAATGTTTCTTCTGCAATCAGCTCCGGAAAATAGGACTCATAAAAACCTCTTGAAGGATTCTCACTGATTACCCACACCATTACAGATTGGCAGCCCTTTTCTATCAGATCGTCGACGGAATTTAGAAACAGCGCGCTTCCAAGTCCTTTGCGCTGTACCTCTTCCAAAAGATAAATGGCATAAATTTCGCCATCAAATCCATACTTTTCTGTCCGCTCATTTCCAAAGCTTGAAAAACCGACAATTCTGTCCTCTTCATCTTCTGCGAGAAACAGCTGATCCAAATCAGCATTTGCCCATTGATTCTCTTTTTGTTCATATGTAAGGGCATTTAGATATTCAGCATCCACAATATTGCGATAGGTTGTTCTCCAGCTTGTAACATGAACCTCTGCAATCCCTTTTATATCTTCTTTAACTGCCTTCCTTATCTTGAACAATTCGGTTCCCCCTATTTCTCTCCATAGTATTAGTATTCTCTATACCCGAATTCTTTCCTGAATCATCCATTTTTTTAGATAGAGCAGATTCTTTTTTTATATCTCCGGCTATAAAGAGCAAAACGCCTGCAAATATTACAGCACTTCCGGCTGCCTGTGTCAGCATGATTTTCTCTTCTAATACATAATAAGCAAGCAGAATGGCACCGACAGGCTCAAATAAAATGGCCACTGAAATCGTATTTGTACTAATCCATCTCAATGCCCAGTTAAATAAGGAATGCCCGAGCAGATTCGGAAAAACAGCCAGCATGAGAAGCCAGATTAAATTTTCACCGCTGCCTGGATTTAAATTATAGGAAAACAATAGACAGTACAAAAGCAATGTTATAGCACTAATCGCATAAACAAGTGTTGTCTGCAATATGAGAGAATGCCTCTTCCTTACCTCTTGACCGAACAATAAGTACGCGGTCACCATAAAGCATGCCGTTAGTGCTAAAAAATCTCCCGCCAGTGCCCATCCGCTGATTTGAAAGTCACCCCAGCTAATAATCAGGCTCCCAACGATGGCAAGCCCGGCACTCCAAACGGCCTGTCTCGTAACTCTCTCGCCAAAAAAGAGAAAAGTTCCTATGAATGCAAATAGAGGCTGCAGCGTCACAAGGACAACAGAGCTTGCTACAGAAGTTAATGCAAGAGATTCAAACCATAGAATGAAATGAAAGGCGAGAAAAACCCCGGCAAGGGTCAGATACAGCCAATCCTTGCGGGACATTCTTTTTATTCCTGCCCCTTTTGCGATGAAAAAGAACGGCAGCATAAGGATGGCAGAAAAAAACATTCGATAAAAGGCCGTAACCGGCGCCGGAGTCGAGGTCATCTTAACCAGGACGGCTGATGCCGAGACCGAGAGCACCCCGATTAATAAAGCGAAGTATGCATAAGATTTTTGTTTATTCACGCTGATCTCCTTGCCTCTTACAAGTTCTCCGGTAAGGCGAGATTTGTAGAAGGATAGTTTTTAAAATATTCTGTTAATATTGTATAATGAAAGCGTTAACTCGACTGATTGAAGGAGGCTCTTAATGAATTCATTAAAACAAATGACCATCGGGAAAATGTTTCAAGAAACGGCAATGAAGTTTGGACAGCGGGAAGCCATTGTTTATTCAAAAGAAGAGATTCGCTATACTTATCAAGAATTTTACGAGGAAACAGCCAAAATAGCAAAAGCTCTTATTGGTTTAGGGATAAAAAAAGGAGACCATATCGCGGTTTGGGCGACCAATGTTCCGGAATGGCTGCTTCTTCAGTTCGCAACCGCAAGAATGGGGGCGGTTTTAGTAACCGTTAATACGAGCTATCAAGTCCATGAATTGGAATATTTACTCCATCAATCGGATTCTTCCGCTCTATTTTTAATCGGCGGGTTTAAAGGGAGCTCTTACACCGATATGATTCAATCGATTATGAACCGGCCGGACCACCCGCTGACCATGCTCAAGCACCAAGTATACATAGGAAAAGGACCAACACCAAATGGCATGGCCTCCTGGAATGAATTCCTTTTGCATGGAGCTTCTGTATCAGACGATGAGCTGGAGAGAATAGAAAAAGAGCTTGACCAGCACGACGTCATAAATATGCAGTATACCTCTGGCACAACAGGATTTCCGAAGGGTGTTATGCTCACCCATCATAACATTGTCAATAATGGGTTTTTAGTAGCCAGTGCGATGAAGCTGACAGAAGAGGACCGGCTGTGCATCCCTGTTCCCTTCTTTCATTGCTTCGGCTGTGTATTAAGCACAATGGCAGCCGTAACCGTAGGTGCTGCAATGGTTCCTATCGTTGAATTCAGCCCGGACCTTGTGCTCGAAACCGTTGAAAAAGAACGATGCACTGGATTGCAGGGTGTTCCTACTATGTTCATTGCAGAACTATCCCTGGACTCTTTTTCTTCCTATGACCTCACTTCATTAAGGACAGGAATTATGGCAGGTTCCACATGCCCCATTGAGGTCATGAAAAAAGTGATCAATCAGATGGGGATGAACGAAATCACCATCTGCTATGGACAAACAGAATCCTCGCCCGTTATTACTCAAACCACGGTCAATGACCCCATTGAGAAAAAAGTCGAAACCGTGGGGAAACCGCATCCCCATGTAGAAGTAAAAATCATGAATCCCGCTACAGGAAAAGAAGCAGCTATAAACGAACAGGGGGAGCTGTGTACAAGAGGTTACTTGGTGATGAAAGGGTATTACAAAATGCCGGACGCAACGAGTGAAGCAATCGATGGGGAAGGCTGGCTGCATACAGGCGACCTTGCCGCTATAGATGAAGAAGGATATGTGAAAATAACAGGCAGGCTGAAGGATATGATCATAAGAGGCGGGGAAAATATTTATCCTCGTGAAATCGAAGAATTCCTTTATCGTCATCCAGATATAGTCGATGTTCAAGTCATCGGCGTACCGGATGAAAAGTACGGGGAGAGAACCGCGGCATGTATCCGGGTAAGAGAAGGAGCCACTATTACAAAAGAGGAGATTCAATCCTATTGCAAAGGGCAAATTGCCTTTTATAAGATTCCCGAATATTGCTTTTTTATGGACGAATACCCTATGACGGCTTCAGGGAAAATCCAAAAATTCAAACTTCGCGAGCAGGCAATGGACTGGATAAAAGAGAGAGTTTAAACAAGGTATATGAAGCGACACTCAGGAACGGGTTTGGTATGATAAACAGGAAGAGGAGGAATCGGCCATGTTTGAACATATGCAAAAAGTCAGAGAAGAATTGCTAAACACTGTTAATACAGTATCTGAGGAGAAGTTTAATGAAAAGCCGGCTCAAGATGAATGGAGCATCGCACAGGTTGTCGATCACCTGCAGAAAATAGAGAATGTTCTCCTTGAAAGCCTGAAAAAATCCATTCACCAGGCGGAGAACAAAACGGTTGAGGAAAAACAGCTTGAGGCAGTAACGGACAGGACAAGAAAGGTGCCTGCACCTGAACATGTCTCACCCGGACCTGTTCCGATTGACCGTACAGAGACTATAACGGCACTGGAAGAAGCACGCCGCGACTTAAACAACTTCACAGAACTGCTCTCTAAGGATTTTGATCTTAAGACACGATCTTTAAGACATCCTGTATTAGGGGAAGTTTCAATTAAACAGTGGATTGAATTTGTGGGCTACCACGAAGAACGCCACCTTCTGCAAATTAAAGAGGTTAAAGAAAAAATCAGTGCCTGATTCGCACGGCAGCCGGATTTTCATCATCCGGCTGCTTTTTTACTTTTGGAACAGCCGCTTTACATCGCCCGTCACACGGTCGACCGAGTAATTTACAGCTTCATCTCCGGACGTTGTATTGCTGTCCATCCAAGTGGCGCGGCATATGAATTCATCAGTCGTTTCAAGTAAGAATGCAGCACCGGCTTCTTTTTTTCCGCTCCGTTCAAGAAAGTCTACCACAAGCAGAAGCGCCTCGTCTTTCGAAACTTCATGATCCGCCAAAACCTCTTGCTGTATGGGTGATTTAAACCCTGCTGCATTAATCAGCTCATCTCCAAAAAACTCATAGAGCATAAACAGAGCCAGTCCTGCCACAAGCACTGTCTGCAAAACTTTCATGCCTTTTGCCTCCCGCCTTTATATCTAATGATATTATCGGTGCATATGCTCTTTGTATAAAGTGCATTTATGTAAATTCATTGTAAAATTTGGGTCCTTTTGCACATCTTTAACGCTTTCTTACATCCCGGCAATCAATATCCGGCAGACATATGCCGAATCCGGTTAATAATGATGGCTTTAACATAGCCATTTTAAAAAAATACACAAAACAGTCTTGACTTTTCAGGAAAATGGTTTATGATTTATATTATGCGTTAAACAAATAAAATATTACGGGGGCTTAGCTCAGCTGGGAGAGCGTTTGGCTGGCAGCCAAAAGGTCAGCGGTTCGATCCCGCTAGTCTCCATCTAAAAAAACACCCTTGCGGATGCAAGGGTGTTTTTTTGTTCTCTTTTCGTAAAGCTTTTCAGTTGCCGTCCATGTCCTTACTTCAAAATGGCTTTTTTCGTTGCCGGTCCCACTATTCCATCTGCTGTGAGGAGATTGGCTTTCTGAAATGCGATGACTGCTTTTTCGGTGTTTGGACCAAATACCCCGTCCGTTCCATTTGTATTATATCCCCGAGCAGAGAGCTTTTGCTGCAGTTCTTTTACTGCAGGGCCTTTACTCCCTTTTTTCAATGTTCCGCTGTTCGCTAGCGAAGATCCGGGCTGCGGTGCACTTGATCCATTTAATGCATTCCATGTGTTAGTGCCGGCGATTCCATCTGCCGTAAGTCCCCTGCTTTTCTGGAAAGCACGAACCGCTCTGTCTGTAGCGGGACCAAAAATACCATCAACGCCTCCTGTATTGAATCCAAGCTTGGTTAATTTGCGCTGAAGATCTGTCACTGCCTCTCCCCTGCTTCCTGCCTTGACCGTGTCTCCGCTTGAACCGGTATTCCCGCCTGGCTTTACGTTATATCCGTAAGATTTGGCTATTGCATCAAATGATTTACCTGAGCTTGTTATCATTACGGTAGTATTGACTGGGACTTGATTATAAAGCCATTCCACTTCATTATCATACATCCTGACACAACCGCTGCTGACATACCCGCCAATTGAGCTTGGATTATTGTTCCCGTGGATACCATATGTTGAACCGGATGTTCCCCGGGCATTTAACCCCATCCACCTGTTGCCGAGCGGGTTTCTCGGATCGCCTCCTGGAATATGTCCTTTATAATAAGGTCTGTTTACGATTTTTTGAACAATCTTGAATTTCCCCTCAGGTGTAAGCGACTGGCTTCTCCCTGTTCCTACCTTAAACACACGTTTCAGCCTGCTGTTTTCATAAAAGGCAAGCTTGTTTGACGACTTATTAATGATGATAAACTTGGTTGATGCTGCAGATGCATCCCGTATGCCTGCAAAAGAGAACAGAAGAAATGCACTGCAAAACACAATAAGCCATTTCTTTAGCAAAATCTCAACCCCCGGTTTAATTTTTTCAAACAGTTATATCTATGCATGGGGTGAGCAGAGAAGTTCCATTTTTACCAATTTAGTCTGAGAAATGGTAAAAAACAGATCAATCGGGGAATATCCTGTCGTTATTTCTATAATCCTGATTTTCCACATGAGATTTTGCTGATAATTGAAGATAAATTTTTGCAGGAAAACAGAAGGTTTTCTCAAAATAATAAGAAACAGCTTTTATATTTATAAAAGCGCGAAACTGTGCTGAAAAAAGCGGCGCAAGGTAATCAGACAAGCAGAGTTAAGCAGCGCAAAAACTTAAAAAAGGTGGTTAAAGAAATGGTTCAGGAATTTTCTTTACAGCAAATAGCAGAAGGGTTGCCTAAATCTGTATTAAATGCCTCAGATAGAGATTTAGAAGGGTTTCAGAAAATTATTGAAGAAACGATTAAATTAAGAGAGGGACATAAAAATCTGCAAAAAATGATAAAGAGCTATTCAACTTCTGTAATTCAGCGTTCTTAATATCTTAATGAGCCTTTTCTGAAGGCTTTTTTCTTTTTCTTTGGCTATCTTAAAGCATGTTGTTGATTTTTAACCCCTGTGGAAGGCGAGAGACTCCTGCTTAGAGCAGCTGGACAGCTGGCGAAGCCAGGAGGAGGCTCACCGCCTGCCCAAGGATAAGCGAACGGCTGCCAGCTGCAATCAACACCCAAGTTTAACAGCGCTTTTTCTTTAAGTTTGCTAAGGATTTTTTACTGAATTTTCTATTATTACAGAAAATACTTCGTGCTAACCCTCCCTGTTTGCTATATAAATAAATTATAGATAGACCAAAAAAAGGGGGCATTGAATTTGCAGACAAATATTCCATTGGAGATTAAGAAAAAGCGTCCGGTAAGAAAGTGGCTCTTGATAAGCCTTTCAGTAGTTGCGCTTATTCTTATTTCAGCCGGTATTTTTGTAAACGTTTACACAGAGAGGAGCCTGCCTAAGATATCCGGTGAAACAGCCATTTCAGGAATTATGAAAGAAACGACCGTTGTGAGAGATCAGGAGGGTGTACCGCACATAAAAGCCGGAAGCGAAAAAGACTTATATATGGCCCAAGGCTATGTACAGGCCCAGGACCGGCTCTTTCAAATGGATTTAAGCCGGAGACAAGCTTCCGGAATGCTGAGTGAAGCAGTTGGCGAGGCCACCATTGACCGGGATAAATTTTTTAGGACCCTTGGATTAAGGAGAGCTGCAAAAGCATCCCTATCTGCCTATGATCCAAAGTCTCTTCAAGTTCTCCAGTGGTTTGCAGATGGAGTCAATGCTTATATAAAAGAGGCAAAAAAAGAAGGCAAACTCCCGGTGGAATTCACACTTTTAGGATATGAGCCTTCCAAGTGGACGCCTCTTGACTCTCTGACCATCGGGAAATACATGGCATTTGATTTAGGGGGACACTGGCAGGGACAGGCGTTTCGTTATTGGGCAATGGAACAGCTTACAAAAGAAGAGGCCATGGAACTTTTTCCGAGTTATCCAAAAGATGCTCCTGCTATCCTTTCCAGCTATAAAGACGTAAAGCTCGATATCCGGAATACGTTTGCAAGTGCGGTTATTCCCCGTGAATTTAATGGAAGCAATAACTGGGTAGTAAGCGGGAAGAAAACCGTATCAGGCAAACCTCTGCTGGCTGACGATCCCCACCTCGGCCTGGCTACCCCGTCGATTTGGTACCAGATGCATCTCACCTCTCCTTCCCAGAATGTAAGCGGGGTAATTTTTGCAGGTGTTCCAGGAATTATTTTGGGCCATAATGCAAAAATTGCCTGGGGAGTGACGAATACAGGGCCCGATGTACAGGATCTTTATATTGAAAAGCGCAATCCTCAGGATGAGTCAAAGTTCCTTCATAACGGAAAATGGGAACAGGCAAAGGTAATAAAGGAACCTATTAAGGTTAAAGGCAAAGAAACAATCCCCTACAAGGTGACGGAAACGAGGCATGGACCTGTCATCTCAGAGTTTGCATTGGATAAGAAAAAAGATACGGTTCTTGCCTTGAAATGGACGGCCTTGATGCCAAGCACCGAGCTGCAGGCAGTTCTCAACATGAACCGCGCCCAAAATTGGAATGATTTCGAAAAGGCATTGGAAGGATTCCACGTCCCGACTCAAAACTTTGTTTTTGCGGGAGAGGATGGAACGATTGCCTACAAAGCAAACGGAAAAATACCTATCCGCAAAAAAGGAGACGGCCTCCTTCCTGTCCCGGGGTGGACAGATGAGTATGAATGGGCGGGATTCATTCCGTGGGATCAGCTGCCCCGCAGTGTGAATCCTGAAAAAAGATTCCTGGCAACCGCCAACAATAAAGTCATTGATGACCGGTACCCTTACCACATCAGCAATCACTGGGCCCAGCCTTACCGGTATATGAGGATCGAGGAGGTTTTAGCCGGAAAGGAAAAACTGTCCGCAAAGGATATGATGAAGCTGCAGATGGATCAGAAAAATCTCTATGCGCAGGAATTTGTTCCCTCCTTTCTTAATGTACTAAAAGGACAAAACCTCACAGCCCAGGAGAAAAAAGCTCTTTCTCTTCTTAAAAATTGGAATTACGAAGACAATGCGGAAGCCGGGGCTCCCCTTGTATTCCACCTTTGGATGAAAGAGCTCCCAAAGGTACTATTCGCGGAGAAGGTTCCAAAGGACATGGATGAACTTTTTGAAGGAAAACAGCAGGCAGTGGATGAATTGCTCCGTAAAGCCCTTAAAGGGGAAAAATCCGTTTGGATTGAGGGCAAAGGCGGCATTGAAAAAGTTTTGCATTCTGCTCTGAAAAACGTCCTTGCTGATATTGAAGATCAATACGGCAAAGACCCGTCAGCATGGAAATGGGGAGATTATCATCAGGTTTATTTTGCCCACCCGCTTTCAGCTGCTTCACCTGTTCTCGAATGGGTTTTCAACCGGGAAAAGCCCCTCCCAGTCGGCGGCAGCCAGGTGACAGTGCAGGCTGCTGCCTATGAAGAGGACGGAGTCGTTGATCATGGTGCTCCATGGCGTTTCGTAGCTGACCTGTCCGACTTGTCAAAAGCTTATCATAATAACAGTCCTGGGCAATCGGGGCATTTCCGGAGCCGCTGGTATAGCAATCAGCTGAAAAACTGGGTGGAAGGAACGTATCATGAAACCTCCCTCACCCATAACGGCAAAAAGAACGATGTCCTTAAATTGAAGCCAGCTGAATAATGGAATTGGGGGTATGCATCTGAATAGAATGCATACCCCTTTTGTCCCAAACAGGATGAAACTATTTTCCCGATACTGTATTGACATTGATATTAATTCTCATTATCATATAAATGAGAATGAATTTCATTATAGGTTAAGGGGATGGAATAGATGTGGTCTAGTTTATTTCTTGCATTACGCGAGGGGCTTGAAGCAGCACTAATTATAGGAATTATTTTAATACATACCACGAAAATAAACCGGAACGACCTTAAATCGTCCGTATACTTCGGAGCGGGATTTGGGTTGATCGTCAGTGTAATTGGCGGATTTATCGGGTTTTCCGGCGCACAGGAGATGGAAGGCGCATCTGAAGAATGGTTTGAAGGCATTATGATGCTCGCGGCGTCCGGACTCATTGCTTACTTTATTTTATGGCTGCACCGGAACAGCGATGTTTCAAATTCTGTTGCGTCAAAGGTTTCTTCCAATACATCTCGAATCAGTTTATTCGTTTTGGCTTTTCTCTCCGTATTTAGAGAGGGACTTGAGCTGATGATCTTTAATCTTACGCAAATTTCGCAGCACGCCGGATTGGTTGCTGCTGGAAATATTCTTGGAATTATCCTGGCAGTGGCCATAACCGTTGTACTATTCAAAACAGCAGTTAAGCTGAACTTATCTGTTCTATTCAAAGTACTCGGCGTCGTTCTGATTTTCCTTGGAGCCGAAATGTTTGGAGAAAGCCTGTTGAAATTTTATGAGGACGGCGGAGAATTACTGGAGAAAGCAGGCTTCGCATTATTCATGCTTCCTTCCCTTTACATTCTTTTGAAGAACGATTTAAGAAGAATGAGAGTGACGCGAAAACAGGCGGACGTGTAAATTACACTTGACTGCTGATCTGCTGCAGACGTTAAAAAATCAGCATCATTCTTTAACATCGCCAATAAAAACTAAACAGAGATAACCAGTTAAAACAGCCGGGCCTGCCCCCGGCTGTTTTCTTCTCGTTCAGCAATTGGCAATCATGATTACATTTCCGTCAGGATCCTGTATATTGAACCAGGCCGTTTCGCCCGCCCATTCCAGTTCCCTCACAATCTTTATTCCTTTATTTTGTACGTATACATAAGCCTCCTCTATGTCAGAAGTATAGAGATTAAAAATTGGATTATGGCTTATGCTTGCTGTGAACTACCCACCACTTACCACCCTTACAGGTTGCTTGAAGTGGGGGCTTCTTGGGTAATCGCCACTTTTACCAGCTGACGAAATGGACCAAGCTAACCCTCTTGTTCCAAGAGTTTATATTTATGACTAGGCAATCGCTAATAAGTGAATGCCTTCTTTTTTGATATTGATTGCCGCGTTGACATCTCTGTCAAGATGAAGCCCGCATGAACATGTATATGTTCGAAGGTTCATTGGCATTGATTGCGTGTTTCCGCAACCCGAACAAGTCTTGGTAGATGGAAACCACTTGTCGATTTTGACAAGTTTCTTCCCTTGTTCGTTTAGTTTGTATTTCAAGAAAGAAGTGAACATCCCCCACCCGTTATCCGCAACACTTTTGCCAAACTTCAAGGCTTGCGACATTCCTTTCATATCCAAGTCTTCAATAATGACGGCATCATAAGTTTTCACCATTTCTTTTGACTTATGGTGAAGAAAGTTCTTGCGTTGATTGGCGACTTTTTCTTGAATTTTGGCAACTCGAACACGTTGTTTATTCCAATTCGAAGAGCCTTTCTTCTTGCGAGAAAGTATACGCTGTTCTTGGGCTAATTTATCAAGCATTTGACGATAGAACTTCGGATAATTGGCTTTCTTACCCTCGCTATCGACATACAATCCATCCATCGCAAAATCCAACCCAACGACGTTTTCAATTTTTTTAATTTCAATTTGCTTCTCGTACTCTGTGAGGATGGAAATGTAGTATTTTTCTGATGCAGTCATTGATAGGGTACAAGATTTGATGACATACTCCGCAGGAATAGCTCGATGTTGTTTGATTTTGACCTTTTTGAGTTTCGGCAATTTGATATGACCATCCAACAGTTGAATGTTTCCATTCACGACATTGGTTGTATAGCTTTGTTTGTGTCGTTTGTTTTTGAACTTCGGAAACTTGGCGTTTCCTTTGAAAAAGGCTTTATACGCTTTATCCAAGTTTAGTTGAGCGTTCGCTAACGATAACGAGTCTACTTCTTTCAGCCACTCGAACTCACTCTTGTACTTAGCTGGAGTCGGATGTTTTACTTTTTTCAATGCTTCTTTGTCCTCTTTCAACCGTTCATAAGTCGCTTTTCGTTCCGCTAACATTTTGTTGTACACAAAACGAACACAACCGAAGGTTTTACGGATAACCAGTACCTGTTCTTCTGTTGGGTACAAGCGGAATTTATACGCTTTGTTTTGTTTAGCCATATCAAATCACCTCATTTCATCCCTTGATTTTCGATATATTTCTTCACGATTTCAAGAGGAGAACCGCCAGTCGTCAACAAACAGAAACTTCTTGACCAGAACATCTCTTTCCACAACTTTTTTCGGACAAGAGGGAACTCTTTTTTTATAAGCCTTGAACTGGCACTTTTGTATGCGTTGATAAACTTAGATAATTCCGTGTTTGGGTGAGCTTTGAACAAGATATGAACGTGGTCGATGTCGTGATTCCACTCGACCAATGTAATATTGTAGTTTTCACCCAATGAGACAAATTTATCTTTGGCATAGTCTGAAATAGTGTCGTCAATGACATTTCTTCTATATTTCACAACTAAGACAAGATGGTAATGCATCAAGAATACTGAATGGTTATTACTATCTAATTTCATTGATAAATGAGTCCTTATTTGTTATAAGACTGATTATACCAAATGGCAAAAACAAAAGCCTTTGGGCTGTCGCCCAACCAAAATTCATCTCCCCCTTACCGTTGGTGCTGTCTCACCTTCACACGCTTGAAGAGGGAGACTTCTTTCGAAAGTTCGTTAAATTGTGAATCAAAGCTGTGATCATCCAAGGTGAGAGAGGTTGTTCCATTGATAGGAACGTTGCAGACAGGGGAATGAACTTTTTCCAAATCAGCCTCCTGCCCCATCAGCTCAAAATACCATTGGGCAGAAGCCTTTAAATTCCTCACGTGAACAAATACAGCATTCATTTGGTTTTTAATCGGGACTGCAGCAGCTTTCATTTTCAACCTCCTATGGATGTAGTAACTCTATTTTATTCCTTTTGTTCCCAAACAGGAAGCTCTACTCGACTGTTCATTTCTGCTCCTGGCGGCCGGTGACCCTTCAGTCTGCGAGGTCTCATCTGTCCCGCTGCTTCCGCAGGTCCTCCTCTCCATTAAGCAGGTGTTAAAAAATCAGCATCATTTATTAACCCAGCCAAAAAGAAAAAAGCAAAAACCCTTTTGATTGAGGATTTTTGCTTCTTTTCCATTACTCTTTCCTTAAACCCACCCAAACAGCTGCGCCGCCCTGGCAAGAATAAACGTCACCGCAATTGCTATAACCGTCGGAATGATAAAGGACATGAACGTCCATTTCTTGCTTTTTGTTTCTTTATAGATATTGATTAGTGTCGTGCCGCACGGAAAGTGAAGCAGGGAGAACAGCATCATATTTAAAGCCGTCAGCCAAGTCCATCCATGATCAAGGAAAATTTGTTTTAGATCCATTAAATTATCGACTTCCGTCAAAGATCCTGTGGAGAGATACCCCATTAAAAGGACAGGCAAAACAATTTCATTTGCCGGCAGGCCGATTATAAAGGCAGCTAAAATATATCCATCCATTCCGAGCATTTTCCCAAATGGATCGAGAAAATTGACGAAGTACATAAGGATGCTCGTATCTCCGATAAAGACGTTTGCCAGAATCCATGTCAGCATCGCAGCCGGTGCAGCAATCTTTACGGCCCTCATGAGGACGGAAATGGACCGGGTAAGAGAGGCACGGATAACGGTATCCCAGACTTTCGGTTTCCGATATGGCGGCAATTCCAGCGTATAATGGGTCGGTACCCCTTTTAAAGCCGTCTTTGACAAAACGTAAGAGACCGCAAAGGTAACGATAATTCCAAAAAGAACAATTCCAACAATGACAGCGGTTGTGATTAGAGAAGCCAGGCCTCCCGTAAATCCTGCTGCCATAAATAACGAGGACAGAACAATGAGCGTTCCCCATCTTCCATTGCAGGGGACAAAGTTGTTCGTGAGAATGGCAAGCATTCTCTCTCTTGGTGATTCAATAATTCTCGTAGACAACATGGCAGCGGCATTGCATCCGAACCCCATTGCCATCGTCAGCGACTGCTTCCCATGTGCCCCAACCTGTTTGAAAATACGGTCCATATTAAACGCAACCCTTGGAAGATATCCAAAGTTTTCAAGGAGGGCAAATACAGGAAAGAATATGGCCATTGGAGGCAGCATAACGCTGATTACCCAGGTTGTTCCTCTAAAGAGACCGAGCACCAGGATTCCATACAGCCAGTCAGGGGCTTTAGCCCATTGAAAAAAGACGGACAGATACCCTTCCAGCCAGCCAAAAAATTCACCAAGCATGGAAGAAGGAATATTGGCTCCCGCAATTGTCAAATAAAAGACTGCCCCGAGCATCACAAGCATAATAGGAAAACCGAATACAGGAGAAGTCAGCACAGCATCAAGCTTTTCAGTACGAACATCCTCCTTCGTTTTACTGTACGTCACCGTTCTGGCACAAAGCTCTTTGCTTCTTTCGTGGAGGCTTTGGACAATCCCGTCCCTTATTTCATCGGAAGATATGTCCCTTGCTTCTCTAAGGACCTGATCAAACTGAAGACTTAATTCCACTGGGAAGTCCCTCCTTTTCCGCCATACGTCCTTTTAATTCATCCAGCAGAGATTCGTCTCCGTCCAACAGCCTCAGGGCCACCCATCTTGCCGAAAGTTCATCATCGATGAGCGGACTGACAAGAGGTTCAATCCGGCTGATTTTCTCCTCAATCACTTCATTGTAGCTGATCAATTTAGGCTGGCATTCTATGACTCCTTTAACCAATCGGTCCATCGTGTCAAACAGGATGGGAAATCCTGTTTTATTGCGGGCTGATATTTTGACGACAGGAACACCGAGTCTCCTTGTCAGCTGCTGTTCATTAATATGAATGCCCCGTTTAGCAGCTTCATCTATTAAATTGACACATACAATAACATTTGTTGTCATTTCAAGAACCTGCAAAGCAAGGTTCATGTTGCGCTCAAGGGATGTAGCATCGAGCACAACAAGCGTAAGATCCGGTTTTTCAAAAACAATATAGTTCCTCGCAACCTCTTCATCCTTTGAATTGGAAAATAATGAATACGTTCCCGGCAAATCAATTAGCTTATAGGTTTCGCCCTTATGCTGCATCGTTCCTTCAGCCATGTCGACCGTTTTTCCAGCCCAGTTTCCGGTATGCTGCTTTAATCCAGTCAATGCATTGAACAAAGTGCTTTTCCCCGTGTTTGGATTTCCGGCTAATGCTACGCGGTACACATTACTCATCAGCGATCAACTCTCCTTCGATCTTCATGCTTTCTTCTTTTCTTAATGCAATGATTGTTTGACTGACCCGGAATGCGATTGGATCTCCAAGCGGACTTTTTCTGACTACCTTGACAACAGCGCCGGGAATAAAACCTAAATCAAGGAGTCTTCTCCTCATCACCCCTTCAAGAGAGAGGGAGGTGATTCTTAAGGTATCTCCCTTATTCGCTTGGCTGAGACAAACTGTTTTAGAAATACCCATTTATTTTTCACCCTTACTATTATTTTTACCTAACGCAACTTTTTCTTTTATATTATGATTCTATTCATAAAATGTCAATTGCCAATCCAAAGTGAAGAAAAAATTTTTAAATGAAAACAAAAAACCTTCTGCCGAGAACGAAGGTTTTTTGTTTTATCTGAGTTTAACTTGTAACAATCTGCTTGTTCAGGCCGTTCTATTTTCGAATACAAATAACGATTGAGGTGGATAAAATGAACAGATGGTTCAAAACAGCAGGTACAACGGTTCTTGCCATTGGTATACTCTCGTCGCCGCTCAGCACAAATCTCCCTTTTGCAGAAACACATTCAGCTAAAGCATCCGCTGCCTACACGTATGAAGTGACGGCCAGTCAATTAAATATCCGTGCTGCTGCCAGTACGAAAGCAAAAATCGTCGGAACCCTTCCAAAAGGAGCAGCCGTTGAGATAAAACGGATCACCTCAGGGTGGATTTCTTTTCAATATAAAGGGAAAACCGCTTATGCCAGCTCTAAATACGTCCTTCCAATCGCCGGCACCGGGATAGCAAAAGCGAATGTAAACTTGAGATCATCCTCCAGCACGAAAGCGAAAAGCCTGACGGTCATTCCAAAAGGAGCAAAAGTGAAGGTTCACGAATGGGGTTCTGAATGGTCGAGAATCGACTATCGGGGAAAAAAAGGATGGGCCAGCTCCAAGTATTTACTTGGATTTGATTGATCGGGCCTTGGGGAAAAGGGGAGGTCCAGCCCTCTTTTCCCCAAGGGACTAGCCAGTCATATTAAATGAAAACAGGGAAATGCATAGAATGCGTTTCCCTGTTTTCATTTGATGAGATTTTTTAGTTTTAGAGACTCCATATCAATCCTTTTTACTCACAATGAGCGGCAAAGCATCAACAGACTTAAACTCCTCTTTATTAAACAAGCAAACTTCCATTAACTCTTTTATTGTCCCAGCTTGAGTTACCTCTTTTTGATCGATGGGGACAGTCCGGAGCTGCTGCTTCACCGGTCCGTTTGAGTTAGGTTCAATACAATACTCGGCTCCTGCCCGTTTCTGCTTCTGCGATGATTCCTCCACCCAGACAGGCAGTCTGAACGTCCATAACTGGCGGTTCTTCCCCTTTTTTCTGGTCTGCTGATTTTCAAAGGCGCTTGGCTGGCTGCCTTTATCCCCCGTCTTCTCTGTATGCCGAATCAGGGCGGTGCATTTTATTCTTTTCTCTAAGCATCCTGTTTAGACAAATCCAAAAGGCTATTGATATACAGAAATCGGTACGGTCACTTCCGGCATTCCGGATGCGTAAGGGCCCACTTCATATTGTTGAAAAATAAGCTTTATCCCTTTGCTGTGAAACGTCCATGTCCTGCTGTTGTTTATTGTTATATCTTTTAAAGCGTCTTCGAAAATAGCCGTCTGCTGTTTATTCGCCTGATTTCTCAAATCAGCAGCTGCATAATTTTTCAGTTTGGCTATTTTATCATGGATGACTTTTGTTAGTTGAAACGGAGTGCCATTAAGCGTATTAAAATTAAGCGTTTTTGCGAAGGTCGTCCCATGGGCTCCCCCTAAATACTGGTATTCATAAAATACAATACTCAGAAGATGATTTTTATTGAAGTGGATTTCATAAGTCGATTTGTACTCATATGGGACCCATTTATAAGGTTTGCCGTCTTTTTCCCATTGCTCTTTATCCTTCTCTTCTTTTTCTTTAAAGGCCTTGTATTGAACGGCACTTTTTCCCGCTTGGTTCTTCAGCTCCTGATTAATGGCTTTCTCTGCTTCCCGGTTCGTCATCCCGATCATTTGAGGATACTCTACAGGAGCAGAGCCCTCTCTCATTCTTATGGACTTGATCCCGTTTACTGCTTCATAACGGGACCTGGATGGAGTTTCATATTTTACTGTTCTGTCAGATTGGACATATTTCCCTCCGCCGATTCCAAACCAGCCGCCCCGATTTGTATAAACTCTTGATACATGGTTTTGTTTTAGAGTTGAAATCTTTTTGTAAGCAGAACCTTCTTTTGTATAAATGGAGGTATCTGTCAATGCTGTAACCCTTCCGATTTGCCCGGGTTTTAATTCTGAACCGGACCATGAAGCGGCTGCTAGAGCAGGCTCATGAGGCATTGCGCCGAAAGCAATTCCCAGTGCAAGTAAAGCCAACCATGCTTTTTTCATTATGCTGCATCCCTTCCTCTTGATTTGCAGAGAACCTCTCTGCTTACCTATAAAACGAAGCCAAGCGGAAAATAGTTTCCTTCCAATTAACCCATTCTTTATTTACGGTCAAATCCCTGCTTTTCATTTGCTCTGTTTATCAGTATGATAAAAAAAACAAAAACCGGAAAATATTTGCCCAGTCCTGCTCTTACCTGCCAGCTGGCAGGTAAGAAAGCTTCTATCCGAATCTCAGGAGGTTCTTCTATGAAATCTTTTGTCAGCCAGAAAAACGGGATATTCAAATCTGTATGCTCACTGGACTGTCCCGATCAGTGCGGATTGCTTTTGCATAAAGAGAATGGAAAAATCGTTAAGGTGGAAGGTGATCCGGAGCATCCTGTGACGAAAGGAAGCATTTGCAACAAGGTCCGTCATATGACGGATCGTATCTATGATCCGAAGCGCCTTGCTTATCCGATGAAGAGAGTTGGACCCAAAGGGGAAGGGCGCTTCGAGAGAATCAGCTGGGAAGAGGCGATTGAAACCATTAAATCCCGCTGGACCAAACTCATTCACTCCGATGGCCCGGAAAGCATTCTTCCATACAGCTTTTACGGAAACATGGGCCTCCTTTCTTCCGAAGGGCTGGACCGCCGGTTTTTCCATAAGCTGGGTGCCAGTTTGCTTGACCGCGCAATCTGCAATGTTGCGGGTTCGATTGGCTATCGATATACGATGGGAGGCAGTCTGGGAATCGATCCGGAAGAAACCATTCACTCCAAGCTGATTATTTTTTGGGGAATCAATGCAGTAAGCACCAATATGCACCAAGTGGCGCTCGCCCAAAAAGCGCGGAAAAACGGAGCGAAAATTGTGGTCATTGATGTGCATAAGAATCAGACCGGACGAATGGCTGACTGGTTTATCCCCATTCTTCCCGGAACCGACAGCGCTCTTGCCCTTGGCTTAATGCATATCCTTTTTAAAGAAAACTATGCTGATGAATCGTTTCTTGAAAAATACACGGTTGGTTATGCAGAATTAAAAGAACATGTCATTCAATATGATCCGGATACGGTATCCGCTATTACTGGAGTTCCTGTCGATGACCTCTTTCAACTAGCGAGGATGTATGGCGAGATAAGTCCCTCTTTTATTCGGATCGGAAACGGGCTTCAGCATCATGACAATGGAGGGATGAATGTCCGGACCATTGCCTGTCTCCCTGCTGTTACCGGACAATGGCTTCATAGAGGGGGCGGGGCAATTAAAGGAAATTCCAGCTACCTTCAGCATAACAGCGTGGCGCTGGAACGATTGGATTTGCTTGAAAAGAAAAACACCCGGATCATCAATATGAATCAGCTTGGACGAAGCCTGCTAGAGCTCAATCCGCCTATACAATCGCTTTTTGTTTATAACAGCAATCCCGCTGTTGTTGCTCCGGAAGCAAATAAAGTTAAAGAAGGGCTTTCCAGAGAAGATCTTTTCACGGTCGTTCATGATTTATTCTTAACGGAAACCGCAGCCTATGCCGACATCGTCCTGCCCGCAGCCTCTTCCTTTGAGAATACGGACTTTTATTCATCCTATTGGCATCACTTTATGCAGATCCAGCGGCCTGTGATTGACACATATGGGGAGTCCAAATCCAATACAGAGCTTTTTCGTATGCTTGCCAAAGCGTTTCATATGGATACAGAGCTTTTCGATGTGTCAGAGGCTGAATTAATTAAGCAGGCTGTGGATCAGTCAGATAACCCATATATTAAGGAAATAAGCTATGATGCCCTGATGGAAAACGACTATGTAAAAGCAGACGTCAAACCGCTGTTCCCAGGAAAGCTGCCGACGCCGAGCGGAAAAATTGAATTGTATTCTGAACAGATGATGAAGCATGGATACCCTGCTCTTCCATCCTACTCACCTCTCGTAAAAGACGGAGATTTTCCATTTCTTTTTGTTCCTGGACCCAATCATAATTTTTTAAACTCAACATTTAATAACAACCAAAAGCATGTTGAGCTTGAAAAGCAGCCTCGGGTGCATATCCATGAACTGGATGCCGGGCGTTTAGGATTGATCAGCGGAGATTTGGCCAGGGTCTGGAATGACCGCGGAGAATGTGAACTTGCAGTATCAGTAGGAACAAACGTCCTTCCCGGCGTTTTGGTCAGTCAAGGTTTATGGGCGGATACTAAAGAAAAGAAGCACCTTGTAAATTCGTTAACCCCTGACCGGCTTGCAGACATGGGCGGTGGAGCCGTCTTTTTTTCCGGACGTGTAAATGTTGAAAAATTGAACTAAAAAACAGGCAGCTTTGGACACAGCTGCCTGTTTTTATGCACCTTATTCAGGTTTCTGCAGTTCCTCTTCGAAATAAAAGGTACTGGGATTTTCGTTTACGATATACGAATACTTCTTCATATGTTTGACATATTGGCATTTTGCAATCGTCACGGGTTCTTTCGTTTTCTTAATAATGGCCCTTTCACCAGAGTGAAAAAGGTTGTTTGAGTTTTTCAAAAGGACACTCCCTCTCTATAGCAATTATACCATATAATACCCGTTCTAATGCCTGTATATAGGGATTGTGCCGCGACTATTTATCTAAAGCGCTTTCTTTTCCGGTTAGAGGACCAGTGAAAAGCATTCAAATACAAACAGGTACGGGAACACGTACCTGTTTGATTATTCTTTATGGCTGGTTCAGCCTGACTGTCTTCCTTTTTCTTCCGCTGAAAAACAAGGCACTTTCTGCTTCAAGTCTCGAAGCTCTCATCATCTTTTGCTTAATTATTTTCTCCTCTGTCTACACGTTCATGTGCTTCTTGCTGTTTATTTTTTTCCATATGCTCTGTTTCCTCCCCAACCCCCTTTAAAAAGGTCAGCATCAAGGTTAACGCTCTATTAATTTCCGGGTCCTTAAGTGCCCGGGCCATATCCAGATAGCCCGTTTTTTTATTTGTATCCTTTGCTTCAGCTACCCGCTCAACTCCCTTATTCAATTTGATGAGCAGAGGCTCAAGCTGCTGAACGTTAATTGTTCCAAGCACCCCAAGCATGAGCAGCATGTTTTTTAATGTATTGGTGTTTTCCGGCTTATCCATCGCTTTCACTAATACGTGAAGCACTTTATCGCCTTGCCCGAGCAGTCCGTTTAAAAGGGGCAGAATTCCTCTGTCCTGCATATGCTGCATCAGTTTCAGCGACTCCAGAATGGCTGTTTTATTAGACACCAGGGCATCTTCCACTTCACGCAAGTCCCTCTTCCGCTTATCCTCTTCACTTAATTCAAGTTTCGTGATTTTAGTCGTCGCGTTAGCCATTATTCTTCCGCTCCTTCCTGACCAGATCCCCAGGGAATACATAATCTTTTCTTGCCCATTTCCGCTGTACCTCTACTCCCGTCTGCGGATTCGGATTTCCGTTGCGGTGATTAACCCTTGGCAATGGATCAATTCCTTCTGTTTCAAGCACTTCAAGCCTCGCCTTTACTTCTTTATAGGCCGGTGTATCCGTATCTTTATCCGCATGGCTGCTTGTCAGGAGATTAATGGCTGCCTCCCCGCTGTCGTTCATCGGGAGATACACTTCTTTTCCCCTGACCCTGTCTGTCACATGCGCCTGTACCTTCACCTGTCCGTATGGCGTCACTAATCTTACTAATGAACCGGTCTTAATTCCTCTTTCATCTGCAAGCACTTCCGATACCTCTAAAAAAGCACGTGGAGTTTTGCCTGTAATGCCTTCAGATTTATATGTCATATTCCCTTCATGGAAATGTTCGAGCAAGCGCCCGTTGTTCACATGAACATCATACTCAGAGTCGTAAGTCAGCGGCTGTGTCCATTCAAGCGGAACAAGTCTTGCTTTCTTATCAGGGAATGGGAAGCCATCCGTAAAGAGCAGCGGGGTATCCTTTCCATCCGCTGCAACCGGCCATTGAAGACTGTTATATCCTTCAAGCCGGTCATACGTCACTCCTGCAAACAATGGAGCAAGCTGGGCCGCTTCCGCCATGATTTCACTTGGATGATCATACTTCCAGCCCGCACCAAGTTTATTGGCGATTTCCATGATGATCTTCCAGTCCGGCTTTGAATCGCCGAGCGGTTCTAGTACCTGATAAAGGCGCTGGATTCTTCGCTCCGTGTTCGTAAAGGTCCCCTCTTTTTCAAGACTTGGACTGGCAGGGAGAACCACATCCGCAAATTGCGCTGTCCGGGTGAAGAAAATATCCTGAACGACAAAGAAATCCAGTTTTTCATAGGCTGCCTGCACATAATTGATATTGGAATCCACAATTCCCATTTCTTCTCCTTTTACGTACATCGCTTTTAAGTTACCGTCATGGATCGCTGCAATCATTTCATGATTGTTCAATCCGGCTTCGGCCGGGATTTTCACTCCCCATGCTTTCTCATATTTCTCTCTCGCTTCAGGATTCGTGACTTTTTCATAAGAAGGGAACCGGTCCGGCATGCTTCCAAAATCACTCGCACCCTGGACGTTGTTATGGCCTCGAAGCGGATACGCTCCGGCGCCGGGCTTTCCGTAATTTCCCGTAATTAAAAGCAGATTGGATATAGCTGTGCTCGTGTCGCTGCCTCCAAGATGCTGGGTCACTCCCATCGCCCATAGCGCACAAACTGTTTTTGCTTCGTGAATCATTTCAGCCATTTTTTTCAAGTCTTCTATTTTGATTCCTGTTGCTTCGGACGCATACTCCATTGTGTATGGCTCCAGACTCCTTGTGTAATCTTTCAGTCCGTTTACTTGATTCGCCAAAAAGCTTTCATCCGCCCAGCCTTGGTCCAAAATGTATTTAGACACCGCTGACAGCCATACGATATCAGAACCCGGATTCGGATTTACAAACAAATCAGAGCGCTCTGCCATTTCATGCTTCCGTATGTCGGCTACAATCAATTTCTGATGATGCAGTTTGTGAGACCGCTTAATTCTTGTTGATAAAACGGGATGAGATTCCGATGTATTGGAGCCAATCACCAAAATAAGCTCGGACATTTCAATATCTTTAATGCCCCCTGAATCTCCGCCGTGTCCTACCGTTCTGAATAAGCCCATCGTTGCCGGAGTCTGGCAGTACCTTGAACAGTTATCAATGTTGTTCGTGCCGATGACCGCTCTGCCAAGCTTTTGCATCAGGTAAGACTCTTCATTTGTACATTTTGAAGAGCTGATGAAGCTCAGGGCATCCGAACCGTGCTCATTTTTTATCTCCGTAAATTTATTGGCAATCAGATTGAGCGCTTCCTCCCACTCTGCTTCACGGAAACCGTCTCCTTCACGGATGAGAGGCTTTGTCAGCCGCTCTTCGCTGTTCACAAAATCCCAGCCGAATTTTCCTTTTACACAAGTTGAAATACCGTTAGCCGGGGCTTCTGCCTGAGGCTCCACTTTTAAAATATCCCGGCCTTTTGTCCAGACGTCAAAACTGCAGCCAACGCCGCAATATGTGCAGACCGTTTTGGTTTTTTTAATTCTTTCTTCCCTCATAGCGGATTCCATATCGGAAATAGTCAAGATGGAGCCATAGCCAGTCTCCACGTTTTTGGTAATTTCGATCATAGGACGAAGTGTTTCCTTCTGAATGTCGGTCATATATCCAGCTTCGCCTTCCATTCCTTTTTCCATCATGGCGTTGCACGGACATACTGTAGAACAATGCCCGCAGGATACACAGGAGGACTCATTGATCGGCACATCGTTATCCCAGATTACGCGTGGTTTCCCTCTTTCCCAGTCAATCGAGAGGGTTTCTGTAACCTGAACATTCTGACACGCTTCCACACAGCGGCCGCAAAGGATGCATTGATCAGGGTCATAGCGGTAAAATGGATGAGAATTGTCGACAGGGTAGGGCTTTTGGGCAAAAGGAGTGCTTTGATGGTTGATTTTCATTTCTTTTACGGTGTTATGTATTTCACAGCCGCCATTGTTATAATCGCAAACTGTACAGTACAGCTCATGATTTTTCAAAATGCGGTCCATCGCGATAATTTGTGCTTCCTTCACTTCTTTGGAAACCGTGTCAATCTGATCTCCTTCTTTTAGAGAAGTCGAACAGGATCTTACAAATTCTCCGTTTACTTGAACTAAGCATGTGTCACACGTTTCAATGGCCCCAAGACTTGGATGATAGCAGACATTTGGAACCTCAATAGATGAATGAGATAAAAGGTCAAGGATGGTTTGATTCTCATGGGCTCTAGCATCTGTGCCATTAATTTTTACATTAAATGTTTCCGGCATATTTCCGCTTCCTCTCTGCACGAAAATTTCATGAAAAGCTTCTACCTTTTTCCTTTCCCCAACTTTATAGATGTAAACAGTATTGGAAAAAAATACTCTAATCCCGGTGGTTTGACAGCTAAAAAAAGGATAGAAGGCACACAGCCTATTTTTACCATTTTTTTGTTCTTTTATTACCCGGACCGCAATGTCTGGAGAGGATGACGATACAAAAAAACGCCCCTTTACAGAGGCGGTATCACAGCATTATTTCGTTTCAAAATATTTCGCAAGCTCCACAATCGCACTTCCCATTCGCTCATGATCCGGAACCACTATTCTGCTTATTCCTTCTTCCCTTAAAGACTGGGCCGTTACTTTTCCGACTGCGAGCGCCGCCACACTCTCTGAAAAGGCGGAAAGAACCTGTTGATCTGTACCGCAGTTTCTTGCGAATTCCATTAGAAATTTTGCCTGCGGCTTACTCGTGAAATAAACCGCGTCAATTTTTTGGCTGATGATTTCGTCCAGGAGCGTATGCATCGTTTGCTCATCCGGGGCAACGTGGAGATAAGGCTGGATTTCCTTGCATTCTGCTCCTTGCTGCTGAAAAAATTCAACAAGCATAGGGGCGCGTTCCCCATGCAGCTGAAGAACGACTCTCTTTCCTTTGAACTCATGTTTAGCAAGTTCCCTCAGCAATCCTGCATTGCTTCCATCATCATCCTTTGCTGCTGCGGAAAGATTCCTGCTCTTCAGGAATTGAGCTGTTTTGTAGCCCCGTATTCCGATAGACATCCGCTCCAGCTCATCAAGAAACTGCTTCTCTTTTCCCATCTCCTCCGCTTTTTTTACAATGGCTTCAGAGCCCATTCCTGTCGTCAAAATGATCCAGTCATAATGATGGTTGATCATATCCAGTACATCAGCTTTCAGCTTTTCATCATTGAGAAACACCGTTCCCTGTGCCGGACGGTGCAGGAACGTTCCCCCCATGTTCTCAATCATTTTTTTAATTTCGTCTGCTTTCCGCTGTCCTGCAAACACGATCTTTCTGTCTAAAAGTTTTTTCAATCGAATCCTCCCCTGTTCCTTTTCACGTGTTGAATAAAAGAGGCAAAAGCCCCCAAAAATAAGCAATTATTGAACGGAAGAAGTTCCCATCTGAATTACATATGTATCCTTGTTAAGAAGATATTTCAGTGCGGGGCTGATTGCAAAAGGCATAACAATTATGTATTTAAAAAGCTCTGTTAAACTTGGCTGTTGAATTCCTTTACAGGCGCTCTTCCTTCCGCGGGGCGGGCGGCAAGCCTCCTCGCCGCTTTGCGCCTGCGGGGTCTCACCCGCCCCGCTGCTCTAAGCAGGAGACTCACGCCTTCCACTTCGATCAACTGGTGTTAAAAATCAACATTAGGCTTTAACAGAACCATTTAAAAAACAAATCAGGCTGATTAAGAGAGTGTACGAAAAGCTATTCCCTTTTCCTTCATTAAATACTGCAAAGCGGTTTTAAACGTAGAGAATGTTTTTAATTCTTTCACAAAGGATAGGCCGGATTCTACAAGTACTTGTGTAATGGCCGGTGTAAAGCCGACATACAGAACCTGGACTCCCATTAAATTCAGGGTAGATGTAAGATTTTCAACGTATCTTCCAAACACGGAAACTTCACCAATTTCCTTTTTAGAGATAGCCGTAAAATCGATAACAGCTGTATTCACAGGTCTTGAAAATGTGTATTCCGTTATTTTGGCAATCATCATTTCAAACCGTTCCGCATACAGCATGCCGGTAAAAGGGACAAGGATTGTGTCGGGAATAATAGATGGAATAATGGGAGCGGACAAATCTTTGATCAGCTGTTCATAGTCAGCTACTATTTGTTTAAGTCTTTCTATTTCAGATTTTAATCCGTCAAGTTCGTTCTCTTCGCCTTTCATGCTCCACCTCGTCATTCCGTTTTATTTGAGAAGTCTATTATTCCATTCTATCACTTATTTCCTTACACAAAAAGAAGCCGGCCAGCGGCTTCTTTTTTTCACTCTTTAACTCTGTTAAATTTGGCTGTTGATTGCAGATGGCTGACGTTCGCTATTAAAAATCAACAATATGCTTTACATAGCCAACTCTTTACATTTGATGAATATCCATAATATTCTTTGCTTTTTCGGATGTCTGGCTCATCAGCTCTGCAATTTTCCCATTATCCTCTGTCAGCGTCTCGACGGCTGCATTCATTTCCTGAAGTCCTGCACTCGCCTGTTCAATAATAGCTGCCAGTTCTGCTGTTGCTGCTTCTACTTCTGAACTATTATCCAGCACTTGGCTGTATACCGTTTCAGCTGTTAAAAAATTTCCGTTCATTGTCTGAATCATTTCTTTTAATTTCCCGAAATATTTCCCGACATCTTCAGAAGACCCAAGAACATCGGCAATTTTCTTTTCGCTTTCCTCCATTTTTTGAAGGGTTGATTCATTATCATTGTTTACCTGAAGCAGGTTTTCTGTAATACTTTCAGCTGTTTTATTGGTCATTTCAGCCAATTTGCGGATTTCTTCCGCAACAACCGAAAATCCCTTTCCTGCCTCCCCTGCTCTTGCCGCTTCAATGGAGGCATTCAATGCAAGAAGATTGGTTTGTTCAGATATTTGTTTAATGCTGTTGGAAAAAGAATTCGTTTCCTTCACTTTCTCACTCAGCTTTTGAAAAGCACGGTTCAGATCCAATATGGTTTCCTGAATGTCAGATACATCCTTGGTAAAGTCGATTACCTTCTTTTCCCCTTCATTCGTAATGCCCTTCGTCTGTTCAGTCTTTTCTAAGAGCATTTTCATTTCGCCACTCAAGCCTGCCATCATTTCATGGGAAACAGCTGTATTCTGGGAGATATTCGAAATCTGTTCTGCTTGCTGGTAGCTGCCGGCTGCTATTTCGTTCACTCCTGCCTTCATATCACCCTGTGCGCTTAAATTGCTTGCAATCCGCTCGCTTGCAACGGTTACACTCTCAAGAATCTGGAGCATGTTTTCATGCAGCTGTTCTGCTTTGTTTTTTTGATCTGCTGCTCTTTCTTCCGTTTCAATCACTAGATGCTGGATTTTTTCAGACTGTTTTTTATTCAAATGTATGAGGACCGCCAAAATCAAACCGGATAAGATATAAGCCAGGATGACCATGGCCATGTTCGCCTGAATTTCGGCCAATTCCTTTGTACTGAAAACGGCGGCCAGCAATATAGTAATAAACCCAAGGGTGTAACCAATCGCAAAAATCAGTTTGCGGAAATGAACCGCTGCAAAAATGGCCAAAAAGAATGTAATGATGACTACTGTCCATCCTCCCCCGGCTACATAGATACCAATCATCGTAAATACATTGACCAGGACGACACTAATATAAGGAAACAGAATGAATTTCTTAAGGAACTTTTGAGCAAGGAAGAAAACGGCGGTAAATAAGATGAGTTCAGATGCAAAGAGGACCGCAGTTTCCGATTCTTTTACTGCGGCAGATTTTAAAAGGGCCAAAACAAGTGAAATTGTGAACGCAGTATACATTAATACATTTTTCTTTTTGATGTCCGCTGTAATCATTTGCTGAACATTCTCCATGTGAATACCTCTCCATCCAAATATTTTTAAAAAGCCAGCTCTGTTTAACCTGGCTGTTGATTGCAGCTGTCAGACGTTCGCTTATCCTCAGGCGGCCGGCAAGCCTCCTCGCCGCCTTGCGCCTGCTTGAGCCTCACGCCTTCCGTTCCAATCAGCAGGTGTTTCAAAATCAACACCATGCTTTCAACATAGCCAAAAAGATAAGCGGCACTTCTGCCGCTTATGCTGTTTATGGTCTGATGTCAGACTTAAAGCTCGCAAAACCGTCATCGGCCATTACGACAGAGCCATTGAGAGAACGCGCTTCATCTGTTGCGAGGAAAGCCACAATCGAAGCAATTTCTTCCGGTTCAATCAGCTTGCGCGTCAGCTGCTGCTGCTTCATGTATTCAAGCAGTCCTGCGTCTTTGTATCCTTGTACAATTTTTGTATTAACAGCCGCCGGACCTACTCCCACTACCCGGATTCCATAAGGGGCAAGCTCCAGCGCTCCATGCTTTGTCAGCATAACGACCGCTCCTTTCGCAGCCTGATATCCCGTAATGCCAAGTGTTCCAACAAAGCCGAAGACAGACGCATTATTGATAATGACTCCTTTTATGCCCAGTTCCTTCATCTTCCTTGCTGCTGCAAGCATTCCGTAATAAACACCATGCTGATTCACATCGACAACCTTATGGTAATCCTCGGGAGAGTGTTCTAAAAATGGCTTATTAAACCCGATACCCGCGTTGTTAAACATGACATGAACAGCGCCGTAAGTTTGAACCGCAAATTCTACGAGTGCTTCTACTTGATCAAACTTAGTTACATCTGTCTGGAAAAAAACCGCTTCTCCCCCATTTTCCTTAATGAGGCGAACCGCTTCTTCCCCCAGTTCCTTATTAATATCAGAGACAATGACTTTGGATCCTTCCGCCGCCAATCGAAGCGCCGTTTCTTTCCCAATTCCTTCTGATCCGCCGGTTACAATACTTACTTTATTTTTTAATCTCATCCGTGCTTACCTCCTCATTCTTCCTTCTACCAATATATAAATCGGCTAATTTAGGAAAATGTGAAGAGAAAAGGAAAAATTAGTATCGCAGGGTACTATTTAGCTCTCGTTTTACAGACTCTTTAACCATGTGTCTGATTAGTGATTAAGGCGAATCTACAGCGTCAAAGCATGGTTCGCTGTGAATCCCGTTCTAGTTGTCTGAAGAAGGATGAATAGCCGGGTCATCAAGTAATTTTTCTTCCTGTGAAATTATGCTGAAATATTGTTTTTCTTAATTGCATAAACACCCGGATGAATCAAGCGGCTCAGGCGGTTTATATATTTTCTCTCATACGGGTAACCGATTGTTATTTCTGGTAAAATGGCTAGTAGACAGACTATTTTAGGGGGAAACTTATGAATATCAATCAGGCGCTTCGAGACTATTTTAATGCTAACGCCAACAGACTCACTGAGGACTGGTACAGTACTCTGGAGAACTATGATTCCTCCACGGTTTACGGATCAAAAGACCCTGAAATCATTAGCGGGATTAAAGCCCAAAACTTGGAATTCCATCATATCGCACCTGATATTTTTATAGAGGATAAAGAAAAATTCATGGACCGTTTCTATGAATGGGTTCATAGAATTGCAAGAGACGGAGCCCATTTAAGAACTCCAAATCACTTCGTAATCAAGGAGTTTAAAAGAACGAGAAAACAGTATATTGCTCTGGTCAAAGAGTTTATCAGAGATCATGCTGATGATGTCTCCTGGGAACTGGAGGAGCGCTGGATTAATGATATGACAGAAGTATTTGATACAGCCATTTTAAAGTTTGTCGAAGAAGCTGAGAACAATGCGAAACAGCAGCTGAAAGCCCAGCAGGAAATGATATACGAGCTCAGTTCTCCGGTTATCAGCCTGGCGAATAAGGACGCACTCTTGCCTCTTGTCGGTGACATAGATACAGCAAGAGCAAAAATCATCCTTGAAAACACGCTGGAACAATGTTCACAGAAAGGAATCGAGCATTTGTTTATTGATTTATCCGGAGTCGTGATCATTGATACGATGGTTGCACAGGAAATTTTTCAGCTGATTGACACCCTCGCTCTCATCGGAGTGAAAACGACAATTTCAGGCATTCGTCCTGAAATTGCGATGACAGCCATGCAGCTTGGCCTCTCTTTTGAGAAAACCAATATTCGTTCTACTCTATCTCAGGCGATTGCTTCATCAAAAAGGACATCTGAATGATGTCCTTTTTTTGCTTCTCTGCTTTTCAATGAAATGATTCCAGGATACAACGTTTTCTTTGTTTTGAATTCCAGGGCCTTAAGCTGCAATCCTGCACTTTTCCCTCTGAGGATTGCATAAAATTCACCGTCCATTGACGCTGCGGCTTCATAATGGCTGTCTTTGAGAGGAATGGAAAGTTCCTTTTCAAACGTGTTCGTTCTGAGGCTGCAGCGCTGAATAGAAAATGAAAAAAGCTGAGCAGATGCCCAGCTTTTCGTCATATTTTGATGGATAAGCCCTTTAAATAGCTATAGCTTGCTGACACACTTTCAAGGGGAGATCTCTTACAAATATCCTGCTCCACGACCAGCCATTCTGCATTCGCTTTGCCGGCTTCTTCAACAACTGCTTTTAGATTTAAAATTCCGGCTCCAAGTTCAGCAAATGCTTTGTCTTCACCAGTTTCCATATCCTTCATGTGAACGAGCGAGACTCTGTCGCTGTATCGCTTAATCCAATCGGCAGGATCTTTGCCTGCGTGGGTTAGCCAGTAAATATCCAGTTCGAATTGAACCCATTCAGGATTGGTTTCCTCCATCAAGATTTCCATGCCCGTTCTCTGGCCAAACGTGAGCAGTTCAAATTCGTGATGATGGTAGCTGAGTGTAAGCCCCGCTTCATGAACTTTCTTCCCCATTCCGTTAAGCTTGGCCGCGAGCTCATGATATTCTTCTTCTTTTTCCATGCGGTCATACGGATAGGCAATGATAAGATGCCTGCTGCCTAAAATGGCTTGAGCCTCTATGCAGAAATCGAGGTTCTCTTCCATCTCTTTCAGCACGAAATGGCTTCCGGAGGCACGAAGGTTCAGTTCATCGAGGTATTTCCGGAGATCAGCCGGATTTACTCCGTAATACCCGGCGAATTCCACTCCATCAAACCCAATCTCAGCCACCTTGTTAAGCGTTTTCAAAAAGTCTTTTTCACATTCGTCTCTTAGCGTATACATCTGAACAGAAATAGGAATTTGTGTCATCATCAGAACCCCCTCTTTTGATGTTGCTCCTTCATTTTAGCATGAATATGAGCAGAAATTGTCAAAAAAGAGAACCAGCTTCCGCTGATTCCCGGTATTATCCTTTATAGCGGTTTGATTTTACCCCCTTTGTATCGGTCTTATATTTAAAAATGGCGCCTGCAAGCGGCTGTTTTGCAAGCTCTTCGCCTTCGAGGTTTTCACGTCCTGTTGTGATATATAATTCGTCCAAGTCTTTTCCGCCAAACGTGCAGCATGTGACTTGGGATACAGGAAGATGAACTTCTTCAAGCTTTTCGCCTGTATCCGGATTCCATCTTGAGACACGGGATCCGTTAAAATGAGCAATCCACAGATTCCCCTCCGCGTCGATTGTCATGCCATCCGGATGCCCTTCTTCTTCCGGGATTTCAATCACGGTTCGCTTATTGGACAAATTTCCGGATGCCAAATCATAATCGAAAGCCGCAACTTTCTGGGTCGGTGTATCGATATAGTAAAACGTATCACCAGATTGATTCCATGCCAGCCCATTGGATATTCCCGCTTCGTCAAGGAGCTTCCTTACATTTTGGTGTTCATCCAAACTGTAGAGAGCACCGGTTGTTCCCTGTCCCTCTTTTTGCATCGTTCCTGCCAGAAATCTCCCTTTCGGATCGCATTTCCCATCGTTAAACCGGTTATCAGGCTTTTCTTTTTCCGGATCTGTAATGAAGCTTTTTTCTTCTGTTTGAAGATCTATCTTGTAAAGGCCATTTTCCATCGCAGCGATCAAACCTTCTTTTTCCATCAGAGAAATCGCGCCGATTTTCTGTCCTGTATGGATGATCTGATCCCTTTTTGATTCCGGATTATAGATATGTATCGCCTTCCCGTGAATATCTATCCAGTACAGCATGCTTTCACGGTCATCCCATACCGGGCCTTCCGCCAAAATTGCTTTCCCGTCATATACAAGTTCCGCCTGTTTCATTGAACTTCCCCCTTAAATATAAGATGCTCCTTTTTCATTTCCCTATAAAGGGATGAATTATGCCAGTCATTGAAAATATAAGTGCCCGGGTCTGCAGGTTCAAATAGTCATTTCATCCTGACTGTTTTGAAACTGAACCTTATCCGGCATGGCCTCTATTTGCACTCCCCCATTCTTTTGTGATATTTGTGCAAAACACCAAAAGCTCCCTCTTTCAATCGTCTTCTAGTATAATAATAGTATTAAATCTAAGTATGGAGCCCGTAATGAAAATTCTAATTGTAGATGATCATCCAGTAAATTTATTTGTTGTTGAAAAAATTCTTAAAAATGCAGGATACGAGGACAGCGTATCCCTATCTTCCGCACAGGCTCTATTCGATTATTTAAAAATCGATTCGCCAAACAGTCCCGCCCCTCAAGCGGATCTGATTCTGCTTGATATCATGATGCCTGAAATCGACGGAATTGAAACATGCAGGAGAATACAGCAATATGAACACCTGAAAGAGATTCCGATTATCTTTGTTACCGCTCTTGAGGACTCCAACAAACTTGCCGAAGCTTTGGACGTGGGAGGACATGATTACATTACAAAACCTATTAATAAAGTAGAACTGCTTGCAAGAATCAGAGTGGCACTCCGCTTGAAGCAGGAGAAGGACTGGCATGCTGAGCAAGAGCAAAAATTGTCTCATGAACTGGATCTTGCCATGCAGATTCAGAAGAGTCTCTTAAATCCTCCTCTAAATGAAGACAATATTCAGATCCATGTATCTCATATGCCCTCGAATAAACTGGCTGGGGATATGTACTACTGGCACCGTTTTAACGATCATAAATACGGAGTGATCCTGCTGGATATGATGGGGCACGGCATCTCTTCCTCACTGATTTGCATGTATATTTCATCGGTTTTGCGGGATTCCATCAAACAGCTTGAACATCCTGTTCTCGTTATAAAAGAGCTAAACCGGTATATGGCTCTTTTATCAGACCAGACGAAAGAACATAATTATTATTTCACAGCGATATACCTTGTCATTGATACGAAAGCTAAGACAGTGGAGTATGTGAATGCCGGCCATCCTCCAGGCTATGCCCTTTTGGATAACAGGGAATTAGTTTCACTGGATACAGGAAGCTGTGCAGTCGGATTTTTTGAAGAAATAAACATTACCAGCAAAATGCTTACTTATTCAGATAACGTCCAGCTTTTATTGTTTACTGATGGAGTGTATGAGAATGTTGGAGAAGATGAAAACGCGATGCTTGAAAAGCTTCAATATATCGCCAGCCAAAAATGGTCAGGCAGCACACTCTCTCCCATTCACCTGCTTGGCCTCCATGAACAGAATACTCCTCAAAAAGATGATATGTGCCTGCTGATGATTCAGGGCAGCAGCTAAAAAGAGGCTGGGACATAACTAAAATTGTTGTCCTTAAGCCCAATATTTCTTTTGAAAAAAGCATGAAAAACAATAAAACCGAACGATTAAGAAGCTCTATACCAGAGTTTCAAATAATCGTTCGGTTTTTTTATTTCGCTATGTTAAAGTGTATAGTTGATTTTTTAAACCCAGTTGATTGCAGTGGAAGGCGCGAGACTCCTGCGGGAGCTGCCGGACAGGTGAGACCCCGCAGGCGCAAAGCGGCGAGGAGGCTCACCGCCGGCCCCGCTGGTCGCTGAGCGCCTGTAACGGAAATCAACAGCCAAGTTTAACAGAGCTTTTTATTAGCATGTAACCTTATGTCACAGTCTCTTTTTCATTTGATTTTCCGATAGATTTTTTCACTGGGAACAAACTCCTGATAATGATAGGCAACTTCCGTGAATTTTAAAGATTCTTTATCTCCCAATCCAACAAACCCGCCGTCGGATAAGCTTTGATGGAACAAATGATGCACTTGATTTTGAAGAGCTCCTGTAAAGTAAATCAGTACATTTCTGCAAACGATGACATGGAACTCATTAAAAGACTGATCCGTTACAAGATTATGCTGGGCAAAGCTTATATTAGTCAGCAGCTTGGGATGGAAATAAGCAAATCGTTCATCTGTCGTATAAAATTCCGATAAAGAGCGCTGTCCACCGGACAAAAAATAATTTTTTGTGTAATTTTGCATTTTTGCAAGTGCAAATTTCCCTTGTTTTGCCTGCTCCAGCACTCTTTCATTCATATCAGTAGCAAATATATGGGTCCGATCTGCAAGACCCTCTTCCTCAAGAAGGATGGCCATCGAGTAGACTTCCTCTCCTGTTGAGCATCCGGCATGCCAGATTCTAATCACAGGGAGATCTCTCAGCTGCGGAACGACTTTTTCTCTAAAGGATTTAAAGAAACTTGGATTGCGGAACATCTCGGTTACATTGATGGAGAAATCATTTAGCAGCTTATTCAGTATTTCGGGTTCATAAATTGCCTGTTCAAGAAGTCTCGATATACTTGGAATTTGTTCCATTCGCATCCTGTTTCTGATTCTTCTTCCAATAGAAGAACGCATGTAATTCCGAAAATCATAGCCAGACAGGCGGTAAACACCTTCCAGCAGCAGGTCAATTTCAATCTCTTCCCTTTGACTGAAAGATTCCTCTTCCATTTTGTTAAACTGTTTATCTGCCATTTACGTCCAACCTCTTTTACTTAGTAAGCCAAACTCTCATTGCCGATAGCAGCTGCTCAATCTTAAGCGGTTTGCTAATATAGTCCGAGGCTCCTGCTTCTAAGCATTTTTCCCTGTCATTTTTCATGGCTTTAGCCGTTAAAGCAATAATCGGTACATCGTTCATCTGGTATTCTCCACGGATCGTTTGCATCGTTTCGTACCCGTCCATAACCGGCATCATGATATCCATTAAAATCAAATCAACGGATTTGGCTGACGACTGCAGAACTTCCAGACATTTTTGTCCGTTTTCAGCCGTCAGAACATTCATGCCGACATTTTTTAATGCCGTCTCAAGAACATAAATATTACGATGGTCATCATCCACAATCAGCACATTCCTGCCTTCAAACACATCTTGCTCCGTGTAAGAATCAGCATCGCTTTTATCCTGTACAATCTTTAACTCAGCAGCTGCAGCCGCCTCATATTGCGTTTTCTGCTCTTCTGTGATTCCGGACAAATCCGGATGTGCTGGAATGAGAAGTGTAAAGGTACTGCCCTTCCCTTCTTCACTTTCAAGCGTAATTCCTCCGCCAAGCAACTTTGCAAGTTCACGGCATATGGATAAACCAAGACCGGTGCCGCCATATTTTCTGACCGTCGCTCCGTCTCCCTGCTGAAACGCTTCAAATATGATCTCATGCTTGTCCTTAGGTATTCCAATTCCAGTATCCGTTACAGCAAGGCGGATTTGATTGCCCGGCACATGATCAATAGAAACGGTAATTCCGCCATGAGACGTAAATTTAAATGCGTTGGAAAGAAGGTTTTTAATGATTTGGTTCAGACGCTTTTCATCCGTATAGATAAGATCAGGCACTTCATCTGCTTTATCTATTTTTAAATATAACCCCTTCTGGGCTGCAAGATGAGCAAAATTCCGCTCAATATATTCTGGGATGCCGGCTGCATTCACTTCCCCGAAATGTACCTCAAGCTTTCCGGATTCCACTTTAGAGAGATCCAGAATTTCATCAATTAAGTTCAAGAGGTCCTGTCCGGAAGAATGGATGATCTCTGCAAACTCCTGTTCCTCTGAGGCAAGTTTCTTCCCTGTGTTCTCCGCAAGCATCTCTGACAAAATCAGAATGCTGTTCAGCGGGGTACGGAGCTCATGTGACATATTCGCCAAAAACTCTGATTTGTATTGGGAACTTGCCATCAGCTGTTTTGCCTGGGCCTCAAGCTCTTCTTTTGCCTGCTCGAGTTCCTTGGATTTATCTTCTGCATCTTCGCTTCTGGATTCCAGCTGCTCATTAATCATCTGCAGCTCTTCAGACTGCATTTGAAGCTCTTCTGATTGAGTCTGGAGTTCCTCAGACTGCGTTTGAAGTTCTTCTGTCATAGCCTGTGATTCTGCAAGAAGCCTTTTAATCTTCATTTGCCCAAGGACGCTGTTAATGGTGAGTCCCATTGATTCCGTCAAAGCGTTCAGCAGTTCGATGTGCTTCGGCAAATATTCTCCGAAACTTGACAGTTCAATAACAGCAATCGCATTGCTCTTATACAGGATAGGAGCTACGAGAAGACTTTTAGCCTTGATATTTCCCATTGCTGAGGAAACGGGCTGATAATCTGCGCCCAGATCGTTCACAACGACTACTTTTTTATCTATGGCTGCCTGCCCTGCGAGACCATCGCCATAAGAAAAGGTCTCTTTCGCATTTTCTGTTCCAAATGCATATCCGGCTTTTTTCACAAAAACATCGCCGTCTTTTACGTAAAAAGCGCCCATTGCCGACTCAGTAAAATCCGCAAGATTTTTAAGGAAAGTCTCCCCAAGAGGTTCAAGGGACGATATCCCCTGATTCTGGTTATTCACTTGATTGATGCCTGTCTGAACCCAGCTGCGTTCTTCCATGACATCAAGCAGACGGTTCGTTGCCATTGCAAGTTCTTTGATTTCATCCTTTGTCCGGACGTTCAGCCTCCGGGATAAATCTCCGCCGCTTGTCATCGCTTTAATATTTCCGATTACCTGCTGCACAGTCGAAACGATTGATTTGGAAATCGCCATTCCAATTACGATTGCCACAATCGCAGTCAGGAGCAGAAGGCCATACATCATATATCTTAACCATAAGTTCTGACTGTCTAAATCAGCTGCTCTCTGTTTCGTTAAATTCAATTCTGTACCCTTGAACGTTTCAAGCTGATCACGAACAGATTTAATGGCACCGGCATCAGGGTTTTGCGCATAAAACCTTTGGATCTCCTGATCTCTTCCATTATTTTTCAGCTTGATGACAGGGTCACTTGTTTCGGTAACCCAGTTATCAATGGAAGCTTTAATCGCTCTCAGTTTGTCCTGCTGGGAAGAATTATCGCTGATTAAGCTGTAGAGTTCTTTATAATCGTCATCCAGATGAGTTCCGGCAAGCTCATATGCATTCATATACTCCGCATTTCCAGTAATCGCATAGCCTCTTTGCCCGGTTTGCATTTCAAGGAGAGACCTTTCCACCTGGCCGGTTAAATTAAAAACTTGAATATCATGATTTATGATAAAGTTTCTCTGTTTTTGCATTTGTGAAATCTGATTGCTGATTAATAGAATCGACACGATTAAGCAAACCAATATGACCCCATAGCCGAATAGGATTTTATTCCTAATTCCGATTTTCATATTTTCCTTCGTCCCCTTTTTTCATCTCCTTGAAATTATATACTAATTCCTTCTTACTGCCTACGAAGAAAGCACATTGAAATTCAATGAGAACGGCCTTCACAAGAGATTGCCTTTTTTCATGATGTATGATACTATACTAGAGCGATGAGCTGAGTTGCATAAGCCGGGGGACGCACCTTATAGGTACAAACGATGTGGCGTTTGGTCTCCCGCCGCAATACGCAAAGGCACCTGACTAGTCAGGTGCCTTTTTTATTTCCATTTCCTGTTTCCTCTTCCGCCTCTCCTTCCCTCCATTTGATACACTTTCAAACAAAAAATTTTCCAGCAATACAAATTTCTACATATTTTATAGGCCATTGCGTTTATAATTAATTGGCATATTTATATAATTATAGAAAAACAGGGGGCATTATGAAAAAAATCATTTTAAGCTTTATCCTTCTATTCAGTTTTTTTGCCGGAGGAAACTTCACTTCCGCTTCTGCGAGCGGAAGCCAGTTAATCATTGTGAACAAAGCAATAAACAAATTAGCTTTCTTCGACAGCGGCAAGCTCGTCCGGGTGTTTAGTGTAGGGACAGGCAGAAGCGATGATTTAACGCCGGAAGGGACATTCAGGGTTGTCACCAAAATCGTAAATCGTCCTTATTATAAAGACAACATTCCTGGCGGCGATCCAAGAAATCCTCTTGGAGACAGATGGCTCGGACTCGATGCAAGAGGAACGTATGGGACTACCTATGCCATACACGGGAATAACAATGAGAATTCCATTGGAAAATACGTGAGTTCAGGATGCATCAGGATGCACAATGCTGAGGTAAGATGGCTATATCCAAAAGTCGAAAAAATGACGAAGGCCGTTATCTTAAAATCAAATGAATCATTTGAAGCGATTGCCAGGAAAAATGGCTATCCTGTGAGCAAAGAGAATGCAGCCTATTCGGCTGCTGAAGAACAGGGAAAAGTCCTTCTTCAAAAAACGGCGGCTTATCAAACAGCTGTCAATAGCGGAAGTATTTCAAAAGTAAATGGTTTGTATAACGGATTAAACGGAGAACTTAAATCAGCAGAAGCACTGATAGGAAAAGTTTCCGGGAAGTCTATCCGAGACGCACTTGGCCAGAAATATGTAAACCCTGCCAAAAAAACAATTGAGAGAACCATATATGAAGTTTCACAATACAGATTAATGAATTCCATTAAACCTAGCGGGGATAACCTCTCAAAGTCTGAAGCGCAGCTCCGGGTGTTGGACCGTCTCCAAACACGCGCAGCACAGATAAAAAAAGACGGCGGCTATTCCGCTCTTCCTGCCGGCATAACGAGAAGTCTCGAGAGTCAGGAAGCAACCCTTTACGGTATGATCGTTCAGGTTCGGACGGCCGATTACAATAAAGCGATTTTAAACTCGAGCATGACATCCATTGATCGGCTGTATGACAGGTTTACATCATCTATCACTTCAGCCGAAAAAGAAATCGGAGAGGTATACGGTTCCGCAAACCGCAGCTCAATTCTGAACGTGTATGTAAAGCCGGCTAAAATTGCCCGTGAACGAACCATTTATCAAATATCCATGCACAGGCAAATGAATAAAATTGACGCTTTATTGAAATCCGGTTCCTCAGCAAAAGCAAAACAAGAGCTTCAGAAATTGGAGAGGCTTCAAAGCAGGTCTATTGAAATCCAAAAAGAGCTCGGTTATCCCCAGCTGAAAACCCTTGATGCAAGCTTAAGTAAACGGTATAGAGAATTACAGGAAAAGTTAGTGTAGAAAACCCTTTTCGAAGGGTTTTTTTTATGCAATTCTTTAACAACACCATGCTTTTTACCTAATTTTTCAACTCGAAATATTTTGACAACAAAATAAAGATAATAGTAATATAGTATTTTATAAGAGGGAGGTAATTCAAATGACACCTTTGGACCATGATAAAATTGCGGCAAGTGTCCCTCAAAAGGGATTTTTCGGTCATCCAAGAGGCTTATTCACTCTATTCTTCACAGAATTCTGGGAGAGATTTTCCTATTACGGAATGAGAGCAATTCTTGTTTATTACATGTATTACAGCGTTTCTAAAGGCGGGCTTGGTATTGACCAATCAACCGCTCTCGCTATTACCTCCATTTACGGATCCCTTGTATATATGTCCGGGATCATCGGCGGCTGGATAGCAGATCGTATTTTAGGATCTACGAGAACAGTCTTCTACGGCGGAATATTAATTATGCTGGGTCATATCGTTCTTGCTTTACCAGGGACGTTTACTGCATTCTTAATTTCTATGGTATTGATTGTTCTTGGTACTGGTCTGTTAAAACCAAACATCTCAAACATTGTCGGAGATCTTTATACTGAAAAAGATGAGCGCCGCGATTCAGGCTTCAGCATTTTCTATATGGGAATCAATATGGGTGGTTTCCTTTCCCCACTCGTTGTCGGAACAGTCGGAGAAATGTATAGCTTTCATTTAGGTTTCGGACTGGCTGCAATTGGAATGCTTTTTGGATTGATTGTTTTTGTGGCAACCAAGAAGAAAAGTCTTGGACTAGCAGGTTCTTTCGTTCCAAATCCCCTTACACCTGCTGAAAGAAAGAAGACCTTTACACAAATCGGAATTGCAGCAGCAGCTGTTCTCATTATTGGTTTTGTATTAGCTCAGCAAGGAATCTTAACCATTGATTTATTTATCTTAATTGTAAGTATCCTTGGAATTCTAATTCCTGCCGCGTATTTCATCGTGATGTACAACAGCAAAAAGACAACGGCTGTTGAAAAATCAAGGCTGCTTGCCTACATCCCGCTGTTTATTGCCGCAATGGTATTCTGGGCAATTCAGGAGCAAGGCTCTACAATTCTGGCGGCGTATGCTGCTGAGCGGACTCAATTGAACATCGGCGGTTTTGAATTAAAGGCTTCTTGGTTCCAATCACTGAATCCTCTATTCATTATTACATTGGCACCGCTATTCGCCTGGATGTGGTTAAAGCTTGGTGATCGCCAGCCTTCCACTTCAAAGAAGTTTTCTTTCGGGCTGATTTTCGCAGGTATTTCTTTTATCGTTATGATTTTCCCGGCTTCCATTAATGGAACAGAATCACTTGTTAATCCATGGTGGCTCGTTCTCAGCTTCTTCCTTGTCGTGATCGGAGAGCTATGCTTGTCTCCAGTCGGATTATCTGCAACAACAAAACTTGCACCTTCTGCATTCTCTTCACAGACAATGAGCTTATGGTTCTTAACAAGTGCAGCAGCACAAGCAATGAATGCGCAAGTCGTTAGATTCTACAAACCTGAAACTGAGGTTGTATATTTTGGAATTATCGGCGGAATCGCTATTGTTCTTGGTCTGATTTTGTTTTTGGTTTCTCCTTCCATTCAAAGGCTGATGAAGGGCGTAAGATAAGAAAGTTGCTATTAATCCACTCTCTGCGGAGGGTGGATTTTTTTATGTTTTATCATGTTAGATTTTCTAACAAATTGTATTCGCTTCCAAAATAATCTTTAAATATATTTGAAAATTCTTATTGATATTCCTTCTACTTTCACATATGATACTTTATATACCAACTGATGTTATATAAACTAACATGACGTATTTCAATTGACTTATAGGGAGGAATCAGCAATGCAGATGGGCGACTCGATTTTAATGTTTGTGGCAACATTGCTTGTTTGGCTTATGACACCTGGAATTGCCTTATTTTATGGAGGGATGGTCCGAAGCAAGAACGTACTCAGTACAGCGATGTACAGCTTAAGTTCTATCGCAATTATTTCGGTTTTATGGATCATTGCAGGCTATTCACTTGCTTTCTCAACTACAGGGAATCCTTTTATAGGAGGTCTTGACTGGGCCGGACTTCAAGGCGTATCGTTTGAGCCTAATGCTGACTACAGTGCTACCATTCCTCACAGCTTATATATGATGTTTCAGCTTACTTTCGCCGTTCTGACATGCGCCATCATTTCCGGTGCTTTTGCCGAACGTATGCGTTTCTCAGCTTTTGTTCTTTTCAGTGTTCTTTGGACATTCCTCGTCTACTCTCCTGTTGCCCACTGGGTTTGGGGCGTGGGAGGCTGGCTTCGTGATTTAGGTGCTTTGGACTTTGCGGGCGGGAATGTAGTTCATATATCTTCCGGTGTAGCAGGTCTTGTGCTGGCATTGGTCATTGGAACAAGAAAAAGCAAAAATTCCGTTTCTCCTCATAATCTTCCGTTAACTTTACTGGGAGGAGTCCTCATCTGGTTTGGCTGGTTCGGGTTTAATGTCGGGAGCGCTCTTACTCTCAATGATGTAGCTATGATCGCATTTATCAATACAAATACGGCAGCTGCTACCGGAATTATCGGATGGATTGCAGTTGAGTGGATTATTAACAAAAAACCTACAATGCTCGGTGCTATTTCCGGGGCAATAGCGGGACTTGTCGCTATTACTCCAGCATGCGGATTTGTCACTCCTGCCGCTTCCATTTTAATCGGGCTTGTGGGCGGCGCTGTTTGTTTCTGGGGAGTGTTCTTTTTGAAAGAGAAGCTGGGCTATGATGATGCTCTGGATGCATTCGGATTGCATGGAATTGGCGGTACATGGGGCGGAATCGCAACGGGCCTATTCGCTACCACCTCTGTAAACTCTGCAGGCGCAGACGGGTTGTTTTATGGAAATGCCGGGCTTTTGCTGAAGCAGCTGATTGCGATAGGAGCAACCTACGTATTTGTCGGAATCGTCACCTTTCTTATTATTAAGGCTGTGAGCTTTGTGATTAGCATTCGGGCCAGTGAAGAAGAAGAATCAATGGGTCTTGACCTGACGCTGCACGGCGAAAAAGCCTATCAAGAGTCTAACCTTTAGGAAGCGGGGAGTATATGATGAGTGAGGTCTTAACGAAAATAGAAATAATCTCCCGTCCAGACCGATTTGAAGAGTTTAAAAGGGAACTCGTTAAAATTGGTGTGAGCGGAATCACCGTATCCAATGTTTTTGGCGCCGGGCTTCAAAAAGGATTCACTGAGCTGTACCGAGGTGTAAAAAGGGAAATCAATATGTACGAACGGCTTAAAATTGAAATAGTTGTATGTAAAGTTCCTGTACAGGATGTCGTAGATCTCGCGTGCAAAATTCTCAAAACAGGAAAGCCTGGAGACGGGAAAATATTCATTTACGAACTGGCCAACGCTGTAAAAATCCGCAATGGAGATGAAGGGTGCAAGGCACTGCAAAATGAAGATGAATAGAAAAAGCCAGCCGGGATTAGCCGGCTGGCTTTTTTATTTCTTATTTACTCATCCTCAGATATTTTCCCGATAAAGAAGCCATCGGTCTGATCGAGTCTTCCTCTCCATAGGAACTCACTTTTCGACGGAGTCGGTTTGCTGTCCCCGCAATATATTCTCGTTTCTTTCAGATGAATAAACGTAACATCCTCGGCATGTTCGACATTTTGGGTGCTCGCGTGAAGAAGCTTTTCGCTGATCGCTCTTGAGAGGTCACTACCGCCTTCGAACTTTTCACTCATGTTTTCGAAATACTCTTTAGCTGATATAAGGGTTCCTGTTATAAGAGAACCTTTCATGTTTAACGTGATATCGAGTGAAAATTGATGTTTATTCGCTGCATGCGTCAGCATTTCCAGAATGCTGTCCTTCGTATTTACGCTCATGTCAGGTCCTCCTTTTCAACTTCCAATTATTTAGAAGATTGAACAGTATCATCTTCATTTTTAATAACCGTTCCATTGGCTGGTTTTTTAGGTGCTGCCGTTTTCTTTGCTTTTGCTGTCCTTGTTTTCGCAGCTGTTTGGGCCGGAGCCGGCTTAGGCTTTTCTATGTCCATTTTTTGATCCGATGAAGGTTCTTCTTGGCCGTCCTTTTGTCCGTTTACTTCAATCTGGTTGTCCTCGTCTTCCTTGCTGTCCTCTTCAAGATCGGTTTCCTCTTCATGATCGTTTTCCTCTTCATCCTCGGCTGTTTCATTTTCATCCGATACAGCCTGCTGCAGTTTTTTCTTGTTTTCCTGTTCGGACGATGTTTCATCCTTTTCCTTCGTTTCTGTCACGGCCGTCTGTGCCTGAGCTTCCTGCTGCTCATTTTCAGCGGCTCCCTGCTCATCAGACTTATTCTCTTTTTTCACAATGTATAAAGCTGACTTTTTAATCTTGTCTGCTGCTTCCTGTGTTTTTGCTGTGCCTTTTTCTTTCAGTGAAGAAAATTTATCTTTTGTGCTCCCCCCGAACTGTTTGCAGCTGTCTAAAACAGACGAAGATTGTTTGCTGATTGAGGACCTCATGTCTTTTCCCGTTTTAGGCGCAAGCAGTAACGTTGCTCCTATTCCTGCCAGGGCACCGACAAGAGATCCTGATAAAAAGTTTTTGTCTACTGCAGCGCGTTTTCCATTAGCCTGCTGTTTGCTCTTCGTGTTTTCTGCTGCTTTCGTAGTTGACTGTTTTTGATTGTTTTTTTCCATTTTTAATTCCTCCCAGGGTTCAATTAAACTCATCTATTCGTAATCTTGTTTTTTGTTAAACCAATCTTTGAGTATCCATTTTTTCCTCTAACAATTTAATTCGCTCATTAAGGCGCTTGTTTTCTTCTTCTAAAGCCTCGTTATTATGATTAGAAGCTTTTGAACTGAGGTAAGGATCATTTTCCCACCAGTCCATTCCAATTTCTTTCGCCTTATCTACAGAGGCGACAATCAGTCTGATTTTAATCGTAAGAAGCTCTACATCGGCCAGGCCGATTTTGATGTCCCCTGCAATCACTACACCTTTATCCAAAACTTTTTCAAGAACGTCTACAATGGAACTCGAACCGCCGTTATGCTGAATCTCATTCACCTTAATTCCTCCTCATTGCTCACAGTCCCTATTTATATCAAATTGCCAAGAGGGCCAAGGTCGATGTTCAAGTCTTCATCTTTCAAATCAAAGATATCTTTCATTTCTTCCATTTTTATTTCTAGATTCGCAAGAGCCACTCCGAGATCCTCGATTTGCTGATCGGTCAGTGTCCCTCCGTCTACACGGCGAATGGCATGGCGCTCCACCAGCTGCCTTAAAAGCTCGATTACCGTCAACACAAGCTGGGCCAGACCCTGCTCAGCAGAATCCGGATCCAGATTGATTTTCCCGTTGCTGCTCTGCAGTCCGGTTTTAGCGCCTGCGGGATTCTGTGACATAAACAAGCTCCTCTCTTTCCCGATCCATCTCGGATGATGAAAGTGTGTTATTTCCGCTTGCCTCTACAAGCGTTTCTACAGCAGAAATCAAAACTCTCAAGTCGAGATAAATTAAATCGATTCCTGCTATCGAAATGATAAGGTCCCCTCTTAGAACAACACCTTTGTCGAGAATGACATCAAGAATGTCCAGCAGGGATACATCACTGTTATCAATTTGCCGGGGCTGATCCATGTTTTCTCTCCTCGTTTGATGTCAGACTTGCGAAATGATAGGGAGGCCATGGTCCGGTCGGTTCAAATTTCCAGCCTGATGTCTGATAAGCCTCTGCGGCTTTCAGTATTCTTTCTTTGAAAACGGCAATTTGGTCCTTTGGCAGGAGATAGACACTATTCCAGCACATTTGCTCTTCTCTGCCTGTTACGTCCTGGCTCCACGTTTTTTTAACGGTGCTGTCAATGGCAAATGGGACAAGCTCATCATGGATTTGTTCACAAATTCTGTTTTTTTCAAGCTCCATTTCCCGCTCAACGAGCTGTTCAAGCTTTCTCTTCTCAAAATACTGCCTTCCCGGCGGGAGCTGGGCTATCTCTTCTCTTTTAGCCATAACGGTAGGGTTATGGTCTCCAAATGATTCTCTCATCTGAGAATCATCACTGAAAATTTTCAAGTTCCATTCCTCTTTACCATCGAGATAACCAAACAGTTCAGCCATTCGCTCCTGATGTGTGTGAACCGTTTCGTTTAAGCTGTCCAGTGAGGAGTAAATGGTACAGAATTTTGTCGGAATGAGCGTGTACTCCTTCTCAAGCATCATAAGCATTTCGTGATGATGGAAGGCTTTCTCATGCAGCCATTCCATTTCATTTACTTTCTCTTTTATTTGATCTTCAGAGTACTTAACAGGATCCAGTTCACAGATGACGGCCGTTGCGCTGCCGTAGTTTACAGCATAACCGTCATGCTCCTGGTCAAATCCCTTGAAGGATGGCAATGGCGCTTTCGCTGCCTCTTCAGCAGGGATTAATCCGTATAAATAAATTAAATTGCTCATTTAAATCCCTCACTTCTCCTGATTCAGCATTTCTTCATACTGCTCCATTTCAAGTCTTTTGGCAGTTTCATATCTCATTAGCAGCTGTTCTTCCTGTTCTTTGTAGGCCTGTTCCTCGATTTCATCCAGTTCGTACATCATTTGAAGCTGAATAAGCTTTTGCTGTATCGTTGGAATATCATACAGTTCCTTATCTGCCTCTTCCTTAATTTTCTCTCCTACCTTGACCACTAAATTCAATGGAGCGGTAAAGAGCTTATGAATCATTTTGCTTCCTCGACCTTCAGCTGAATATTAATAAAGTTATAGGCAGGCCATGGTCCTGAATAATGGAAATTCACTTTATCTTTCCATTTTTCGTTGATCTCATTTACTTTACTGTCAAAAAGCTCTTCGTATTTCCCGTCCACGAGGAATGCTCCATTTAAGAGCATCTTCTCGCCAATCGGCTTATTAAGGGTTCCGGCTTCTGATATTTGCTGCAGCGGTTCATATACTTCTTTTTTTATTTGTCTCTGCAGTTTTTCAAAGAAATCCTGTGCCATTCCGCCAAGTTTAATTCGCTCATAGTAGCTCGCATCTTCCGATTTTCCTTTTACCGAATCTTTCAGTTTGAGAATGTCATTCCTTTCGGAAAGCTCTTGATTGATCCAGTCTTCTTTCGCCACTACTTTCAAGCCGAGTTCCATTTTCCCTTTAATCTCGGGAAAGAGCTTTGAAAATTGTGGATACAGGTTTTTCAAAAGCATGTGCACATCTTCTTTAGATTTAAATACATTTCCGAAGCTAATGGGAATCACGGTGTCGTTTTGCTTCATTACGGAAGAAACTACATGCTGATGAGCCATCACGTTTTCCTTATTAGGATGGTAAATTTTCATCGGAACCTCGGCAGCAACGATTGCCGCATCCTCATGATGAATGGTAAAAATAGAGTACTCCTGTCCTTCAAGCTTCATTTTCCCAAAGGACTGTTCTTCTCCTGCTGACTGTATTCCGCAAAATATATAAATTCCTGTTTCGCTCATTATTGTCACCCCTGAATTTTCTTGCATTCTGATAAAATAATTTGCTGAATCTTACTATCATTTTCATTTTCAAGTGCTTTTCTCATCTGGTACCACACAATATCCTGACATAGCTGCTGAAATGCATCATTTTTCCCGTCTATACCAATCTTCTGATCATGTGCCAGCTGGGCAATCATGATGGAGGCTCTTAAGCTCGGGCCTTCTTTGCCCTTTTTTCTGCAAAGCTCTCTTAAACTCCCGATAAATTGAGAGATGCTTTTCGCTTTTTCAGCTGATACACCGGTCTTTTTCGATATGATTCCCGCTTCTGTATCCGGTTCAATAAAAGAAAGGGGGATTGTAATGAGCCTATCGAGCAAGGCTTCCTGTGTTTGGTAAACCCCTGCATATTCATCCGGATTGCTTGTGAAAATCACCATGAATTCCGGATGTACCTTTATAAATGGCTCAGTGTGCTTCGTGCCGTATAAAGGAAGCACTTTTTCTTCGAGTATGGATAAAAAGAGATTGTTGGTGGAAGGTTTGGACCTTGTAAATTCATCGTAAACGAGCGTATATCCGTTTTTCACAGCCTCCAGCAGCCTTCCGTTCTTCCAGGTTTCTGTCACATTTTCCTCTTTTTTATAAACGGTACGTATATAATTATCCACCGTTTTCGAACTTGTATATCCTGTAAATGATCCGATTAAATCTGCATTGGAAAGTTCGTGATTTCCGTGCATAAGCATAACAGGCCTTTTTCTTTTTTTTGCAAGGTTAAGAGCAAGAGTCGTTTTCCCTACTCCGGATGGACCCGTGAAATGAACAGGATAACCGGCTTTTATATAGGAAGCAGACCGTTCCATAATGTCTTCAAATGCTTCTGTGTAAAAAGTGTCCTTTCCATTTGCATCCGCCTGTTTTGCTTCTTTAAGTACGGTCATCTTTTCCAGCTCCAATCACACGGTCTGCTATTCCTGCTCATCCATCATTGCGCTTCTTGGCCTCAGGCTTTTACGGGTATATGAGGTCACATCATATTCCGCATCCAATGTCACATCATATACCCCAAGCATTTCATCTTTGGCGTACTTTCTCATATATTCACGTTCTTCCACGACTTCCACAACAGCTTTGCATCCTTCTTCAGTAGGTTCAATGGAAGTTATTTTATGAGGGGGAGCGATATGCTCTGAGAAGAATTCATTTAATGATTTCATCACTTCTTTAATCTTCAATTGGATTCACCGCCGTTTTCACATTTAAAAGGGGCCGGCGGTGCAAGAGTATTCCCCCGCCGGCTTCTTTCAGACTGGTTTAAATGCTGAATTGTTTATCCCGTTCATTTGACTGGTGAGGCAGTGCTTCATCTTCCTGTACATCATCTCTCAGAAGCCCGACCGCATTTGCATAGCGCAGCCATGTATCTACACTTGCGATGACAACCCTTGCTTCTATTGTAATTAACTCGATTCCCACTAATGACACGCGGGCAAATACGTCAATGACAACCCCTTTATCGAGAATCCGATCGACTACCTCTGCCAGACTGGAACTATCCGTACTTTTTTGAACAGCCATTTTATCTTTCTCCCTTCCATATTTAAGAATTTGATATTGAACTGATTGTTTTAATGTCCGTTGCTGATTTAATCTGACTTGGCTTTTTCATGTTTGCTGCACTTTTCACCTGAGAGGCGCTCTTAAGCTGGTTCACACCTTTTAGATCCCTTATACTTTTCAGACGGCCTTTGTCGTCGGGTCTGATTTTCTCTTGAAAATCCTCTCCGGCTTCTTTGAACGTTTTCAATTTGGATCTGACGTTTAAAAGCGCTTCCTGAACTTTGTCTCTCATCTCTTCTGCCTTTGAATGAACATTCCCGGCATTTTCTTCTTTTGCTGCTTCCAGTTTTCCCGCAGCATCTTTTACTTTGGACTGCATTTTCTTTTGCACGTGATGCTTCATTTCATGGGCTATTCTGTCTTTAGCTGCATCCTTCAGTTCATCTTTTTCTTCTTTTATTTCTTCTTTCACTTCATGCTTTTTCTCTTCAGCCTTCCCTCTCAATACTTTAGGCAGGACTCTTTTCCGTATTCCCGGAATGAACATGGCACCAGTACCGGCTGCTGCTAAACTTCCATAAACGATTTTTTTATTTCGTTCTTTGCTTCCAGAGCTCATTGACCGCGTCCTCCTTTCTAAACTGAAAGGCGTGAATGCCGCTTTCAATTCCGTTCTACTGAGGGTGTTACCCGAGTCTTTGCTTTTATCAAACTGGGTATTTTTTCTGAAAACTGAAACATCCGTTCAAAAGATATATCTGTAATGAATGTTTC